>JAKAJU010000052.1 GCA_021813655.1 Chloroflexota bacterium | reverse complement strand
CGTGGCACGGGGAGCGCGGCTGCCCGCCTTCGGCATCGCGGTCGTCTTCGCCTTCAGGTCGGCCGCAGCCCGCCTCCCGGGACGGCGCGCGCCCGACTCCTCGGCGACGCCTGGCGCAGAGACGCCGAGGGCCCTCGCCTCGCGGAGCGCCGCGGCCAGCTCGCGCTCGAGAAGGCGCAGCTCGCGCTCGGCCGCGACCAGGCGCTCCTGCCTGCGCTCGAGGCGCCGGCGCGCGCCCCCGACGGACGCGTCGAGCGCGGCGATCCGCTTCCGGACCGTCTTCTCACGCTTCGCCCGGCGCCGTTCCTCGGCGCCGGCGTCCGCGGTCCCGGGCGTGTCGTCGCGGGGCGAGCCCGTCTCCCCGGGCGTCGCCTCGCCGGCCTCCGAGCTACCCTTCGTGCGCGTCTTCGCCATTCCCGGCGTCCCTCCGTCCGTCGACGTCGTCCGCGCAAGTGTCGCATCCGCGAGGAAGGTCCGGGCGGCCTCCGGGGTCCGTGCCGTCGAGGAAGGGCACGGCGACCCCGGGGCGGCCGCGCGACGGCGGCGCGGACGTGGACGCGGCGCTCGCGGCCTCATGGACGCGCGCGTGTTCGCGGCCATGTCCCCGGGCGGTCTTCACGGTCCGTTAACACGGGAAACATGCCGCGTTCAGACGGCGGTCGCACGCTGCCCCGGGACCCGGAACGGGTCATGCGCCCGCCCCGCCCGGCCGAGACTCCGGGGGGCAGACGGGCCGCCAGGAGGAATGTACGAGTGTCCATCTCCAGGACGTCGCGTGTCACCGGGCTCTCGCTCGCCGCCGCCCTCCTCGCCGCCGCCTGCTCGACCGGTGGCGCGACCACCGCGCCGTCGGCAGCCCCGGCCGGCCCGATCGATTCCCCGACCGGGTCGCCGGCGTCGGGCGGCGCGGCCATCGCGGTCCCCACGCCGCCGAGCGCGGCGATCACGCTCCAGGGCGCGGGCGCCACGTTCCCGGCCCCGCTCTACCAGAGCTGGTTCGACGCGTACGGCGGCCTCTACCCGAACCTGAAGATCGACTACCAGGCCGTCGGCTCCGGCGCCGGCATCAAGGCGATCACGCAGCAGACGGTCGACTTCGGCGCATCGGACGCCCCGATGAAGGATGCGGACATCGCGGCGCTGCCGTCGGGCACGACGGTCCTCCACATCCCGACCGCCCTGGGCGCGGTGGTCGTCATCTACAACCTCGCCGGCGTCGCCACGCTGAACCTCGACGCGCAGAACGTCGCGGACATCTTCCTGGGCACGATCACGAACTGGAACGACCCGAAGATCGCGGCGAACAACCCCGGCGTGACGCTCCCCGACAAGCCGGTGCTCGTCGTCCATCGGTCGGACGGCTCCGGGACGACGAACGCGTTCACGTCGTACCTCTCAGCCGTCAGCACCGACTGGAGCACGAAGGTCGGCAAGGGCACGGACGTGAAGTGGCCGACCGGAATCGGTGCCAAGGGCAACGACGGGGTCGCCGGCGGCGTCCAGCAGAATGACGGCGCGGTGGGCTACGTGGAGCTCAACTACGCGACGCAGGCGAAGATCCCGGCCGCGAACCTGAAGAACGCCGACGGCGCATTCGTCGCGGCATCGACCGCGGGCGTCACCGCGGCCGCAAACGCCGCTGCCGCGAGCTTCCCGGCGGACAACCGGCAGGCGCCGATCATCAACGGGCCGGGCGCGGACACGTACCCGATCGCGTCGTACACCTACCTGCTCGTCTTCCAGGACCAGAAGGATGCCGCGAAGGCCCAGGCCCTCGTCGCCTTCATCGCCTGGGCGCTCACTGACGGGCAAGCGGCCGAGGAGGGCCTCGGTTACGCTCCCCTCCCCGCCGCCGTGCAGCAGAAGGCGCTCGCGACGCTCCACACGGTCACGACCGGGGGGTCGCCCGTCTGGCCGTGACGGACCGGCCACGGCCGCTCGCACCGGGCGCCCCGCCCCGCGCGGTGCGCCCGGTCGATGTCGGACGGGCGCACCGCCGGGCGGGTGGCATACCCTTCCGGTACCTCGAAGTCACGAGAGGGAGACAGCGCCCGTGACCGTCCTCCTCGACCCGCGTCGCCTCCAGAGCAGGCGCCTGTCGCGACTGCCCGATCGCGCGTTCGTCGGCGGCACGGGGGCGGTCGGCGCCGGGATCGTCGCCCTCCTCGTCCTCATCCTCGTCCTGCTCGCGACGAACTCGGCGCTGACGTGGCAGACGTTCGGCCTGTCGTTCGTCACCGGCACGGTGTGGGACCCCGTCGCCGCGGTCTACGGAGCGCTGCCGTTCATCGCCGGCACGATCTTCTCGTCGGCGATCGCGATCGTCATCGCGGCGCCGATCGGGCTGCTCACGGCGATCTTCCTCGCCGAGTACGCCTCGCGCCGGATCGCCGTCCCCCTCACGTTCATCATCGAGCTGCTGGCGGCGATCCCGAGCGTCGTCATCGGCCTGTGGGGCGTGTTCGTCCTCGGCCCGTTCCTCAAGGTGACGGTCGAGTCGTTCATGGTCGACGCCTTCGGGTGGATCCCGATCTTCCGGGGCCCCGCGTTCGGGATCGGGCTCTTCGCGGCCGGCGTGATCCTCGCGATCATGATCCTGCCCACGATCGTGACGATCTCGCGGGAGATCCTCGTGGCCGTGCCGCCGGCACAGCGCGAGGCGATGTACGGGCTCGGGGCAACGCGCTGGGAGGTGATCTCGCACGTGGTCGTCCCCATCGCCCGCTCCGGGATCATCGGGGCGATCATCCTGGGCCTCGGGCGCGCACTCGGCGAGACCCTCGCCGTGACGATGGTCATCGGCAACGGCCAGGACATCCCGCGTTCGCTCTTCGACCAGGCGCAGACGCTGTCGTCGAAGATCGCCACGTCGTTCAACGAGTCCGAGGTGGGCCTCCAGACGTCCAGCCTCATCGCGCTCGGGCTGATTCTCCTCGTCATCACGATTGTCATCAACGTCGTGGCCCGCGTGTTCGTCGGGCACGCGACCGCCGCTGAGGCCGGTCTCCGATGACCGCTGCGGCCGTGCCGATCCCGGACCATCTGCGCCGCGCGAGCGGTCGCGAGCGGCGTGCCGTCGTGGACCGCTCGATGCGCATCGTCACGCTCGCCTGCACCGTGATCGCCATCATCCCGCTCGTCGCCCTCCTCGCGTTCGTGACGATCAACGGGGTCGCCGCGCTGAACGTGGACCTCATCACGAAGCCGCCGCGCGCGCTGGGCATCGGCGGCGGCGCCGTGACGGCGATCACGGGCTCCATCCAGATGGTCGCCCTCGCGACGCTCATCGCCGTGCCCGTCGGGTTGTCGGCCGGCGTCTACGTGAGCGAGCTCGCCGGGCACCGCACCGCCGGGGTCATCCGGTTCGCCGCCGATGTCCTCGTCGGGATCCCGTCGATCCTCGTCGGCGTCTTCGTCTTCACGTTCCTCGTGCTGCCGTTCAAGCAGTACAACGCGTTCGCGGGGTCCGTGGCGCTGGCGGTGATCATGGTGCCGGTCATCATGCGGACGACCGAGGAGATCCTGAAGCTCGTCCCGGGCGACCTGCGCGAGGCATCGCTCGCGCTGGGCATCCGCCGGTGGCGGACGGTGCTGTCGGTGGCGGTCAGGGTCGGCTGGCCGGGGATCCTCACCGGGATCATGCTCGCAGTCGCTCGCGCGGCCGGTGAGACGGCACCGCTCATCATGACGGCGCTCGGCAGCCGCCTGCTCAACATCGGAGACTTCGGGCGCCCCATGGATGCCCTGCCGCTCTTCATCTACCAGAACGCGCGGCAGCCGTACCCCGCGCTCAACGAGCAGGCGTGGGGGGCGGCCTTCCTCCTGCTCCTCGCGGTCCTCGTGATCAACATCCTCGTGCGCGCCCGCTCTCTGAGGGGCACCAGCCGATGACCGAGGTGCGGATGACCACCGACGAGCAGCGGTCCGTGGCCCCGGCCCAGGCGCCAACGGCCGAGGCCGCGGCCGGTGGCACGGGAGCGGCGAGCCCGAAGATCGAGGTCCGCGACCTCGACGTCTACTACGGCGCGTTCCGCGCCGTGAAGGGCGTCACGATGGCTGTCCGGCCCCGGTCGGTCACGGCGGTCATCGGGCCGTCGGGGTGCGGAAAGAGCACCTTCCTGCGGACCCTGAACCGCATGCACGAGCTGGCGCCGAAGGCACGCGTCGAGGGCACCGTCCTGCTCGACGGCGCGAACGTGTACGACCCCGCGGTGGACCCGGTGCGGCTGCGCCGCTACGTGGGGATGGTCTTCCAGCGCCCGAACCCGTTCCCCACCATGTCCATCTACGACAACGTCGTGGCCGGGATCCGGCTCGCCGGTCGGAGCAGCCGGAGCGAACTCGACGGGATCGTGGAGCGGAGCCTCCGACGGGCGGCGCTCTGGAACGAGGTGAAGGACAAGCTCAGGGAGCCGGGCACGTCGCTGTCCGGGGGCCAGCAGCAGCGCCTGTGCATCGCCCGCGCGATCGCCGTGGATCCCGAGGTCGTCCTCATGGACGAGCCGGCGTCGGCGCTCGACCCGGTGGCGACCCTGCGGATCGAGGAGCTCATCGCGGAGCTGCGGACGAACTACACGATCGTCATCGTCACCCACAACATGCAGCAGGCCGGCCGCGTCAGCGACGAGACCGCCTTCTTCACGATGGACGAGGACCGCGCCGGCTATCTCGTCGAGTTCGGTCCCACGCGGGAGATCTTCACGAACCCGCGCGAGCAGCTCACCGAGGATTACGTGTCCGGCCGGTTCGGCTGAGGGAGGCGAGATGCGGGAGAACGAGTCGCTCGAGGAGGCGGCCGCGGCGGCCGCCCTCACGGGGTCGCCGACGTTCGGCCAGCCGGCAGGCGCCGCGCCGTCCGGGGCGCCGGGCGTCCCCGTCCACGTCGATCGGCCGTCGCTCGACCGCGAGATGCGCGACGTCAAGGACGCGATCATCCGGCTGGGGAGCTCCGTCCAGGACGCCCTCATCCGCGCGATGGACGCGCTCGTCCGGCACGACGCCGAGGCGGCACTCGCCGTCATCCGGGACGACGCGCGGATGAACGCGATGCGCGGCGAGGTCGAGGATCTCGTGATCCTCGCGATCGCCACGCAGGGGCCCGTGGCGCGCGACCTCCGCTACCTCCTCATGCTCGACAACGTCGCGGGCGAGCTCGAGCGGGTCGGCGACTACGCGGCGAACGTCGCGAAGCAGGCCCGCAAGCTCGCGCCGGAGCCGCCACTCAAGGAGTACGTGCACCTGCCGGAGCTGGGGCGGCTCGCGGCGGATGGCGTGGGACGCATCACGCGCGCACTCATCGACCTCGATCCGGACGAGGCGCGGGCGGTCGCCGCTGCCGACGACGACATCGATCGGCTCTATCACGCGATCATCGACGAGACGAAGAGCCTGATGGCCGCGGACGGCGCGAACGTGGAGCGTGGCCTGCGCATCGTCTTTGCCGCCCACTACCTCGAGCGGGCCGGCGACAGGATGACGAACATCGCGGAGGACGTCGTCTTCCTCGCGACCGGGCACATGGAGGATCTGAACGCGTAGGCTTGCCGCCGAAGGGCGCCGGCATGGCGACGACGGGAGGAGTGGGCGGCATGAGCGCCGAGGCGACGGGACGCGTGGAGCTCTACTTCCTCCGGCACGCGGATGCCGGCGACCCGCTCGCGTGGGACGGGCCCGACGAGGATCGGCCGTTGAGCCGCAAGGGCGAGCGCCAGGCCGAGCGCGTCGCCCGATTCCTCCACGACGTCGGCGGGCCCGACGCGGTCATCACCTCCCCGAAGCTCCGTACCTTCCAGACGGCGCGGATCGTGGCCACGGAGATCGGCATGGAGGTCGTCATCAGCGACCGGCTCGGCCAGGGGCTCGACGTGGCCTCGCTGGCCGCCCTGCTCGACGAGGCGGGCTTCCCTGCACGACCGCTGCTCGTGGGGCACGACCCCGACTTCAGCGCGACGGTCTCCGAGCTCGTCGGCGCCGACATCCTCGTCCGCAAGAGCGCGCTCGTTCGCGTCGACGCGGATCTCCCGCTCGCTCCGGGGACGGCCGAGCTGCGCTGGCTCGTGCCGCCGGACTCGCTGAAGGCGCGCTAGACGGGCCGCGCCCTCGGTCGCGTCTCCGCCCGCGGCCGGCGACCGCGCCGCCTACCCGATCGTGAGGTCGGCGACGATCCCGAAGTGATCGGACGGGTAGAGCGTCGCGTCGTGCGCGGCCGGACGGTCGTACACGAGGCGCGCGCCGGCCACGGATACGGCTCCGCGGATCCATATGTAGTCGAGGCAGTCCGGATCGCCGTCGGTGTCCATCGCCGGCGCCTGGAGTCCCGAGGGCCACGTGACGACCGGCTCGGCGCCGTTCGCCTCCGCGTACGCGGACCGGAACCCCGCCGCCCGCATCCGTGCGTGCGCGGGCTCGTGCGGGTCCGCGTTGAAGTCGCCCATCACGACCTGGGCATCCGTGGCAGGCCCTGCCTGGAGCCAGGCGAGGAGCGCCCGCGCCTGCTCGTCGCGCTCCGTCGCACCGTCGAGGGTGTGATGGAGATGGGTGACGGCGACGACGACGGGCGAGGCTCCCGGGAGGGAGACCACGATCCGGTGGGCGCTGCGGGCGAGCCCCAGGTCCAGCCGGTCGTAGTCGTCGAACGCGAGCGTCTCGCGCACGAGGAGGCTGTTGCCGTACTCGGGCCGGCCCGCCCACCCACGCACCTCCGCGTACCGGGCGGCACCGCCCGACCCGATGACACGGTCCTGCTGGAGGACGAAGACGACCTCCTGGAGCCCGAGGAGATCGGGCGCGATCGCGGCCGTGTCCGCGAGGAGCAGCGGCAGCCGCTCGTCCCAGCGGTCGGCGAGGTTGCGGATGTTGATCGTCGCGACGCGCAGCGGCACGGTCATGCGGAGGCTCCTCGCGGGTGGGCATCGCGAGCCGCAGGCGGCGCCGGCGGCATGTCCGTCGCGTCCGGGGTGGAGATCGACGCGAGCGTCTCGCGTGCGCCTTCGAGCGCGGCGTCCTCGACGCATGCGGCGGCGACGCCGAGCCGGGCGAGCCGGGCGAGCGTGGACGTGCGGCGGACGGTCCACGCGGCCACGTCCAGTCCGGCGGCCCGGGCCGCTGCCATCCCAGCCGGGCCGATCGAGCGCTGGCCGGCGGTGACCCCGCGGCAGCCGAGCGCC
>JAKAJU010000002.1 GCA_021813655.1 Chloroflexota bacterium | reverse complement strand
GACGTGGGCCCGCACAAACGTCCGCACGCCCGAGCGGCTTTTCTCGCGGATCGAGGGCGAGGTCCTTGCGCGGATCCTCCCGCCCGACGCGAGCGCCTCGAAGGCGGCGATCGCCGCGGCGAACCGGTGGGTCACGACGCGGCAGATCGGACTCATGCTCGCGTTCATGGGCCAGCGGGTCCTCGGCCAGTACGACGTCGCTCTCCTGGCGGCCGAGGAGGAGGAGCCCGGGCGGTTGCTGTTCGTCGACGAGAACGTCCGGCGTGTGGCGCGGAAGCTCGGCGTGGACGTCGATGCGTTCCGGACGTGGATCGCCCTGCACGAGGCGACGCACGCGTTCGAGTTCGAGGCGCATCCGTGGCTCCGTCCGTACCTCGCGTCCCGGATCGAGGCGCAGATCGACGGCTTCGGGCGCGAGATCCGCGGCCTCGGCCGCGGGACCCTTCGCGAGCTCGCGGCCGTGCTGCGGTCGAACGGGCGGCGGCACTGGCTCGAGACGCTCCTGCCCGAAGGCCAGCGACAGCTCCTGCGCGAGACGCAGGCGGTGATGAGCCTCCTCGAGGGATTCGGGGACCATGTGATGGACGAGGTCGCCCGCGACATCGTGCCCGACCACGCGATCATCTCGGCGCGGTTCCACGAGCGACGCGAGAAGCGGAGCCCTCTCGAGCAGGCGATGCTGCGGATCACGGGCCTCGACCTCAAGATGGAGCAGTACCGGTCCGGCGAGCGCTTCGTCGCGGCGATCGTCGCGCGCGGCGGGCCCGAGGCGCGACTCCGCCTGTGGGAGGGCCCGGAGTCGCTCCCGCGCGACGGCGAGATCGAGGACCCGGACCGATGGCTGCGCCGCGTGATGGCCCACGGCAGAGGGTCGGCATGACGACGCGCGCCGACGGCGACGCCACCATGCCCGCCGTCGACGACCGGGGGCCCGCGATCGCGATCACGCCGATCCTCTCGGCGCGGCACCGGGCCAGGGACCTGGAGCGCATCGCCACGGCCTGGCCGGACGGCCCCTTCGTCATGGTCGCCACGGACGGTCGGGCCGACGGCCCGCTCGACACGGTCCAGGTCCTCTTCGCTGGGGCGCTCTCGGCCGAAGGGCTCGAGCGGATCGTCGGGCGATCGCCGAACCTTCGGTGGATCCATTCGGCCGCGGCCAGTGTCGACCGCGTCATCGCTGCCGTCCACGGACGGCCCGAGATCACGATCACGAACGCCCGCGGCGTCTTCAGCCGGCCCGTCGCGGAGTACGTCGTGATGATGGCGCTCGCGGTGGCCCGCCGCCTCCCGCAGTTGCTCGAGCTTCAGCGAGAGCGGACATGGCAGCCGCTCGAGGGGCGCGAGCTGTCGGAGCTCACGGTCGGGGTCGTCGGCCTCGGCAGCCTCGGCGGCGAGATCGCACGCAGCCTCGCCGTGCTGGGGAGCCGCGTGGTCTGTACGCGGCGCCGCCCGGAGACGGCGGAGGCGGTCCCGGGGGTCGAGACCCTCGGCGGCCCGGGGGCGCTCCCGGCGCTGCTGGCGGCATCGGACATCGTCGTCCTCGCGGTCCCGCTGACGCCGGAAACAGCCGGGCTCGTCGGAGCGGACGAGCTCGCGGCGATGCGGCCCGGAGCGTGGCTCATCAACGTCTCCCGCCCGCGAGTCCTCGACGAGCACGCCCTGCTGCGCGCCCTCCGCGACGGCCGGATCGGCGGCGCCGTGCTCGACACCTTCCGCGAGCAGCCGCTGCCACCGACGTCGCCGTTCTACGACCTCGAGAACGTCATCATCACGCCGAACACCTCGTGGTCCACCGACCGCGTCCTCGACCGCAGCATCGCCCTGTTCTGCGAGAATCTCGAGCGGTACCGGCGCGGTGAGCCTCTGGTGAACGTCGTGGACCCGGCCGCCGGCTACTGAGGACCCGCCGTGGCGCAGCCCCGTGCGCGCCAGGCCCGCTGGGGGACCCATGCAGATCGCGATCGTCGGACTCGCCGGCGCAGGCAAGACCACCGTCTTCAACACGCTGACGCGCGGCCACGTCCAGACCGGCGGCTATGGCGGGATGGAGCTTCACGTCGGCGTCGTGAAGGTCCCGGACCCGCGCCTCGACCGACTCGCCGAGATCTACCGGCCGAAGAAGATCGTCCACGCGGACGTGACGTACCTGGACCTGCCCGCGCCGCCGCCCTCGACCGACGGGAGCGCGGGCACCGACGAGCTCCCGGCCGAGCACCTCGCACGCCTTCGCGAGGCGGACGCGCTCCTGCAGGTCGTCAGGGCGTTCGAGGACCCGGCCTTCCCGCACCCGGACGGGAGCGTGGACCCGTGGCGCGACGTCGAGCGGCTCGAGCTCGAGTTCGCGCTCTCGGACCTCACCGTCGCGGAGAAGCGCCTCGAGCGGCTGAAGGCGTCGGGCCACCACGGAACGCCCGCCGAACGCGAGGCGAACGAGCGGGAGGATGCGATCCTCCGTCGCCTGCACGAGGCGCTCGTCGCCGGCCGACCGATCCGTGACGAGGACCTTGCCTCGGACGAGGAGAAGGCGATCCGCGGGTTCCGATTCCTCACCCAGAAGCCCGTCCTCATCGTCGCGAACATCGGGGAGGCGGAGATCCCGCGGGCCGACGAGGTCGCGGCCGGGCTCCGCGCCCGGGTGACGCACCGCCGGACGCTCGTCGATGCGCTCTCGGCACGGATCGAGATGGAGCTCGGCGATCTGCCGCCCGATGAGGCGGCGGTCTTCATGGAGGACCTCGGGATCCACGGATCGAGCCTCGACCGCGTCATCACCCTCTCGTACGAGCTCCTCGGGCTCATCAGCTTCCTCACCGCGGGGCCAGACGAAGTGCGCGCCTGGCCCGTCCCGAATGGATCCACCGCCGTGGACGCGGCCGGCGCCATCCACACGGACCTCGCGCGTGGCTTCATCCGGGCGGAGACGGTCGCCTACGAGGACCTCGTCGCGCTGGGATCGACCGCCGAGGCCCGCAAGCACGGCAAGCTGCGGTCGGAGGGGAAGAGCTACCACGTCCGCGACGGGGACGTGATGGAGATCCTCTTCAGCCGCTGACGCGTCCCTCAGCGGTCGAGGGTGACGGTCGGGCCGGCTCACGGCCGGGCCTGTGCACGTCCGCCCGTTCGCGGCGTCGCGGGTGCGACGGCGGCCCGGGCGCCGGGTCGCTCAGTCCAGCCGCGTGGGCTGGTCGAAGTCGGCGAGGATGGTGAGGTAGTCGGTCTGCTCGGCGAGCTCCGTGTCGTCGTCGACCTCGGCCTCGTCCTCGGCCCCCTGCGCATCGGTGCCGATGAGTCGGTCATCAGCGGCGTTCGCGCCGATCCGCACGGACGCGACGAGTCGATCGTCGCTCACGAAGACGAAGCCATGCGAACGCTCGAGCTCGGCGGCGATCGCCTCGAGCAGCGTGTCCTCCTCGAACGTCTCCTCGACCTGCGCGCGGGCCTGCTCGACGAGGTCGAGGAACTCGCCGGGCGGGACCTCGCTCTCGCATGCGAGGATGACGTCCGACATGAGGTCGTCGTCGCCCTCGTGCAGCTCGTAGAAGTACACGGATCCTCCGGGGTGGGGAGCGGTGGAGGCGCCCGATGCCCGAACGGCAGTATAGGCCGGCCCCGATCGGCGGCCTCGCGACGCCGTGGTGACCGCACGGCCGCCCGAGGTCATCCACGTCGGCTCGGCATGCCGCGACATCGCGCCGGAGGATCCCCGCGGCTGGCGGCTCGGCGGCGGCGTGACGTACAGCGCGCTGACCACGGCCCGTCTCGGGCTCCGGACGGCGGCAGTGGTGGGCGTGGACCGCGAGGCCCGGGGCGCGTCCGAGCTCGACCTCCTCCGGGACGCCGGCGCGGACCTCCTCCTGGTCCCGCTCCCGGCCGGGCCCGTCTACCACAATGTGGAGACGCCCCACGGTCGCGTGCAGACGATCGTGCGGAAGGGCGTTCCGCTGCCGGTGCCGCCGCTCCCCGAGTCGTGGATCGCCAGTCGGGCATGGATGGTCGCCCCCGTCGCCGACGAGGTCCACGACGAGTGGGTCGAGCCGATCCCCGCGGGTGCCTTCGTCGGCGTCGCCTGGCAGGGCCTCCTGCGCGAGCTCGAGGACGGGCGCGGCGTGACACGGAAGGCGCCGACCGCGTCGGCTCTCATCCGCCGCGCCGACGTCGTGGGCGTGAGCCACCATGACGTGGCGCCCGAGACGCCGCTGCACGACCTCTGGGCGCTCCTGCGTCCCGGTGCGGTCCTCGCCGTCACCCAGGGCCCGGAGGGCGGGCTTCTCCTCACGCTCGGGACGTCCGGGCCGATCCAGACGCTCCGGTGGCGGGCGACGCGGTCGGACCGCGAGGTGGATCCCACCGGTGCCGGGGACACCTTCCTCTCCGCGCTCGTCGCGACCGCGGCCCATCCGAACATCGGCGGCCGGCAGCGCACCGTCCTCGACCTCCGGGTCGCCGCCGCGGCGGGGTCGCTCGTGGTGGAGGACTGGGGTCTCGCGGGGGTGCCCGACCGCGCGCAGGTGATCACGCGGCTCGTCCGTGAGAGGGTGCGGCGCATCTTCGGCCCCGCGCGAGCCGACATCGTGGGGTCCTACGCACCCCACGCATGACCGAGCCCGCCCGGTGGCGGGCTCGGGTGGTGGAGCGTGGTCGCCGACGGCGGAGTGCCCGCAGCGACGGGCGGTCAGATCGTGATGAAGCCGTCCGTGCCCGTCGGGGTCTCATCGAGCACCGGCGGCAGGGCGTCGACGATGACGCCCTTCTCGGCCACAGCAGCGAGCTCCTCGAGCTCGCGCTGGAGATCGTCGAGCTCGCTCCCGCCACCCATGAGCTTGAGGAGGGCCTCCGTGTCCACCTCTCCCTTGCGGAAGGTCCCTTCGAGCTTCCCCTGGGAGAGGATCGTGAAGACATCGCCCACGGGCAGGGCGTGCTGGACGTTGTGCGTGATGAAGACGACGCCGAGGCCCCTGCTCCGGGCGCGGAGCACATGGCGGAGGACGATTGCCGCCTCCTTCACGCCGAGCGCCGACGTGGGCTCGTCCAGGATGAGCACCTTGGCGCCGAAGTACTCGGCCCGGGCGATCGCGAGCGTCTGGCGCTCGCCGCCCGACAGCGTCCCGACGAGCTGGCCGGTGTCTCGGACCTCGATGCCGATCTCGCGCATCTGCTCGATCGCGATCTTCGAGGAGCCGTCGAGGTCGAAGTGCCGGAGCGGGCCCCACCCTTTCGTGGGCTCCGACCCGAGGAAGAAGTTGCGCGTGATGCTCATGAGGGGCAGGACTGCGAGGTCCTGGTAGACCGTGGCGATCCCCCGGTTCAGCGCGTCGCGCGGCGAGCTCAACCTGATCTCCACGCCGTTCATGAACAGCTGGCCCCCGTCGGGCCCGTGGACGCCGGAGAGGATCTTGATGAGGGTGGACTTGCCGGCGCCGTTGTCGCCGAGGAGGCAATTCACCTCCCCTGGGCGGACGGCGAGCGAGACGTCCTTCAGGGCGATGACACGCCCGAAGTACTTCGAGACGTTGCGGGCCTCGAGGACCGGGGTGTCCAACCGCGCCGCGCCCGCGCGCGCCGGGGTCGGGGAGACGTTCTCGGTCATCGTCGAGCCTCCGAGGCACGGCGGCGGGTCCAGTTGTTCACGAGGACGGCCACGAGGAGCATGACACCGAGGACGGCCTGGTACCAGTCCGTGTTGATCCCGGCGAAGACGATGCCCAGCTGCGTGGAGCCGAGCGTGAACGCGCCGAACATCGAGCCGAGCGCAGAACCGTAGCCGCCGGTGAGGAGCGTGCCGCCGATGACGGCGGTGATGATCGCCTCGAACTCCTTCTGCTGGCCGCGCAGGACGTCGGCGCTGCCCGCGGAGAAGACCTGGATCATCGCCAGGAGGCACGCGGACGACGCGGTCGTCATGAACAGCAGGATCTTCACGCGCGCCACCGGGACGCCGACGTTGCGGGCGGCCACCGACGAGCCGCCGACACCGAAGATCCAGTTGCCGAACCGGGTGCGCAGGAGGACCCACGTCGCGACGACCGCGAGGACGAGCCACCAGAGGATCGAGACCTTGAAGTCGGCGCCTCTCTCGGGGGAGAAGAGGACGCCGGAGAAGAGCCACGCGACCGGGTCGCCCGCGGTCCTGTCGCGGATCCCGCTGATCACAGTGAGGTTCGTCAGGAGGCGCGTGAGGCCGATCGACGCGCCGCGCAGGATGAAGAGCGTGGCGAGGGTGACGAGGAACGACGGCAATCCCGTCTTGTAGACGAGGTACCCGTTCCCCGCGCCGACCGCGAGCGCGAACGCGAACGCGACCACGACGGCGAGCCAGACGGGCGAGCCGACGTCCACGATCATGTAGCCGAGGACGAGCCCCGAGGCCCCCACCATCGATCCGATCGAGAGATCGAACTCGCCGGCGATCATGAGCAGGGACACGGTGACGCCGAGGATCCCGATCTGGGACGCGACCTCGAGCGTGCCGGCGATCCCCTTCGCGCTCGTGAAGCCCTTCCCGCCGGCGATGATCGCGAAGAAGGTCCAGACGACGATCGCCCCGATGATCGACCCGAACTCGGGGCGGTTGAGGAACTTCCGCCAGATCCCGATCTCGCGGAGTCGGCTCTGGGCCGGGCGCGCTGCAGACGACGTCATCCTCTCTCCCTCGAGGACGGATGGCGAAGGGGTCGACGGACGACCGCCGACCCCTTCGCGTTCAGCTCACTGCGAGCGTGGCGTCCGTTACCGGATGCCCTTGCTGCTCAGGTCGATGACCTGCTGGGCGTTGTCCTTCGTGACGAAGCCGGGGCCCGTCATGACGACGCCCGTCGGGCTCGTGCCGTAGAGCTGGAAGAGGGTGGCGAAGACGATCGGCAGGTAGCCCTGGATGTACTGCTGCTGGTCGATCGCGAACTCCATGTTGCCGGCGAGGATCGCCTTCAGGACCTCGGGGGAGAGGTCGAAGGTCGCGAGCTTGACCTTCCCGGTCAGGCCGAGAGCGTCGATCGCCTTGAGGGTCGGGGTGGATCCGGTGGGGCCGAGCGCGAGGATCGTGTCGATCGTCGGGTCGCCCTGGAGCTTCGCCTGGACGGTCTGCTGAGCGCCGGTCGCGTCCGCAAGGTTGACCTGCAGGACCTCGACCGACTGGCCGCCGTTCTTCGTGAAGCCGTCGGTGAAGCCCTTGCACCGCAGGTCGAGGGCGGCGTTGCCGACCTCCTGGTTGATGCACAGGCCCTTCTTGCCGCCGGACTTGGCGAGCTTCTCGCCGCCGCCGAACCCGGCCTCGTATTCGGTCTGGCCGACGTGGGCCTTGATGCCGAGGTCCCTGTACGTGTCGGAGCCTGAGTTCATCGACCAGACCGGGATCCCGGCGTCGATGCACTTCGTGACGCTCGGGCCGAGGGCCGCCGCGTCAGGAAGCGAGATGACGAGGCCGCTCGGCTTCTTCGCGCAGGCCGCGTCGATGAGCTGGGCCATCTTGACCATGTCGAAGGTGTCCGGCGCCGAGTAGTTGACCTTGACGCCCATGTCCTTGGCGGCCTGATCGACGCCGTTCTTCACGACGGACCAGAACGGATCTGCCGCCTGGCCGTGGCTCACGACCTCGATGCTGATGTTGGCGCGATCGCTGCCGCCACCTCCGCCCGCCGACGGGGCGGGGGTGGCGCTGGACGAGCATGCGGCCACGACAAGCGCCGCCGCTGCGACGCCGACGAGGATCCTGGTGGACTTCACGAGCACTCCTCCTCAGGTGATCTGGTGCGGGCAGGGGCTCTGTGATCGACTCCTCCGGTGTGCCTCCCCCGCACGGCCCTCGGGAACGTCTCCTCTGCGGACTCCTCCTTTCGCTCGACGCGGGAGCGCGTCCTTCCGGAGGTCATCGCGTCGGACAGAAAGACAGTATGCACATGGTCATGTTCGGCGGCACGTCCTTCGGCGTGCCCTGCGGGTTCCCAGGCCGGCGTCGCGCCGGCCGCGGTTCCGCCCGCGACGCGTGCGCGGCCCGGCACTCGTGCGTCAGATGTCGAACTCCGATGTCGGGACGGGACGGTGCTCCTTGAGCGAGCGTGTGGCCGCGTCGGCCACGATGAGCGCCTGGAGGCCGTCGCGCGCCGTGCACGGACTCTGGATCTCACCCCGCGCCATGCGCACGAAGGCGGCGATCTCGGCGCGGTACGCCGACATGAACCGGTCGATGAAGAAGTCCCACTTGGCCACGTCCGACGCTACCCAGTCGGGCTCGAGCGAGCGGATCGGCGTCCGCGGGCCGAGGCCCACGACGACGCTGTCCTTCGAGCCGAAGACCTCGGTGCGGATGTCGTAGCCGAGCGGGTCGTGGCGGGCCGTGGTGAGAGCCGCCAGCACTCCGTTGGCCATGGTGATCGCGGCGACCGCCGTGTCGACGTCGTCGTACTTCCGGAAGACCTCGAACCCCCGGACCGCGCCGACGGCGTAGACCTCGGCGACCTCACTGCCGGTCAGCCACCGGATGACGTCCCAGTCGTGGATGGAGAAGTCGCGGAAGAGGCCGCCGGAGGCCGGGATGTACGCCTCGTGAGGCGGGGCCGGGTCATGGCCGGCGAGCCGGATCGCGTAGACGGTCCCGATCTCCCCGGTCTCGATCAGCCGGCGGGCTTCGACATACGCGGGGTCGAACCGCCGCTGGAACCCCAGCTGGAACGGTACACCCGAGCCCTCGACGAGCCGCACGAGCTCGCGGCATTCGTCGAGGCCGGGGGCGAGTGGCTTCTCGCAGAACGTGGGCTTGCCGGCTGTGATAGACCGTCGGATGAGGTCCGCGTGCACGTTCGACGCGGCGGCGATCGCAACGGCGTCGGCGGCCCCGATCGCCTCATCGATCCCGACGGCGTGCCCGCCGTTGGCCGCGGCGACAGCCTCGGCGGCCGCCGTATCGACGTCGGACACGAGGAGGTTCTCGCCCCCGACGATCTCCGAGATGAGTGCGGCGTGCATCTTGCCGATGCGTCCCGCGCCGAGGAGAGCGATCTTCACTGCGGACTCCTGTGATGCGGCGGGAGAGCGCCCGCGATGCGCACGGCCCGGGACGCGCGGACGAGCGCGGCTGGGGAGCGGCGCGCGCCATGCGCCGGCCCACACTCTAGCGGCCCCCCGGGCGCGGGTCGGCGGCCGTTCGTCACCCGTGTCCGGTCCGTCCGGTGGTACGTGCTCGAGCGACGCGCCGGGCGAGGCGCGCTCGACGCCTGGCCACGTGCCCTTCGGCGACGTGATCCGGCCGGCCGGCGGCGCGCCGCCGCGAGAGGATCGCGATCGCGCGGTCCGTGGCCGCGAGGGCGCCCGCCGCGTCCCGCTCCACGTGCTCGCGGATCTTGGCCACCTCGATCCAGGCCGTGACACCGGTCGTGCCCGCCATCGCCGCCACCTCCTCCCACGAGGCCGCGGCCTCCGCGTGGCGGCCGAGGCGGCGCAGCATCCTCGCCCGCGCCGCGAGGACGGTGACGAGATCGACGGGTCCGTGACGATCCGGTACGCGCCCGAGTCCGGGCGGATGCGGACGGGGCATGCCTCCGACGTCGGGCCGGGATCGCGGCGACCACCACGGCGCGATCGGGTCAGGTCGGCCGGTGCGGAGGATCGCCTGCGGTGGCGTGGCGTCGACACCCGGCGCGCGCATGCCCTCCTCGCGCTCGCGCAGCGCGAGGAGGGCATGCTCCAGGCACGCGAGAGCCTCGTGATGGCGGCCGGCGGCGCGGAGCATCTCGGCCAGTGATGCGAGGTCACCCGGGTCGGCTGTCGGGCGGGCGCCGGGATCGGCGAGCGTGGTGTCGATGTGCGCGAGGAGCCGGCCGAGCGAGCGCACGTCCTCCGCGTTGTGGGTCGCGACGCGAGCGAGGGGTGTCGCCGGGCCGCCGCGGAGGAAGTCCAGGTAGAGCGACGGGATCTCCCATCCCTCGACGTCGTCGTGCCGGGTGACGGCGAGGAGCGCCTCCTCCACGCGCCGGAGGCGGGCACCGCCGAGCCGGTGGCGGAACAGGCGACGCACGACGGGGAGGAGGTCGAGGTGGCCGGCGAGGACGGGGGCCGGTCGCCCGTGCGCGCGATAGCGCGCGACGAGGAGAGGCCAGTCGAACGACCGGCCGTTGTAGGTGACCAGGACGGGCGCGTCGCCGATCTCCTCCGTCAGTACCTGGAGGAGCGCGCCCTCGTCGGGATGGTCGGGGAGGAGGAGCTGGGTGACGGTGAGCGTCCGCCCCTCCCACGCGCCGACGCCCACGACCCAGGCGACCGTCCCTGTGCCGGTGCTCAGGCCCGTGGTCTCGGTGTCCAGGCAGACGAGCCGCCGGTCCGCGGGTGGCTGGCCGGGCAGGTGCTGGAGCCGCTCGCGGTCGACGGGCACGTCGATCGGCCCAGCGTCGATGCGCACGACCCGACCACCGGGTCCTCGGACGACGGTGCCTCCCACGGCCGCAGCGAGACGCTCGGCGAGGCCGGCTCCGCCCGTACGTGACGGCGCGTCCTGTGGCCCGCTTGGTCGCGAGGCTCGGAAGGTGGCGAGCCGCCTCCCGAGGGTGACGCCCGGGATCGCCGCTGCGAGGTCGCGGGCCCGCGACCTCGGATCCGTGGCGGCAGGAGGCGGCGCGCTCACGCGGCGACACGGACGCGCGCGGGGACGCGCGCGCCAAGATGGCCGAGGAGCCTGAGCGCGAGACCCCGCGGGTCGAGGTCCGCGGCCCCGTACTCGAGGCGAGGCCCCGTGCACGCCGGGCATCCGGCGTCGCACTCGCATCGCGCGATGAGCTCGGCCGCCCCGTCGAGGAGCTCCGCGTGAAGGGCGCAGAGGCGCTCCGCGAGGCCGACGCCACCCGGGACCGGCTCGTACAGGTGGATCGCGGGTGCGTCGGCGTGGGGCGCGCGGACCTGCGTGACGAGGCCCAGGTCGCGCGGGTCCACCATGAGGAGCACCGACGCGACGGCCTGCATCGCCCGCCCGGTGCCGACGAGCGCGACGTCCATCTCGTCGCGCCGCCAGCCGTCCGTGCCGGCCACCGTGAGCCAGTAGGCGGTGGTCTGGAGCTCGATCTCGGGAAGGTGGATGCGGCCCCACCCGATGTTCTCGTTCGTCCCGAACTTGAGCTTCTTGTAGATCGTGGCGAGGCTCGCCACCATCACCTCGCCATGATGGCGCCCGCCCCCGGTCACCTCCTCCTCGGCGAAGACATCGAGCGGCTTGAGCGTGACCGCGAGATCCGCCTGCGTGTAGTGGTCGACGTCGACGCGCCTGACGTACGCCTTCCGCTCGTCCCAGTCGAGCCGGTCCACGTGGTACTGGACCGATTCGTGCAGGTAGATCGCCTCCTCGTGGACGAGTGTCCGGGCGGCGAAGATGTCGATCTCCCCGATGACGCGCGGGGCCGCTGTCGTGGTGTCGATGATCACGACGTTCTCCTCGGCGGCGCTCCGCAGCGAGACCGACGACGCAGGGAAGTTCTCGCTCGCCCAGTACCACCGGCCGTCCGAGGCCTGCCGGACGTGCCCGTCCTCCGCGAGAAAGGCCAGCAGGTCGTCGGCGGGCTCGGGGCCGAACCGCTCGCCCGGCTCGAACGGGAGCTCGAACGCTGCCGCCTTGAGGTGGGCGAGGAGGACGTGGAGGTTGTCCGGGTCGAGCCGTGCCTCCTCCGGGTCCCCGTCGAGGACGAACTCGGGGTGCGCGAGGACGTAGCGGTCCACCGCGGACCCGGACGCGACGAGGACGGCGACGGACGTGCCGCGGCGCCGGCCGGCCCGTCCCATCTGCTGGCGCGTCCCCGCGATCGATCCCGGGTAGCCGGCGAGGACGGCGACATCGAGCCCGCCGATGTCCACGCCGAGCTCGAGCGCGTTGGTGGCGACGACCCCGAGCACCTCACCGTCGCGGAGACCACGCTCGATGGACCGCCGCTCGGTCGGCAGGTAGCCGCCGCGGTATCCCCGCACGCGTCGCGCCGGGCCGGGCAGCGAGCCGTCTCCTTCACGGAGGCCCTCGCGGACGGTGGTGAGGAGGATCTCGACGGAGGTGCGCGACCGTCCGAACACGATCGTCTGGCGGCCCGCCCGAAGGAACGGGAGCGCCCAGCGGGAGGCCAGCGTCAGCGCCGACCCACGGGCACCCGTCCCGGCGTCGAGAAGCGGCGGATCGACGAGGAGCACGTGGCGGTCGCCGGCGGGCGACCCGTCGCGGTCCACGAGGGCGGGCGTGCGCCCGGTGAGAGCCGTTGCGAGCGCGACCGGGTTCGCGATCGTCGCCGAGCAGCAGACGATGACCGGCCGGGAGCCGTAGTGCGCGCAGATCCTGAGGAGACGGCGGAGGACGTTGGCGACATGACTGCCGAAGACGCCGCGGTACGTGTGGAGCTCGTCGACGACGATGTATCGCAGCTGCTCGAAGAGGCGGTACCACTTCGTGTGGTGGGGGAGGATCGCGGCGTGGAGCATGTCCGGGTTCGTGACGACGACCTGCCCGGCCGTCCGCGTCACGGATCGGATTGGCGCAGGCGTATCCCCGTCGTACGTGGCGGCCTGGACGTCCAGGCCCGAGGCGGTCGCGAGCCCGCGCAGGGCAGCCACCTGGTCCTGGCCGAGCGCCTTGGTGGGGAAGAGGAAGAGCGCCCGGGCAGCAGGATCCTCGGCGAGGGACTGGAGCACCGGGAGTTCGTAGCAGAGGGACTTGCCGGAGGCTGTGGACGTCACGACGACGATGTCGCGCCCGGCGCGGACCTCCCGGAGCGCGTCCGCCTGGTGCGCATAGAGGCGCTCGATGCCCGAGGCCTCGAGTCCCGCCCGGATGCGCGGATCGAGCCAGTCAGGGAAGGGCTCCGTGACCGCGTCACGAGCGGGGACGTGTCGGCGGTGGACGATGCCGCGGGCGAGCGACGGCTCCTCGAGGAGCCGGTCGAGGACCGCTTCCGTGGCGGTCGGTGCGTACCGTCGCATCGCATCTCCATTTAGATCGGCCGTTCGATATGCGGCCAGTCTAGCAGCGGGCGCAAGCCAGCGGGCAGGCCGTGCGACGATGGCCCGACCCCAGGCGGGCGTCGCGCCACGCCCGGACGCGCAGAGCGATCGGTCCGGCCATCGCGGTTGACGCCGGCCGCCCGGCGCGCCTAGGCTCGGCCGCGTGATCCGCGAACACCGCCGGCCCCGCAAGGGCCTCGACTCGCCCGCATCCTCCGGGTCGCCGTCCGGCGGCGCGTCGATCGCACCGGATGCCCCGGGGCCTGACGACTCCGCCGGGATCGAGAGCGAAGTCGCCGCCGCGGCGGCGCTGCCGCGTATCCCGCTCGCCGGACTCAGCAGGCGGCGCCTCGCCTGGGTCCTCGCGGCGGTCGTCGCGGCGTGGGTCCTCTTCACGTTCGCGCGCCAGGTCGGCGAGGCCGCCGACGCCTCGGCCCGTGCGGAGCGCGCCCGCGCGACGAACGCGTCGCTCGCGACCCAGCTCGAACGACTGCAGGCGGAGCTGACCATCATCCAGGAGCCACGCTTCGTGGCGCTCCAGGCCCGCGCCTATGGCGTGGGCGGGCACGGCGAGCGAGGGTTCACACTCGCCGCCGGTGCGCCGTCGCTGCCGCCCGACGCGCCCGGCTCCGCATCGCAGCGGATCGGCTACCGGGAGGTCCGCCGGACGCCGCTCGAGGCGTGGCTGACGCTCCTGTTCGGCAGGCCATCGGGCGGCTGAGCGGCCGGCGCATCCGATGCGATGTCGCAGGCGGCGATCAAGCACGACCCGTCCCCGGGAGCCCCTCGCTCGCGTGGGTGCGCTCCTCGTCGCGACGATCTTCGTGGCCGGATGCGGCCAGGCGACCGTCAGCCCGGTCGGGTCGGTCGCGGGTGCGATCTCGGCCCCGCCGTCGGCCGGCTCCACGGTCGCGCCCGCGAAGAGCCCAGCGGCCGTCGCGAGTCTCGCGCCAGCGGAAAGCCTCGCCCTTGCGACCTCGGGAGCGTGCTCGCTGCCGTCGCTGCCGTTCCGCGCGGCGCAGGTCCTCCTCGTCGGGATCCCGGGCACGGCCGCGAGGGACGGGGGCGATGCCGTCGTGAGGGCGGGCGTCGGCGGCGTGCTCCTCTATGGCGGGAACCTCGTCGACGCGCGCCAGGTCCGCGCTCTGACTTCGGACCTGCAGGAAGCCGCGAACGTCCCGCTGGCGATCGCGACGGACGAGGAGCCCGGCCGGATCGGGCGGCTCGCGGCGGCCGGGATCATTCCGCCGACACCGAGCGCACGTGCGCTGGGGCGGCTCCCGGCGATCGACGTGGAGGCACGGGCGAGGCGCATCGGGAGCGCGATGGCGGACCTGGGCTTCACCGTGGACCTCGCGCCGGTGCTCGACGTGACCGGCGGGCCGGCCGACGGCGTCATCGGCGACCGCTCGTTCGGGTCGGATCCTGCACTGGCCGCGCGCGCCGGCGTCGCGTTCGCCGACGGGCTCGCGGCTGCCGGCATCGCCGCCGTCGGCAAGCACTTCCCCGGCCACGGCGAGACGACGGTCGACTCGCACACCTCCCTCCCGGTCGTGACCGCATCGCTCGAAGCCCTCCGGAAGCGGGCCCTCGTCCCGTTCGCCGCGGCCGTCGGCGCGGGGATCCCCGGGATCATGCTGGGGCATCTGCAGGTCGATGCGATCGACCCCTCGCGTCCCGTGTCCGTCTCACCGGAGGCCGTGGAGCTGCTCCGCCACGAGATGGGCTTCACAGGGCTCGTGATGACCGACGACATCTACATGGCCGGGATCACCGATCGATGGGAGGTCCCGGAGGCGGTCGTGCTCGCGGTCCGTGCCGGCGTCGACATGGTCATCCTCTCGTCGCCGGCCGAGGTGAGCGCGGTGAAGGAGGCGCTCGTGGCGGCCGTCGACGAAGGTCGACTCCCGGAGGCACGGCTCGACGAGGCGTTCCTCCGCGTGGAGCGGTTCAAGGGCGTCGAGCGCTGGGCGGCCTGCGGGGGCTGAGTTCGGCCGGGCCGGGAGCACAGGGCGGCCTGGAGGCCAGCCCGACCGGCACGGGTCGCGCCGCAGCGAGTGGCGTCGCGCCGCAGCGAGTGGCGTCGCGCCGCAGCGGGGCGCCGGGAGTGGCGCCTCACCGCGCCCCCGCGTCACCGCACCCCCGCGCCGCGTGCCGCGCCCCCCGCGCGGCGTGTGGTGTCTCGCCGGATACCACCCCGGGGACTACGGGTGGACCGCGCACCGGGGTCGTCCGTCGCGGCCGCGCTTGCGCACGGACGCCAGGGTGGCCGAAGCTCACGCTCGCGTGATATCCGGCGATGGAAGACGAGCTCGTAGCCCCCGGGGCGATGCGCGGCGACCACCGCCGGCCAGGACGCCCGCGGCAGTGCCCGGGGCGATGCGCGGCGACCACCGCCGGCCGGCGAGGGTTCCCGCTTCTACGGGCCTCCGCGCGCGCGAGCGGGGGCGGGAGCGCGCCGGCGAGCCTCCGGGGTGCCGGTGCTAGAATGCCGGGCGCCACGTGGCGGAGTAGCTCAGTGGTAGAGCAGGGGACTCATAAGCCCTTGGTCGGTGGTTCAAATCCGCCCTCCGCTACCACTCCTCCCTCGCCGTCCCACCCTCGCCCCCATCCATCCTGCGCGGGTGCGCGTACAGTGAGGTGGACGGCCCGACTCCTCCCCTGGGGCCGGCCCGTTCCCGGCGGCACGGCCTCCCGGAAGGGGTTTCCCGCGAGCGACGGTATACTCGTTCGACCATACGGCGTCCCCACGCCGCACCGCTCACGCGGAGGCTCTGTTGAACCCGAAGGTCTTCCGGAACGGCATCATCATGCTGATCCTCGTGATCGGCACGGTGGCGCTGCTCTACACATGGCTGCTCCAGTCGCCCGCCGACACCTCGAAGTCGTACTCGTACTTCCTTCAGCAGGTGTCTCAGGGCCAGGTCTCGAAGGTCGTCCAGACCGGGACGACGCTCCAGATCACGACGACCGAGAGCCCGCCCCAGACGTACACGACGCAGGTCGCGAGCGCGTTCACGAACGTCTACGACGACATGACAAAGGCGGCGGTGTCCGGCGGGCAGGAGATCACGAAGATCGACTACAAGGCCGAGCAGGAGCCGCAGACCGGCCAGTGGCTGGGGTTGCTCATCAGCGCCCTCCTGCCGGTGCTGCTCATCGGCGGCTTCATCTTCTTCATGATGCGGCAGGCTCAGGGCACGAACAACCAGGCCATGAGCTTCGGCAAGAGCCGTGCCCGGATGTTCCTGGGCAACAAGCAGGTCGTCACGTTCAACGACGTCGCGGGCGTGGACGAGGCGAAGACGGAGCTGCAGGAAGTCGTCGAGTTCCTCAAGTACCCCGAGAAGTTCAACACTCTCGGGGCGCGGATCCCGCGCGGCGTGCTCCTCGTGGGGCCGCCCGGCACCGGCAAGACGCTCATGGCCCGCGCGGTCGCGGGCGAGGCGGGCGTGCCGTTCTTCAGCATCTCGGGCTCCGAGTTCGTCGAGATGTTCGTCGGCGTCGGTGCGAGCCGCGTCCGGGACCTCTTCGACCAGGCCAAGCGCAACAGTCCGTGCATCGTCTTCGTGGACGAGATCGACGCGGTCGGCCGTCAGCGTGGCGCCGGGCTCGGCGGATCCCACGACGAGCGCGAGCAGACGCTCAACCAGATCCTCGTCGAGATGGACGGGTTCGACACGAACACGAACGTGATCGTCGTCGCCGCCACGAACCGGCCCGACGTCCTCGACCCGGCCCTCCTCCGGCCCGGTCGGTTCGACCGCCAGGTCATCCTCGACCGGCCCGACATGAGGGGCCGCGTGGAGATCCTGAAGGTCCACACGAAGGGCAAGCCGCTCGACAGGACCGTGGACGTCAGCGAGATCGCGCGGCAGTCGCCCGGCTTCTCGGGGGCGGACCTCGCGAACCTCGTGAACGAGTCGGCCATCCTCGCGGCCCGCCGCAACAAGAAGACGATCGCGATGCCCGAGTTCCAGGAGGCGCTCGAGCGGATCGTGGCCGGCCCGGAGCGCAAGAGCCGCGTCATCTCCGACGCGGAGAAGCTCGTCATCGCCTATCACGAGGGCGGCCACGCGGTCGTGCAGCGGATCCTGCCGAAGTGCGACCCGGTGGCCAAGGTCACGATCATCAGCCGTGGCATGGCCCTCGGCTACACCATGGCGCTGCCGACGGAGGACCGCTACCTCCAGAGCAAGACCGAGTTCGAGGACAAGATCGCCGGCCTGCTGGGCGGCAATGTCGCCGAGCGCCTCATCTTCGGGGACACGACGACCGGTGCTGCGAACGACATCGAGAAGGCGACCGACCTCGCGCGCCGGATGGTGACGGAGTTCGGGATGAGCGACCGTCTCGGCCCGCTCTCGTTCGGGAAGCGCGACGAACTCGTCTTCCTCGGGCGCGAGATCGGCGAGCAGCGCAACTACTCGGACGAGGTCGCGAAGCAGATCGACGAGGAGGTCCGCCGGATCGTCGACACGGCCTACGCCCGGGCGCAGGAAGTCCTCGTCTCACACAAGCAGCGGCTGGTCGCCCTCGCGGAGAAGCTGGTGGCCGAGGAGACGGTGGACGCCGAGGAGTTCGAGAAGCTCTTCGCCGACCTTCCGCCGAAGGAGGACGTCCACGGGGGCGTCCCGCGGCTCGTCGGCCGCCCCGAGCCGCCGTCGGTGCCGCCGACGGCACCGGCCGGTACCCCGGCGCCGAACCCGAGCCCCAGCCCCGCGTAGCCGCGCCGGCCCCACACCCGAGACACGATGACGACCCCGGCGGGATCCCGCCGGGGTCGTCAGCTCGCAGGCGCGCGTCGGCCGGGGAGCGATGGCCGACGGCCGGGTCCAGCCCCGTCCGTCGGCCGGGACCCGTAGAATGGCCGGGTCGAACGGACCGGACGCCCATCGGAGGATCCATGACCGCGGAGACCACGTCGCTGGACGCCTACCTCGAGGAGCATCGCGAGCGGCGCCTCGCCGCGTACCTGGACTTCCTCCGCATCCCGAGCATCTCGGGGATCCCCGATCACGCTCCGGACTGCAGGCGCGCGGCGGAGTGGCTGGCGGACCAGATGCGCGCCGCCGGAGCCGAGAACGTCGAGGTCTGCGAGACGGGCGGCCACCCGATCGTCTACGGCGACCGGCTCCATGCGGACGGCGCGCCCACGGTCGTGGTCTATGGCCACTACGACGTCCAGCCCGTCGACCCGATCGACGAGTGGGAGACGGCGCCCTTCGAGCCGTTCGTGGCGGACGGGCGCGTCGTGGGCCGCGGGGCCGCCGACGACAAGGGCCAGGTGATGCTGCACGTCCGGGCGCTCGAGGCCGCTCTGGCGACGCGCGGCACCCTGCCGGTCAACGTCAAGTACGTGTTCGAGGGCGAGGAGGAGTCGAGCTCCGTCCACCTCGACGCCTGGCTCGAGGCGAACCGGGAGCGGCTCGCCGCGGATCTCGCGGTGATCTCCGACACCGGCTTCTTCGATGGCAACCGGCCCGCGGTCACGATCGGCCTGCGCGGGGTCGCCGCGCTCGAGGTGCACGTGGACGGGGCGCCGCGCGATCTCCACTCGGGGAGCTTCGGCGGGGTCGTGAACAACCCGCTCAACGCCCTCTGCGAGATCGTGGCGGCGCTCAAGGGCCCCGACGGCCGGATCCGCGTCCCGGGCTTCTACGACGACGTCGTCCCGCTGGCCGACGAGGACCGCGCAGCATTCGCGGCGCTGCCCTTCGACGAGGAGGCCTATCGGGTCGCGACGGGCGTCCCCGCGCTCTACGGCGAGGTCGGGTACACGACGCTCGAGCGGCGCGGCGCGCGGCCCACACTCGATCT
This sequence comes from Chloroflexota bacterium, assembly GCA_021813655.1. Classification (GTDB taxonomy): domain Bacteria; phylum Chloroflexota; class Limnocylindria; order Limnocylindrales; family CSP1-4; genus CAIYQJ01. The sequence continues at coordinate 16,926 of JAKAJU010000002.1, read as the reverse complement.
CAACGGGATCTGGGGCGGGTTCCAGGGGGCGGGCGGCAAGACGATCATCCCGGCCTCGGCGCACGCGAAGATCACGTGCCGCCTCGTCGCTGACCAGGACCCGGACCGGATCACGGATCTCGTCCGCGCGTACATCGAGGACGTCGCACCCCCCGGCGTCTCCGTCCGCGTCGACGCTCTCGGCGGCGGCCGTCCCTCGCTGACGCCGATCGAGCATCCCGCGACGCGCGCAGCCGCCCGGGCGATCGAGAAGACGTTCGGCGTGACACCCCTGTACATCCGCGAGGGAGGGTCGGTCCCGATCTGCGCGTCGTTCGAATCGATCGTCGGGCTCCCGGTCGTCCTCCTGGGCTTCGCGAACGACGACGACCACGCCCATGCCCCCAACGAATCGATGGTGCTGGCCAACGTCGAGACCGGCATCCGCACCGTCGTCGCCTACTGGGACGAGCTCGCGGCGACCGGGGTGGAGGGGCTCCGCACAGCTGGCTGACCTCGGCCTCGCTACCGCCGTCTCGCCGCACACCCGGGCAGCTCGAGTCCGCGGAGGCCGTCTCGCGGCCACCGGCAGAGGAGGACCATCGCGCCATTGTCGCCGGTCCGGAGGGCGGTGCTAGCATGACCACCGCCATCGCGTGAGGAGGTGACCGTGACGAGCGAGACGACCGAGCACCACGGCGTCGCCGCACGGGCCTGGCGACTCGACACGGACGGGGGGTCGCTGACGCCACGGTCGGCCCTGCAGGTCCTGCTCGACCTCAACGACCGGGTCGCGAGCGGGAAGGTCGGCGAGTACCAGCCGATCCCGCTCGGCTTCACGCCCCTCGACAAGACGATCGGCGCGGGCCTGCGTGCCGGTGAGCTCCTGCTCATCGGCGGTGCCCAGGGGACCGGCAAGACGACGATGGCCCTGCAGATGGCGCGCAACGTCGCCATGTCGGGCCAGGCGAACGTCCTGTACGTCTGCTTCGAGCACGAGGAGCAGTACCTCCTCAACCGCCTCATCGCGCTCGAGTCGGCGCTCGCGCACCTGCCGCAGAAGACCGGCGCCATCCGCATCCAGGACGTGCGCGCGGAGATCCTCGGGTCGTGGATGTCCGAAGGCGGCGGCAACCCCGAGCTCTCGGACAACCCGCGGCTGCGCCCCAGCCTCGACCGGATCGGTCGCTACGGCCAGAACCTCTTCCTCATGCGCGGCTCGCAGACGGCGAGCACGATCGACAATCTGCGGACCCTCGTGCGACGCCACCGGGACGTCTCCGGCGACCGCCAGCTCATGCTCGTGGTGGACTACCTGCAGAAGGTCCCGCAGATCCCCGAGCCCACGTCGGAGGCCGAGAAGGTCACGTTCTCGGTGAACGGGCTCAAGGACATCGCGCTCTCCGAGGAGGTCCCCGTGATCGCGATCGTCGCGGCGGACAAGGAGGGCCTGAAGGCGCAGAGGCTGCGCAACTTCCACCTTCGAGGCTCGTCCGCGATCAACTACGAGGCGGACATCATCCTGATCCTCAACGAGAAGTACAACATCGTCGCGAAGGTGAACATCGAGTTCAATCCGTACCAGGCGCAACGCTTCCGCGACTGGGTCATCGTGACGGTGGAGAAGAACCGCGGCGGCCAGGACAACGTCGACCTCGAGTTCGAGAAGCACTTCGAGTTCAGCTGCTTCGATCCCAACGGACGCGCCGTGCAGGAGAAGCTCATCGAGGAGCGGCTCTACAACGAGTGACCGGCGGCGGAGGCGCAGCCGCCGCGTCGGACGGTGACGTATCGTGCCGCCATGACCTCCCTGCATGCCGCCGCCTTCCCCCGCGAGGTGGAGATCGTCGTCGAGATCCCTCGCGGCACCCGCAACAAGTACGAGTACGACGAGGAGTCGCACGTCTTCCGCCTTGACCGTGTCCTCTCGTCCGCGGTCTTCTACAACTTCGACTACGGCTTCATCAGCGGCACCCGCGCGCTCGACGGCGACCACACGGACGCCCTCCTCGTGATCGACGAGCCCACCTTCACGGGTTGCCGCGTGTGGGCGCGGCCCATCGGCGGCCTCGAGATGCGCGACGAGAAGGGGTTCGACTTCAAGGTCCTCTGCGTCGCGATCGCCGACCCCCACCAGGCCCACATCGAGAGCCTCGACCAGGTGCGGCCGCACAGGCTCATCGAGATCGAGAACTTCTTCGCCACCTACAAGCTCCTCGAGAGCAAGGAGACCGAGATCGTCGGCTGGCGGCCGGTCGAGCGCGCACTGGAGGTCCTCGCCGCGGATCGCGTCGCGTGGGAGCGCGAGGTCGCGGCCGCCGTCGAGGCCGCGGAGGCGGACGAAGACGGGCGCTGCTGACCGGAGGCCGGGCTCTGTCGGTCTCGGCGCGCACCCGGCTCCCTTCCGGCCGGAGGAGGGGATCGCGGAGCGGGGCGCGCCCGCCGATCGTCGCCTGTTCATCGCGGTGCCGGTCCCGCCGGACGTCCGCGATCGCATCGCGCGGGTCCTCGACGCGGCCCGGAGGTCCTCGCCGCCCGGCGCGGCCCGCTGGGTGGGGCCCGACGCGTTCCACCTCACGATCCGGTTCCTCGGCGCGACGCCCGCCGACCGAGTCGCTGGCGCGGCGGAGGCAGTCGTGGAGGCCGCGCGCGGATCGCGGGAGTTCGAGATCGCGCTCCACGGGAGTGGGGCGTTTCCCCGTCCGGCGGAGCCCCGGACGCTCTGGCTCGGGGTGTCCGCCGGCGGCGCCGACCTCGCCGCCCTCGCGGTGCGCCTGGACGGGGCACTTGCCACGCGGGGCTGGGTGTCCGAGGGCCGGCCCTTCCGCGCACACCTCACGCTCGCGCGCTGCGAGGACCCGCGAGGGGGGCTGGCGGCGGCAGCCGCCCTCGCGGCCGCCGCATCGCGTTTCGCGGCCTCATGGCGGGCCGGCTCGCTCGTCCTCTACGAGAGCCACCTCGGCCGCGGACCCGCGCGCTACGTCGTCGTCGCGGAGGCGCCGTTCGGCCGGTGAGCGTGCCGGCGCGTCGCCACGGCCGGTCGGCTTGCGTCGAGGCGGGGTCGTCGGCGACACTGCGCGCACCACGCGGAACTCCGCGTCGGCGGGCCCGGCCCCCGGCGGCGTTCGGCGTAGGTCCGGCCCGCCCGTCGGGATGGGCCGGATGCTTGGCCCCTGGGGATCCGTCCGCGAGGAGACACACCCGATGAGCGATCGCACGAAGTACGTCCTCGACGAGGATCGGATCCCGCGCGCCTGGTACAACATCGTGGCGGACCTGCCGTTCGCGCCGGCCGCCGTCCTCCATCCCGGGACGGGCCAGCCGATCGGCCCGGCCGACCTCGCGCCGCTCTTCCCGATGGCGCTCATCGCGCAGGAGGTCTCCGCCGAACGCGAGATCGAGATCCCGGAGCCGGTCCGGGAGGCCTACAGGCTGTATCGGCCGAGCCCCGTGTACCGCGCCCGGCGGCTCGAGAAGGCGCTCGGAACGCCCGCCCACATCTACTACAAGTACGAGGGCGTGAGCCCGGGCGGGAGCCACAAGCCGAACACCGCGCTCGCCCAGGCCTGGTACAACAAGAACGAAGGCGTCACGCGGCTGGCGACCGAGACCGGTGCCGGCCAGTGGGGGACGAGCCTGGCGATCGCCGGGGCCCTCTTCGGCCTCGAGGTCAAGGTCTACATGGTGCGGGCGAGCTACGACCAGAAGCCGTACCGCCGGATGCTCATGGAGACGTACGGCGCGCAGGTCGTCGCCAGTCCGTCGCCGACGACGAACTACGGCCGCCAGGTGCTCGCCGCCACGCCCGAGAACCCGGGCTCCCTCGGCATCGCGATCTCTGAGGCGGTCGAGGACGCGGCGACGCGCGACGACACGAAGTACTCCCTCGGGTCGGTGCTCAACCACGTCCTGGTCCACCAGTCCGTCATCGGCATCGAGGCGATCGAGCAGATGGCGATGGCCGGGGAGGAGCCGGACGTCATCATCGCGTGCGCCGGCGGCGGGTCCAACTTCGCCGGGATGGCGTTCCCGTGGCTGGGCCGGAAGCTTCGCGGCGAGGGACACGCGCGCATCGTGGCGGTCGAGCCCGAGGCGGCCCCGAGCCTGACGAAGGGCGTGTACGAGTACGACTTCGGGGACACCGCGCGCCTGACGCCGCTCGTGAAGATGCACACGCTCGGGCACGACTTCATCCCCGAGCCGATCCACGCGGGCGGCCTGCGCTACCACGGGATGGCGCCGCTCGTGAGCCTCGTGAAGGACAAGGGCCTCATCGAGGCGCGCGCCGTCCACCAGAATCCGAGCTTCGAGGCGGGCGTCCTCTTCGCGCGCAGTGAGGGGATCCTTCCGGCCCCGGAGTCGAGCCACGCGATCCGCGTCGCGATCGACGAGGCGATCGAGGCCCGCGAGGCCGGCCAGTCGCGCGTCATCCTCTTCAACCTGTCGGGGCACGGCCACTTCGACCTGAGCGCGTACGAGCGGTACCTCGCGGGTGCCCTCGAGGACTATGAGTATCCGGCCGATCGGGTCGCCGCGGCGCTCGCCGCGGTCCCGGTCATCAGCGACTGAGGGAGATGGGGAGGCCGCGCGCGACGCGCGCGGTCGCGTGAGTGGTCGGCGTCCGGCGGGCCCGCCCGCCGGACGCCGCGCGCCTGGGTCGGGTGCGGGTCAGGCTAGCGGCGTCAGTCGGGCCCGTTCGGGTTGGGGCGGCTCGACGAGCCCGTGACGGAGCGCGAACGCGACGGTCTCGAGCTTGGAGTGCGTCCCGAACTTGGACATCATGTTCTGCGTGTGCGTCCTGAGCGTGTTCGGCGCGATCGAGAGCCGCACGCAGATCGTCTCGGAGTCGAGCCCCTCGGTCAGCAGGCGCAGGACCTCGAGCTCGCGTGGCGTCAGAGGCTCGATCGGCACGCTCTCGGCGCTCGCCTGGCGGGCCTCGGCCACGCGCAGCGCGATCTCCATGATCACGGAGCGCGGCAGGAGGATCTCGTGCGCGTGCGCCGCGCGCACGGACGCGACCACGTCGTCGAGGGCCCTGTCCTTCGTCAGGTAGCCGTCTGCGCCGGCCTTCACGGTCTCGAGGATCGTCTCGCCGTCGGTGACCGCGGTGAGGATGACCACGGCCGCGTCGGGCTGCCGTGACTTCACGATCCGCGTGGCGTCGGCGCCCGTCCCGTCGCCGAGCATGTAATCCATGAGAACGACATCCACCCGGGCATCGAGGTGTCCGGCGACGTCGGCGACCTGCGAGGCGACGCCGACGACGTGGATGTCCGGCTCCTCCGAGAGGGCGGCCACGAGCGCCTCGGCGAGGACGCGGTGATCGTCGACGACGAGGACCCGGATCCGTGGATCGTCCACCACGCCTCCCCCCTTCGAGGACGTCCCCGCCGAGCGCGTCAGCGGCAGATCGATGATAGCCGGTGGGTGTGTGGGCAGAGGGGCCGTTCGGCCCGTCGGCGGCCCGCAGCCGCGCGCACGACGGGCGGCGACGTAGACTCGGCGCCATGCGCGTCGCGTTCCTCGGGCTCGGCCTCATCGGCGGCTCCATCGCCCGCGCCCTGCGCGGCGATCGGGCAGCCGAGCTCGCGGTCGTCGCGGCTTGGACGCCGCGCGGCGAGGGGCCCCGGGCGGCGCTGGCCGCCGGGGTGATCGACGAAGTCGCCGACGACCCGGCTGCCGCCGTGGCGGGAGCCGACCTCATCGTCATCGCAGCGCCACCTCTGGCGACGCTCCAGCTCATCGATCTGCTCGGATCGCTGCCGGACGGCGTCCTGGGTCGAGACGCCACCGTGACCGACGTCGCGAGCACGAAGGGGGTGATCGTCCGGCGCGCGGACGCGGCCGGCCTCGCGTTCGTCGGTGGCCACCCGATGGCCGGGCGGGAGACGTCGGGCTTCGGCGGCGCCTCCGCGGACCTCTTCGTCGACCGTCCGTGGGTGGTGATCCCGGGCCGCGCCGCACGACGCTTCGACATCGAGCGGGTCGAGCGCCTCGCGCGCGCATGCGGCGCGCGGACGGTGGCGTTGGACGCCGCGACGCACGACGCGGCGACGGCAGCGATCAGCCACGCGCCGCTCGTCGTGGCCGCCGCGCTCGTCGAGGCGATGGCGGGAGCACCCGGTGAGCCGCCGCCGGAGACGTGGAAGGTGGCGCGCACGCTCGCCGCCTCGGGATGGCGCGACATGACGCGGCTCGCCCGAGGAGACGCGGCGATGGGCGCAGGGATCCTCGCCACGAACGGTCCGGCGGTCGCCGCACGCCTGCGTGACGTCCGCGATCGGCTCGATGCGTGGATCGCCGCGCTCGAGGCAGTCGGAGGGCCCGACGCGCGCGCGTTGCAGGCGGACCTCGAGGTGGACCGCGACCGAGCCCCGACGCCGGACCGCGACGCGCCCCGCCCGGATCCATCGTGAGCGACGAGCGCGTCCTCGTCGTCCCTCGCGCGCTCGCGCTCGGGGGGGCCGGGTGGCTCGGGGTCCGTGCCGGCGGCGTGGAGGCGCTCCTCGCGACGGCCGCGCGCCACGGCGAGTTCCGCCGGCGCTCCGAGGTGGAGTCCGATCCCTCGCTCAAGCAGCTGATCCCGTACCTCGTGCTCCGCGACGGCCCGCGCTACTTCCTCATGCGCCGGACGCGGGCGGGCGGTGACGCGCGACTCCACGACCTGTGGTCGATCGGGATCGGCGGACACGTGAACCCGGCGGACGTCGATGTCGCCGGGGGGTTCCGCCGCGAGTGGGAGGAGGAGATCGCAGCCGCGTTCGTGCCGCCGTTCCGCCCGGTCGGCCTGCTCAACGACGACACGACGGACGTCGGAGCCGTCCATCTCGGCATCGTCTGCGTCGCCGAGGCTGACGGTCGACCGGTCGCCATCCGCGAGACCGAGAAGCTCGCCGGGACCTTCGCGGCGCCGGAGGACGTGCGCGACGTGCGGGACGGCCTCGAGACCTGGAGCCGGCTGGTCTTCGACTTCCTCGAGAGGCGTGCCGTGTCCGGCGAGGCCGGCGCCACGCGGTGTGATACTGGGGGCGGGGCAGTCGGGCCGCGCTGACGCCGTCGAACGCGCACGCGGCCTGGGCGACACGGTTCGGGAGGGAGCGGCACGTGGACGGGTCCATTCTGGTGACGATCCTGGTGGCGATCGTCGTCCTTCTCCTTGTCGCCCTCCTGCTCTACCTGAGCGTGCGGATCGTCAACGAGTACGACCGCCTGGTGATCTTCCGGCTCGGCCGAACCGGGCCGCGCCTCGTGAAGGGCCCCGGGATCATCTTCCTCATCCCGGTCGTCGACCGGCCCGTCCGCGTGGATCTCCGCGAGAACTTCATCGAGGTCCCCAGCCAGACCACGATCACGAAGGACAACGCGCCGATCAACGTCGACTTCCTCATCTACTGGCGGATCGCGGATCCCCTCAAGAGCATCGTGAACGTGGTGCATTTCGCCGGCGCCCTCCAGGGCGTCGCGACGACGACGCTCCGCGCGGTGATCGGCGACATCCTCCTCGACGAGGTGCTCTCCCGCCGCGAGCAGATCAACGAGATCCTCCGGACGAAGCTCGACGAGGTGACCGAGCGGTGGGGCGGCAAGGTCACGACCGTTGAGATCCGGGAGATCACGCCGCCGCGCGACGTCCAGGACGCGATGAACCGGCAGCTCTCGGCGGAGCGCACGCGGCGGGCCGTGATCACCGAATCCGAGGGGAGGCGCCAGTCCGAGATCAACATCGCCGAAGGGGCGAAGCAGGCGGCGATCCTCACCGCCGAGGGCGCGCGCCAGTCCGCGATCCTGACGGCGGAGGGGTTCCGCCAGTCGCAGATCCTCAACGCCGAGGGGTACTCCCAGGCGCTGGAGCGGATCTACTCGGCAGCGCAGACGGTCGACCAGAAGACGATGGCGCTCCAGTACCTCGAGACGCTCAAGGCACTCGGGGCGTCCCCCTCCACGAAGTTCGTCCTCCCGCTCGAGCTCAGTCGGCTCGTCGAGTCGTTCGCGGGCCTCGTGGACGAGGGGATGCGCGACAGGGGTGGGGCGCGCGACGTGGCTCCGACCATCGTCGCGCAGGGGTCGCCGCCCGACGCCTGACGCGACGCCCCCCATGGGCCGATCGGGCGCCTGACAGCGCTCCTGGCGACCCGGGTCGGGGCGAGGGAGGTCCGGCCCGTGCGGAGGGCCCCGTGGCGTCCCCTATACTCGCGTCCGGCATCGGCGCGACGCGCCGCGGTGACGCGGAGCGGCCCGTCGTTCCCAGGGATCGAGTGAGGTCGATGGCAGCCAGGATCCTGGTCGTCGACGACGACCCGAACGTCCAGCGGCTCCTCTCGTACACGCTCCGCCAGGAGGGGTTCGAGGTCTCCGTCGTGAGCGACGGACCGGAGGCCCTCAAGGCATGGGCCGCCGAGCACCCCGCGCTCGTCATCCTCGACCTCATGCTGCCGCGACTCGACGGCTACGCGGTCGCACAGCGGATCCGCGAGGACGAGGGAGCGGGGGCCCACGTCCCGATCGTCATGCTCACGGCCGAGGGGGACGTCGAGCAGCGGATCCGTGGCCTGCGCGCAGGCGCCGACGACTACCTCATGAAGCCGTTCCATCCGGCCGAGCTGATCGCGCGGATCCGGAGCCTCCTGTCGCGCTTCGCGCCGGCGCTCGAAGAGGAACCGGCCGCACCGACCGGCGGGATCCTCGCCTTCTACGGCGCGAAGGGCGGGGTGGGCACGACGACGCTCGCGATCAACGTCGCGATCGCCCTCCACCGCGACGCCGGCCGCGACGTCGCCCTCGTGGACGGGAATCTCCAGTTCGGGGACCACCGCGTATTCCTCGATCTCGGGCTCGACCGCAAGAGCATCGTCGACATCGTGAGCGCGCCGACGATCGACGCCGAGCTCGTCCGGCAGGTGATGGTCCGCCACGATTCGGGCATCGACGTCCTGCTCGCCCCGCCCTCGCCGGAGACGGCGGAGCTCGTGACGCCCGAGCATTTCCCCCAGATCCTCGAGATCCTGCGGTCGACGTACGACTTCGTCGTCGTCGACACGGACAAGCGCCTTGACGAGGTGAACCTGCGGATCTTCGACGCCGCCCAGGCGATCTTCGTCGTCCTGACCGCCGACCTTGCGAGCCTCAAGAACGTGCGGATCGTCCTCGAGACCCTCTCGAACCTCGCGTACGATCGGGCCCGGGTGAAGCTCGTGCTCAACCGCTCGACCGCGTTCACGGGGATCAACGTGAAGAACGCGGAGAGCGCGCTGCGCCACCGGATCGACCTCCAGGTGGTGAACGACTACCGCGGCGCGATCAGCGCGCTCAACAGCGGCGAGCCGGTCCTCGAGGGCCGCCCCGACAGCGCGCTGGGCCGCGCCGTCGTCGGGATCGCGCGAGCGATCGACGCGGAGCGCGAGGAGGAGATCGCGCGGTGATCGGCGGCTGAGCTGCCGCGCACCCGCCGCCAACGCGAGGACGACGGGCCCCGACGAGACTCGGGGCATGCTCGTCACGCTCGCATCCGCCACCCTGCGGGGCCTCGAAGGTCGCGTCATCCGCGTCGAGGTCGACGTCGCGCCGGGGCTCCCGGGGTTCACGATCGTCGGTCTCGCCGACGCGGCTCTCCAGGAATCGCGCGAAAGGATCCGTGGCGCGATCCGCAACAGCGGGTTCGTCCATCCCGCGCGGCGGATCACCGTGAACCTCGCGCCGCCGGACATGCGCAAGGCCGGATCGAGCCTCGACGCGGCGATCGCCGTGGGGATCCTGCTCGGATCGGAGCAGTTGGCGGCCCGGGACCGGTGGGCGATCATCGGTGAGCTGTCGCTCGGCGGCGAGATCCGCACCGTCCCCGGGATCCTGCCGCTGGCGATCGCACTCGGGCGGCGCGGCGTCCGTCGTCTCGCCGTGCCCGCCGGCGCGGGCCCGGAGGCGCGGCTCGTGCCCGGTCTCGATGTCGTGGAGGTCGCGGACCTCGGTGGGCTTGCGGAGCTCGTCGCGCACCGCCGACGAACCGGAGCGGTGCGGGCGCGGATCCCGCGGATCGTCGCGATGGACCCGACGCCCTGCTCCGGGAGATCGGGTGCCGAATCGGGCGGCGTCGGGCCAGAGCGCACGCCGGGCGGCGCCACGGTCGATGCGGCGACGCCGCGTGCCGCGGTCGGGGACGCGCACCCCGATCTCGCCGAGGTCCGCGGTCAGTCGGAAGCCCGGCGCGGCCTCGAGGTCGCCCTTGCCGGCGGGCACTCGCTCGTCCTCGTGGGCCCGCCGGGCACCGGCAAGACGCTCCTCGCCCGCACGATCCCCACGCTCCTCCCGGATCTCGACGACGCGGAGGCTCTCGCGGCGACCGTCGTGGCGTCGGCGGCAGGCCTTGGCCCGTTCGGGGCGCTCGTCCGAGGGCGGCCGTTCCGCGCGCCGCATCACACGGCCTCGTACGCGGCCCTCGTCGGGGGTGGTCCCATGCTCTCGCCGGGCGAAGTCAGCCTCGCCGACGGGGGCGTCCTCTTCCTCGACGAATTGCCCGAGTTCTCGCGAGACGTCCTGGAGGCGCTGCGCCAGCCGCTCGAGGACGGTCACGTCGTCATCGCGCGGGCGGGCCGGGCCACGACGTTCCCGGCGCGCTTCCAGCTGGTCGCCGCGATGAACCCGTGCCCGTGCGGACACGCGGGCGACGACGGCGCGGCCTGTCGCTGCATCTCCGGGACGCCCGAGCGGTATGCCGCGCGGGTCTCCGGGCCGCTGCGCGACCGGATCGACCTCTGGGCATGGATGCCACGCGTCCCGGCGGTGGAGCTGCTCCGGGCTGCTGACCCCGAGCCGTCCGCGACGGTGCGTGCCCGGATCGCGTCAGCACGGGCTGCTCAGGCGGCACGCAACGGCGGTGTGCCCAACGCCAGGCTCGCCGGGCGGCGGCTGCGCGCGCTGGCGGCGGTGACGCCCGCGGCACGCGACCGACTGCGGCGGATCGACGAGCGGGAGCGGCTGTCGGCTCGAGGGACGGAACGCACGATCCGCGTCGCGCGGACGATCGCCGACCTCGCCGGCGACGAGCGCGTCGGACCGGACCACGTCGCCGAGGCTGCCCGGTACCGCCTCGCGTCCGGCGTCGCGGCCTGAGGCAGGCGTGCTCGGCGTCGGACGGGACGGTCCGGTCGGTCCTGGCCCGGTCCGAGGCGTCGATCCGGCTCCGGCCGCCGCGGTTCTGCCGACGGGCGAGTCGGTCGCCGCCTCCGCGCCGCCCGAGCTCGCGTCCCGCGGACGTCGCAGGCGCCACGATGACGAGTCCGACGCGTGGGCGGTGCTCGCATCGGTCGACGGGCTCGGGCCGGCCGGTCTCGTCGCGCTTGTGAGCGCCTACGGCGACGCGCGATCGGTCCTCGTCGCGGCGAGCCGGTCCGACGGTGCTGCGGCCTTGGTCGCGGCGATGGGCCCGCGAACGAGCCGCGGGCTCGGCGAGGCGATCGCGACGGCAGTGCAGGATCGTCGTCGGATCCTGACGTCGATCCGCGAGGCGGGCCTGACGGTGCTGACGCTCGACGATCCGGGCTATCCCGCCCTGCTCGCGGGGATCGAGCTGCCTCCGCCGGTCCTCTTCGTCCGCGGGTCGCTCGACGGCCTTGCGGAGACGAGGAGCGTCGCGGTCGTCGGCACGCGCCGTCCCACCGACGCCGGCCGCTCGGTCGCCGCCCGGATCGCCGGTTCGGTCGCCCGAGCCGGCGCCGTCGTGATCTCCGGCCTCGCGTCCGGCATCGACGGTGTCGCCCACGCGGCCACGGTAGGCGTCGGCGGGCGCACGATCGCCGTCATCGGTGGAGGCCACGCCCGTGCCGTCCTCCGGCAGCATGCGTCCCTTGCCGAGCGGATCGTCTCGTCGGGCGGCGCGATCGCGAGCGAGCATGCCCCGGCGACGAGCCCGTCTCGCGGGACATTCCCGCGTCGGAACCGCGTGATCAGCGGGCTCGCCGAGGCGACCGTCGTCGTCGAGGCCGGCCCGCGGAGCGGCGCCCTCATCACCGCCGGTTGGGCGCTCGAGCAGGGCCGGGAGTGCTTCGTCGTCCCCGGGTCTCTCGACGCGCCGATGAGCGCCGGGTGTCTCGGGCTTCTTCGCGAGTACCCCGGTGGGGTCCGCGTGGTCGCGAGCGTGGGCGGGCTCGTGGAGGACCTCGGACTCGTCGGTGGGGCGGCTCTGGCGACCATCGGGACGGGGAGATCGCGCGGCCCCGCCTCCTCGGTCACGAGCCCGAGCCCGGCGGCGGTCCTCGCGGGGTTGCCAGGCCCCGTGGCGGCGGTGGCGCGCTCGCTGTCGGGAGGGTCGCGCGGCGCAGACCACGTCGTGGCGGCGACGGGCCTCTCGGTCCCGGGCGCCCTCGCCGCCCTGACGATGCTGGAGGATCTCGGGCTGGTGGCCGCCGCCTATGGCCGGTACCGTCTCTCCGGGCCGCTGTCGGACCTTGCGTGACGCGCGTCCACGCTCGCATGCCGGCACAGTGGTTGCCCGACCCTGTCCGTCCGGTGTACCCTCCGGTGGACCGGACTGCGTCCGAGCCGGGCGCGGATCCCCGCGGAGAGCGGGAGTCCCCCGACCAGGAGGAGTTATTGCGCAATCTCGCAGCCGCGGTGCTGTCCATCCCGATCGTCGCCGCCATCGTCGCCACGTCGGCCGTGCGGCGCTCCGCCGCCTCTCGCGTGGCGCTGATCGTGGGGATGGTGGCCCTCGCGGGCGCCTCGGTCGTCGCCCTCGCACCACGCGAGGCGGCGGCGAGGCCCACGACGCCGATCGCGCCCGTGGTCGCGGCCCGCCTCTCCGGGCCCCTGCAGACCGATGCCGCGCTCGCGAGCGCGGTCACGATCGACTTCACGTCCCCCATGGACGCTGCGAGCGTCGCGACCGCGCTGCGCGTCCAGCCGGCCACAGCGGTCACGCTCCGCTGGGAGGACGGCGGCCGACGGCTCATCGTCTCGCCCTCGACCCCCTGGGCGCCTGCGACCTACGTGACGGTGACGGTCGACGCGGGAGCCCGCGACGCGCAGGGGGCCGCCTTGGCCGCGCCCGTGCGCTCGTCGTTCGTCACGCGCCCGGCCACGGCGGCCGTGCTCGCGGCCACGAAGACGGACGGCAAGCGAATCACGACGGATTCGGCGTTCACGCTGACATTCGATCACCCCGTGGACGTCGCCACGGTCCGTGCGGCCCTGAAGATCACGCCGGCGGTGAAGATCAAGGTCACGAGCGCGGCGCGGGCCGGCGGGACCGTCGTCACGGTGACGCCGGTGGCGCCGCTGAAGGCGGACACGGTGTACACGGTCGCGCTCGGCGCCGGCCTGCTGGACGCCGACGGCGCGGCGGTCGGGGCTGTCCGGCGCCTCGCGGCGAGGACCACGGCCGCTCCGGCGGTGGTCCGGTTCCGCCCCACGGCGAAGGCGACGAAGGTCGCGCGCGACGCCGTGCTGTCCGTCCGGTTCACCGCGAAGATGGATCGGACGAAGACGGCCGCGGCGTTCAAGGCGACCGTGAAGGGCAAGGCGATCGCGGGCAAGGTCCGGTGGGCGGAGGGTGACACCGTCCTCGTCTTCACGCCGAAGTCGGCGCTGCCGTACGCGGCGAAGGTCGTCCTGTCGGTCTCCACGAAGGCTCGATCGGCATCGGGCGCGCCGCTCGCGAAGACCACCACCGCGACGTTCACGACGGTGCTGAAGCCGGCCGCGCCCAAGCCCCCGGCGAAGCCCAAGTCCGCGACGACCGCCTCGAACTCGACGAGGGCCACGCGGTCGAGGTCGACTGCGCCCGCCCCCAGCGCGGGTGCCGTCGTCGGCGGCGGCGCGTGGGCGTCTGTCGAGCGCTACTTCCTCACGCTGATGAACTGCACCAGGACCGGCGGCTGGGTCGCGTCGAACGGCTCGTGCACGAGCCCCGGCGGGCGCGACGTCGCGCCGCTCGTCTACGACGCCTCGATCGCGGCCAAGGTCGCGCGTCCGTACGCGAAGTACCTGGCCGAGCGCGGGGCCTGCGACCACTTCCTCGACGGCAACCCGGGCACGCGCCTCGCGCGGGCCGGCTTCCGGAGCTACCGGTGGGCGGAGAACATCGGCTGCCCGTCGGGCGACCCCGCTCGCGGCGCGATCGCGACCGAGCTCTTCTTCCAGAGCGAGAAGCCGTACAACGGCGGTCACTACGTGAACCTCATGAACGCCGCGTACACGCGGGTCGGGATCGGCGTCTGGGTCCATGAGGGCAGCGTCCGGATCGTCTCGGACTTCTACACGCCGTAGCCGGCGCCGCCCGTGGCCGTCATCCGCGACGCCGTCCTGCACCTGCACGGCGAGCAGCCGCTCCTCGTCGACCTCTTCTCGCTGCCGTCCAGCTCTGACGCGTGCGTCGTGTGCACGAATGTCCGGACGGTCGCGGGGAAGCGCCCGCTCTTCGTGGACCGGAGCGACTCCTTCTTCCTCTTCCCGCTTCCGCACGTACGGTTCATCGAGGTGCCCGCGTCCTCAGCGGGCGACATGAGCGGGACGTACGGGACGGAGGTCGTGGAGGCCGAGCAGGTCGAGCCGGAGCTCGAGATCGACGAGGATCTCCTCAGGAGGATCCGGGAGTCCTGACGATCGCGACGAGCCGGCCGGCGATGGGCCGATGCTAGACTCCCCCGCGATGAGCAGGAACCTTGTGATCGTGGAGTCGCCCGCCAAGGCGCGCACGATCGAGCGGTATCTCGGACCGGACTTCCGCGTCCTCGCCTCGTACGGTCACGTCCGCGACCTCCCCGAGCACCCGGCGAAGGGCGAGATGGGCGTGGACGTCGCGAACGACTTCGCGCCGGAGTACGAGATCGTCGCCGACAGGGCACGCCAGGTCCAGGCGATTGAGAAGGCGGCCCGGACCGCCCCGACGATCTACCTCGCGACGGATCTCGACCGCGAGGGGGAGGCGATCGCGTGGCACGTGGCCGAGGCGGCGCACCTGCCGGAGGAGCGGACCCGCCGCGTGACGTTCAGCGAGATCACGGAGCAGGCGATCCGCGAGGCGTTCGCGCATCCCCGGGGCATCGACCGCCATCTCGTGGACGCGCAGCAGGCGCGTCGGGTGGTCGATCGTCTCGTCGGCTACACGATCAGCCCGCTGCTGTGGCGCAAGGTCCGGTCCGGCCTGTCGGCCGGCCGCGTGCAGTCGGTCGCGGTGCGCCTCGTCGTGGAGCGCGAGCGGGCGATCCGTGCGTTCGTCGCCGAGGAGTACTGGACGATCGAGGCGCTCCTCCGGACGGCGGCGGGCGAGACCTTCGTCGCGGATCTCGTCCGCGTCGACGGCGCGAAGCCCACGATCGGTGACGCTGCGACGGCCGCGCGACTCGTCGAGGAGCTCGGGGCGGCGCACCCCGTCGTCACGGCGACGAGCGTCCGTCCGTCGACACGGAACCCGGCCCCGCCCTTCACGACGTCGACCCTCCAGCAGGAGGCGAGCCGCAAGCTCGGCTTCGCGCCGAAGCGGACGATGTCCGTCGCCCAGCGCCTCTATGAAGGCATCGAGGTCGACGGCGAGCAGGTCGGTCTCATCACCTACATGCGAACGGATTCGGTCGCGATCGCGTCGCAGGCGATGCGGGAGGCCCAGTCGGTCGTCGTCGATCGGTTCGGCCCCGCGTACGGGATGCCGAAGGGCCGCCACTACAAGACGAAGTCCCGCAACGCGCAGGAAGCGCACGAGGCGATCCGGCCGACCTCGTTCGCCCGCGACCCCGAGCGCGTCGCCCGTTCGCTCAAGAGCGACGAGGCACGCCTGTACCGGCTCATCTGGCAGCGGGCGATCGCGAGCCAGATGGCGCCGAAGCGGATGGAGACGGCGACCGTCGAGCTCGAGGACGGGCGATTCGGGCTGCGTGCGAGCGCGACGCGGACGATCTTCGACGGCTTCAGTCGCGTCTACACCGAGGGTCGCGACGACGGCGAGGACGAGCGCGAGGCCTCGCTGCCGCAGCTCCGCGAGGGCGAGGTGACCGAGGTCGCACGGACCGAGGCCGACGGGGCGGACGTGCGCCCCACGCAGCACTTCACGGAGCCCCCGCCGCGATACACGGAGGCGTCGCTCATCAAGGCGCTCGAGGACTTCGGCATCGGGCGCCCGAGCACGTACGCGGCAACGGTCTCGACGATCGTCGACCGCGGCTACGTGACCGTGCGCGAGCGGCGCCTCGTCCCGGAGCCGGTCGGGTTCATCGTGACGGACCTCCTCGTTGCCCACTTCGGCGAGTTCGTCGACGTGGACTTCACGGCGCGGATGGAGAGCGACCTCGACGCGGTCGCGAGCGGGAAGCGCCGATGGGTGCCCGTCGTTCGCGCGTTCTACGGGCCGCTCGCGGCGCGCGCGACGATGAAGGCCAAGGAGCTCCGTCCGGCCGACATCGGCCTCGCGCCGGCGGATGCCGGGCTCGAGGGCGAGTTCGTGTGCTCCGAGGGCCACCCGATGGTCGTGAGGGCCGGGCGCTACGGCGAGTACCTTGCGTGCTCGCGGTATCCCGAGCACAAGGAGAGCCGACCCCTGCCGACGCCCGGCGCGGCAGCAGGGGCGTCGAGTGAGACCGCCGCGGCCCAGGGCGGCGGCCCGCAGCAGGGGGTCGGAGAGCCGTGTCCGGAATGTGGCTCGTCTGACGGCGGCACGCTCGTCGCGCGTCGCGGACGATTCGGGCCGTTCGTGGGCTGCGACCGGTATCCCGCCTGCCGCTACATCAAGAAGGAGGGCCCGCCCCCTCCGCCGACGCTCCCCTTCGCGGCCCCGTGCCCGCGCTGCGGGACAGGCTTCCTCGTCGCGCGGCGGGCCGGCCGCACCGGATCGGTCTTCGCGGGCTGCTCGCGGTATCCGACGTGCCGCTACACGACGTCGCGGACCCCCCTCGGCGCGCTCCACGAACTGGACTCCGGTGCCGTCGCGTCCACCGACGACCCGGCCACCGGGATCTGTCTCGGATG
>JAKAJU010000151.1 GCA_021813655.1 Chloroflexota bacterium | reverse complement strand
CCCATCCCATAGCGTCGATCGGCGTTCCGCCGGCGGGCCGCAGGACGACGGCCCCGCCCGTCGCGGCGAGGCCCGTCGTGTACGTGCCGTCAGCGACCGCCGCCCAGGCGCCGGCCGCGTTCGCCACGAGGAGGTGCCGGCCCGGCTCGATCGGCGTCGGGACCGACCATCCGATCCGCCGCGATGCCGTGGTGCCGGAGGAGCTGGCCACGGCGATCTCCAGGCCCGTGAGGTCGGCGACGACCGGCCCGACGTTCGCGATCTCGATGAACTCGTCCGACGCGGATGCACCGCCCGTCTCGATCTCGGAGATGACGAGCGAGACCGATGCCGGCCACGTGACGGCGGCGGCCGCGAGCGGCTCGGGGGCGCGCGCTGCGGCCGGCAGGCCGCCGGAGGATGGCAGGAGCGCTGCCGTCGCGAGGGCGCCGAGGAGGAGCACGGGACCGCGCGGGATTCGCATCGAGGACCTCCCGGCGGGGACGGGCGGACGTGAACGGCCGACGGCGGAGCGCGCTCCGGCCGGCGATCCGGCCCGACGAGCGCCACGTCCACGGTGTACAGGCCGCCGGTCGCCGTGGGCTCGCCGGCGCGTCGACGCCCGCTCGACTGCGGATCGACCACGAGATGCCCGCGGCTCGTCGTGAGGTTGACGCCGTCCGACACGGGTCGGCCGGACGGCGGGGCTCCTCCCGTTCGACTACCATCCGGGAGCCCGCAGCGGCGGGCCGGGCGGCCTCGCCGCCGATTGGGGACGATGACCGCGTCGACTGATCATCGGTCGACACGCTATGTGCTGGATGCACGAGGAGCGACACGTGGCTCGCGCGAAGAACACCGATCGAGCCGAGGCGCGCCGCCGGCACCGGGCGGCACTCGCGGCGGCGGACGTTGCGGGCGACGAGGGCACATCGGCGTCGGTCTCTGCCGCGGCGATGCCACGGGACGCGCGGGCGTCGGCGAAGCCCGCCGGCCCCGCTGCGCCGCCGCAACGGCCCGGGATCGTGCAGGCATTCCGGATGGCCGCCGGGCCGGCCGACATCCGGGGCGACATCGCGGCAGCACCCGCGGTCCTCCGGGCGACCCGGACGCTCTGGATCGCGCCGGCTCTCGTGCTCGCGGGCGGAGTCATCCTCCTGGTCCCGGCCCTCCGCGACAACAGCATCGGGGTGGTCGCAGCGCAGGTCCTCGTCGTCCCGCCGCCGCTCATCCCGGCCTTCCTCGCGGGGATGCTCGCGCCGCGCGGGTCGTGGCTCTTCGGCCTCCTCACGGGCCTCCTCGCCGGGCTCGTCTTCGCGATCTACGTCCTGACCGCGCCGGCGACCGGCTCCGTCCCCGTGACCGCCGATCTCCGCACGCAGGCTCTCCTCTACGCCGTCGTCGTCTCGCCGCTCTTCGGCGTCGCGACCGGCGCGTTCGCGGGCTTCTACCGCCGGTTCCTCCGGCTCACCTCACCGCAGCAGGCGCGGAAGCCGGCGTCCAAGCCGAAGAAGGCCGCGCCGAAGAGCGGGCGCTAGCAGGGCCGCGGCGGCCGCGCCTCATCCGACGCGTCTGATCCCCGCGTAGCCCATCCGCCGGACCCCGGCGGGCTGGTCGGGGCCGCCCGCGGACCGTGCCGCCTCGCTGAGCGGGACGGCCTCGTGGGCGACGACGTTCACGACTCCGGCCTCCCGCTGGAGCACGCCGTCGACGAGGAGGAGCGCGTGGCGCCGGACGACTCCGCGCAGGTGGGCCCAGGTGTCCGGCCAGAGCGTGACGTTCGCCATGCCGGTCTCGTCCTCCAGGGCGAGGAACACCGTCCCGCGGGCCGTCATCGGGTGCTGGCGCGTCACGACGAGCCCACCGATCCGCACGCGCCCGGGCCTGCGGTCGGCGAGCGCACCGAGGGGGATCGCGTCGAGGCGATCGAGCGCCGGCCGGAAGAGCTCGACGACCTGGCGGTGCGGATCGACGGAGAGGACCGCGTACGCGTCGCCCAGCCTCTCGGCCTCTCCGAGCGGCGGGAGGTCCGGGGCGGTGGTCGGCGGGAGCCGCAGGTCGGCCGTCCGTCCCGCGCGGCCGCCCGAGCCGCGCGCCGCGCCCGTCACCTCCCAGAGGTGCCAGAGGAACTCTCGCCGGGGGCGTCCGAGGGAGTCGAGCGCACCGGCCCGGACGAGCCGCTCGGCGACCTCCTCGGGGATCCCGGTCCGTCCCACGAGGTCAGCGAGCGACGTGAACGGCCCGGCCGCATCGCGCTCCGCCTCGAGCAGCCCGCCGACCTCCTCGCCGACGCCCTTCACGAGATGCAGGCCGAGGCGGATCCCCCACCCCACCGAGCTCTCCGCGGCCCAGCGCTCCCGCGCCTCCCGGTCGGGGACCACGATCGCGCTCGAGCGGAACGGCTCGGGCCGCCGCTCGATGCCCGCCCCCTCGGGGATCGGGTCGCCGGGGCCGACCCGCTCGCCCGGACCCGCGAGCGCCCAGCCGGGCCGGCCGGCCCATTCGGTCGTCGTCCGGTAGCCGGAGGCGTTCACGTCCACCGGGAGGATCGCGACCCCGTGGCGCTTCGCGTCGTTCACGAGGACCTCCACCGGGTAGAAGCCCATCGGCTGGGCGTTGATCACGCCCGCGATGAGCTGCGCGGGGTAGAAGAGCTTGAGGAAGGCCGACTCGTACGCGGTACGCGCGAACGCGGCGGCATGGCTCTTCGCGAACCCGAACGAGGCAAAGCCGGCGATGCGCCGGAAGAGCTCCTCCGCGTCGTCGGGACGCATCCCGCTCCGGCGTACGCACCCGTCCACGAAGCGCGCATGGAGCTTCTCCATCTCGGCGGTGGAGCGCCAGGTCCCCATCGCGCGCCGGAACCCGTCCGACTCGGCCGCGGAGAAGCCGCCCACGGCGATCGCGATCTGCATGACCTGCTCCTGGTAGAGGATCACGCCCAGGGTGTCGCCGAGGATCGGCTCGAGATCGGGATGGAGGTACTCGACCGGCTCAAGGCCCTGCTTCCGCCGGAGGTACGGGTGGACCGCGTTCCCCTGGATGGGACCCGGCCGGATGATCGCGACCTCCACGACGAGGTCGTCGAGGTTCCGCGGCTTCGACTTGGGGAGCGTCTGCATCTGCGCGCGGCTCTCCACCTGGAAGACCCCCACGGTGTCGGCTGCCTGGAGCATCCGGAAGACCTCCGGCACGTCCTCCGGGAGGCGGTCGAGATCGAGGCAGACCGCGCAGTCGTGCTCGACCAGCTGGAGCGCCTCGTCCATCGCCGAGAGCATCCCGAGACCCAGGAGGTCGAGCTTGATGAGCTTCAGGGTCTCGACGTCGCGCTTGTCGTACTGGGCCACGACCCGGCCGGGCATCGTCGCGCGCTCGAGTGGCGCGATGTCGATGAGGGGCGCGGCGGTGACGAGCATCCCGCCGGTGTGGATCGAGAGGTGGCGGGGGAAGCCGTCGATACGGGCGCACATCTCGAGCCAGCGCTCCCACGGGCTCATCCCGACGGTGGAGCCTCCGCGCGGGCGGAGGAGCGGATCCTCGGCAGACGTGGGGTCCGCGGCCGTACCGGGGCGAGCGGCGGCACCCAGCAGTCCAGCCCGTAGCCATGCGACGCTCGAGGGGCTGTCACCCGGGCCGCCCTTGTCGTCCGAGAGCCCGCCGCCGCGGACCGACGGCCGGCTCCCTCCGGCGACGGATGGCGCGAGCCCGTCGCTCGGGCCGTGCGCCACCGGCCCGAGCGACGTCGTCCGGCCGGCCGATGCTGCCTCCGCATCGCGGATCGTCCCCGGGGGGTGGGCAGGTGCGGACGGCGACGCGTTGGGGACGGACGGGACGAGCGCGGCGGCGGTCGGGGGCAGCGCGTCCCCGAGGCGCCCTGCGATCCCGGATGACGCTCCTCCCGGGCCGGGGCCTTCCGGCCGCATGAAGAGATGGCCGAAGCCGCCCTCGGACTCCAGGTCGCGCCGGATCATGCGCGAGTCGAACGTCTCGATCGCCTTCGCCACGCGGTCCACCAGGGGCCGCGGGAATCCGAGCCCGTACCCCACCTCGCGGACCGCCGAGCGCGCCCGGTACGTGACGACGTTGCACACCATCCCCGTGTGCTCGGGGCCGTACTTCGCGTAGACGTACTGGATGACCTCCTCCCGGCGCTCGGAGCTGAAGTCGATGTCCACATCGGGATACGTCGTCCGACCCTCGTTGATGAACCGCTCGAAGAGCAGGTGGTGGCGGATCGGGTCCACCCGGGTGATCCCGAGGACGTACGCGACGATCGAATCGGCCGCGCTCCCCCGCCCCTGGGCCGGGATCCGGCGCTCGCGCGCGAAGCGCATGAGGTCCCAGCAGATGAGGAAGAACTCGGCGAGCCCGGTCCGCTCGATGACGGAGAGCTCGTGCGCGAGCTGGGTCACGACGACCGGGGTCACCGGGTGGTAGCGACGGCGCGCGCCCTCGTGGCAGAGCCGCTCGAGGTGGCTGAACGGGGTCTCGCCCGCCGGCACCTCGAAGCCGGGGAACCGGTAGCGCTCGAACTCGAGGTCCGCCTCGCACGCGGCGGCGAGCTCCGCCGAGGCGCGGATCCCCTCGACCCAGGCGCGCGCCGTCGCCGGGTCGGCGGCGCGGCCCGCCCGGTCGGCCGGCGGGAGCGCGAGCAGGTCCGCGGACCCCTTGAGGTACGACTCCGCGTCCGGTCGGCGCAGCGGGCCCAGCTCCGCGACCGATCGTCCGTGGCGGATCGCCACCAGGAGGTCGTGCATCTCGCGGTCGGCGGGGAGGGCGTAGTGGACGTCGTTCGTCACGACGACGGGGAGGCCTGCCTCGTCCGCGAGACGGACGGTCTCGGCGAGGAGCCAGTCGTCGTCGGGGAGGAGGTGGTGCTGCAGCTCGAGGACGAAGCCGGCCGATGCGACGGCTCCCGGGGCGAGGCGCGGTCGCGCGCCACCCGGATGGCCGGCGACCGGGGGTGGGCCCGCGCCGTGGCCACCACCCATGCGAGCGCCCGCTGCCGCGCCGCCGACGCACCCGAAGATCCGCGCGTAGCGTTCCGCGGCCGCCCGCGCTCCCGCCCGGTCCCCCGCGAGCAGGCGTCGCGCGATCTCCCCGTCGCGGCAGCCCGAGAGCGCGACCAGCCCCTCGGCATGCTCCTCGAGAAGCGCGTGGGTGAACCGCGGGAGACCCTTGGTCCCGGCGAGGTTGGCACGGCTCACGAGACGGCAGAGGCTCCGGTAGCCCGCGGCGCCCCGCGCGAGAAGGACGAGATGCGGACCGCGCTCCCGATCGGCGACGCCACGGAGATCCTCGCGCACGGGGTCGCGGTGGCCGGGGAGGCGGAGCCGCTCCGGCCTGGGGCGAGCGGGGATCCCGTCGACGGCGCCGTCCTCGCCCCCTGCGGCAGCGGGGGATGCCCGGCCGTCCCCCGGTGCCGCCGATCCGGCACGGCCGCCGAGGCACGGGACGTCCGCGAGCGGAGATGCCGGGACGCGGCGCGCGCGGGCGCTGCGCCGCCTCGCGGGCATCACCAGCCCGTCCGGGTCCGGGACAGCCGGGTCGCGGAGGTCGATCTCGATCCCGACGATGGGGCGGAGGCCCGTCGAACGGACGGACTCGACGAACCGCACCGCCCCGTACAGGCCCTGGTGGTCCGTGACGGCGAGACCGGTCAGCCCGAGCTCCGCCGCGCGCGCCACGAGGTCGTCGGCACCGGACGCGCCGTCGAGGAACGAGAAGTTGGTGTGGCAATGGAGCTCGGCATAGGGCGGAAGAGACGGCATCGCACCTGCCCTCCCGGCGACCGGTGCGCTGGTCGACGCGGAAGTCTCCGGGCCGTCGGGTCCTCATCATATCGAACGGGCGTTCTATCCTCAAGGCTCGCGTCGGACGGTTCCGCGCGACCCTGCTAGGGTCGGGAGAGCATGACGCTCGACGCGAACGACGCCGACCGCGCCCCGATCGCCGGGCCCGAGCCGATCCCGCGCGACCGCACCGCGAGCCGCATCGCGAGGCCCGCCCGCCTCGTCGCGCCGTGGCTCGCGGCGATCCTGCTCGGGGTCGCGCTGACGCGCAGCGTCGCCGCTCCCCTGTCCGTCGCGCCGACGGCCGACCCGTCGGCCGTCCCATCGACACCCGCCGCAGCGGTGGACGCATCGGTCGGTGCGGCAGCGGCTGCCACGCCTGGCCCGGTCACCGGGCGCGCCGATGCGCGGCTCCCGCTCACACGCGAGGTCTTCGGCTTCCTCCCCTACTGGAAGATGGACGCCACGACGGTCGCGGGCCTCCGCTTCGACCTCCTGTCCACGCTCGCGCTCTTCGGCGTCGGCATCCGCAAGGACGGGACGCTCAACACGAAGGCGCCGGGCTATCGCGCGTACACCGGCCCCACGGCCGCAGCGATCACCGACCGCGCCCATGCGAAGGGCGTGCGGGTCGTGCCGACCTTCCAGCTCTTCGACAAGGGCTCCCTCGCGACGATGAAGGGGTTCCTCGGCGACGCGGCGGCGCAGACCCGGTTCACGAAGGCAGCGCTGGCCCTCATCAAGAGCCGCGGCGCGGATGGGGCCGTCCTCGACTTCGAGCCCCTGCCGGATGCGCTGACCGCCGCGTTCGCGTCGTTCGCCGGCGACGTCAGGCGCGCTCTTCACGCGGCGGATCCCCACGCCCACCTGACGGTCACGCTCCACCAGGCGGCGAGCGACGCCCAGATCGACGCGATCGCGCCGGCGGTGGACCGCATCTTCGTGATGGCATACGACTACCACTGGATCGGCTCGGCCGCGGCCGGTCCCGTCGCACCGCTCGAGGGACCCGGCAGCGACGTCACGGCGACGCTGCTGCGCTTCGTCGAGGGCGCAGGCCGGGCCAAGGTGATCCTGGGCGTCCCGTACTTCGGCTACGACTGGCCCGTCGCGTACAAGGGCCCCGGGGCGACCGTGAGCACTCCCCTGAAGGATGCCGGCGGCGCGTGGAGCATCGGGTACGCTGCGGCGGTCGACTTCCTTGCGAAGCACGCGAAGGTGAAGGCCGAGTGGGATCCTGTGGCCGCGAGCCCGTACTTCACCTACCGGGACGCGAAGAAGGACACCTATCGTCAGGTCTGGTACGAGAACCCGCGGAGCCTCGCCGCCAAGTACCGACTCGTGAAGGAAGCGGGCGTGGCCGGCGCGGGCATCTGGGCCCTCGGGATGGACCGCGGGACCGACGAACTGTGGACCCTCCTCCGCACGACGTTCAGGAAGAAGGGGTGACCCCGATGACGGCATCCGGATCCCCACCCCGCGTCACGGCCCGCACGGCGGCCAGCTGCGCCCGCCGCGTCCGCGCGTGGCGCGTCCGCGCGAGCGGCGCCGGCGCGGTCGTCGCCGGGCTCGTCCTCGTCACGGCGCTCAGCGCCGTG
>JAKAJU010000021.1 GCA_021813655.1 Chloroflexota bacterium | reverse complement strand
CTCGCCCGACCGACCGTCACATCGCCGACCCACACGGCCTGACCGGAGTCATTCATGCCTCGCCCCGCTCACCGCACCCTCACCAGCCCGCTCGCTCGTCGCGGGCGATTGGTTCACGGACTCTGAGGCGATCGAGATGGCTGTCAGCGCCGGGACGCCGCGCGCAGCGGCGACCCTCCCCCCGATCCCGCTCCACCGCCGCATCTACGGCTTCGGGAGCATCTACGGGAAGACGATCCGCGACTCGCGGCTCGCCTTCATCATCGCCGCCGGCCTCCTCGGCGGGATGGCGCTCGTCATGGGCGTGGCCGTGTCCAACATCTTCCCGACCCCGGCCGCGCGACTCGAGGTGGACAAGCTCTTCGGGAGCGTCCCCGAATCGATGATGAACCTGTTCGGGAACACGAAGCTCATCGGGTCGAAGGTCGGCACGCTGGGCGGCTACGTGACGTTCAAGTACAGCGCGATCTTCGCTCTCGGCACGGCCGTGTGGTCGATCCTCGCCCTCTCCGGGACCCTCGCCGGCGAGGCCGCCCGCGGGAGCCTCGACTTCGTCGCCGCCGCGCCGTTCGGGCGGCGCCGCATCGCCCTGGAGAAGCTCGCCGCCCACCTGGCGCTGCTCTGGCTCGCCATGGCGATCCTCGCCATCGCGACGACCTTCTCGTCCAACGTCTTCGGCGACGCCGCCCTCGGCGACCAGATCCCGCTTCTGTCGTCCGTCGGCTTCGTCTTGTGGGTGGGCCTCCTCGCCGTCTTCTTCGGCGGGATCGCCTTCGCGCTCGCGCCGTTCCTGGGCCGGGCCGGCTCGGCCGGCGTCGCGGGCCTCGCGACGGGGGTCCTGTGGATCACGAACGGACTGAACGTCGGGGGTCCGCTCCTCCTCCTGAGCCCGTTCCAGTGGACCTTCGACCACATCCCCCTCGTCGGCATCTACGACTGGCCCTCGCTCGTCCTCGTGGGGATCCTCGCTCTCGCCCTGCTCGCCGTCGGTGTCGAGCTGTTCTCGCGACGCGACCTCGGCGTCACGGCCGGCCTGTCGCTCCCCCAGCTGCCCGCGGCGCTGCTCGGCGTCCGCGGGCCGACCGCCCGCGCGTTCGGGGACCTGCTGCCGCGGGCCCTCGCGTGGGGGATCGGCCTCGGCCTCATCGGCATCCTCTACGCGGCGCTGGCCGGGTCGCTCGCCGAGCAGATCGCGAACGCCTCCGGGCTGGTGAGCACGTTCGCCTCGATCTTCCCCGGCTCCGACTTCGCGACGACCGGCGGCTGGATGCAGTTCTACGCGGAGCTGCTCTACATCGCGGCCGGATTCGCCGCGGCCACGTTCGTGAGCACATGGGCCTCCGACGAGGGCGACGGACGCCTGGAGGAGGTCCTCGCTGCCCCGGTCGCCCGGCATCGCTGGGTCGTCGCCGGCGGCGTGGCGGCGCTCCTCGCGATCGTCGTGACGACGATCCTCTTCGCGGCCGGCATCGGCCTCGGGTCGGCGGTCGGCGGCCTCCCCTCGGGCGACGCGATGCTCGGTTGCGCCGCGCTGGGCCTGTACGCGGCCGCCATCGTCGGGGTCGGCGTCGCGGTCGGCGGCCTGTGGCGGACGTCGATCGCGGCGGAGATCGCGGCGCTCGTCGTCGTGGCCACGTACCTCCTGGACCTCGTCGCGCCGCCGCTGAAGCTGCCCGACCAGCTGCACCAGCTCGCCCTGACCGCCCACTTCGGCAGGCCGCTGGTGGGGGAGTGGGACACCGTCGGTGTGGTCGCCAGTCTCGTCATCGCGGT
Source organism: Chloroflexota bacterium (assembly GCA_021813655.1). Classification (GTDB taxonomy): domain Bacteria; phylum Chloroflexota; class Limnocylindria; order Limnocylindrales; family CSP1-4; genus CAIYQJ01. The sequence goes on along the minus strand of JAKAJU010000021.1, from coordinate 5,597 downwards.
CGGTGGGATCCTGGTCGGCGCATGGGGGATGGCCAGGCGCGACGTGGAGCGCTGATGTGGCGGAGGTGATCGGGCATGGCTGCTAGCGCAGGCGCGCAGCGCAGGACGGCGGCCATGCCGCCGATCCCGGTCCTCAGCCGGGTCTACGGCTTCGGGAGCATCTACGCGAAGACCATCCGCGACTCGCGGCTGGCGTTCCTGATCATGACCGGCCTGCTCGCCGGGCTCATGGTCGCGATCGGGCGCGTGTGGGGCACTACGTACGGCACGGCCGAGGCGCGACACGAGATCGCGGCCCTCGTGGATGCCGTCCCGCCGATCCTGGCCGGCATCGCGGGCCCCGTCGTGAAGCCCGAGACGATGGGCGGCTTCCTCACCTACAAGTACGGTCCGTTCTTCGCGTTCATCGCCGCTCTCTGGTCGATCCTCGCGCTCTCGTCCACCCTCGCGACCGAAGCCCGCCGCGGCAGCCTCGACTTCATCGCGGCCGCGCCGTTCGGGAAGCGGCGCATCGCCCTGGAGAAGCTCGCGGCCCACGTCACGGCGATGGTCCTGTCGATGGCGGTCCTCGCGGTCATCACGGTCGCCTCCTCGTCGGCATTCGGTGACGCGGCGCTCGGCGACGAGATCCCGCCGATCGGCGCGGTCGGGTTCGCCGTCTGGGTAGGGCTCATGGGCCTCGTCTCCGGCGGCGTCGCGTTCGCCCTCGCGCCGCTCGTCGGCCGGGCGAGCGCCGCGGGCGTGGCGGGCGTCGTCCTCATCGGCTCGTTCGTCATCGGCGGGTACGCCCCGTACGTCCCCGCGTTCGGCGGCATCGCGAACGTGTCCTGGTTCCACTGGACCTACGACCACGTGCCGCTCGCCGGCCAGTTCGACTGGCCCGCCGTGGGCCTGGTCGCCCTCGTGACCGTCGTCCTCATGGCGGTCGGCGTCGAGCTGTTCGCGCGGCGCGACCTCGGGGTCATGACGGGCCTGCCGGTCCCCGGTCTTCCGCGGGCGACGCTCGGGCTGCGCGGTCCCGTGGGGCGCGCCTTCGGCGACCTGTTGCCGCTCGCCCTCGGGTGGGGGATCGGGATCGGGATCTTCGGGTTCCTGATGGCCGCCGTGAGCAGGAGCTTCTCGACCGAGCTCCTCACCCAGTTCCCCACGTTCGAGGGTCTGATCAAGAGCATCTTCCCCGGCGTGGACATGACCGGCTCGGGCTGGTTCCTCCAGCTCGTCTTCGTCGAGATGGGGCTCATCGTCGTCGGCTTCTCGGCGGCGACCTTCGTCGGCAGGTGGGCCTCTGACGAGACGAGCGGACGGCTCGAGATGGTGCTGTCCGCCCCGCTCGCGCGGGCGCGCTGGGCGCTCGCCGGCGGCGTCGGCGGGATCCTCGCCGTCGCCGTCGCGACCCTCGTCTACGCCGTCGGGATCGGCCTCGGCTCGATCTTCGCCGGCGGTGACGTCCTCACGCCGGTCGTCGGCACGTTCGCGCTCGGGATGTACGCCGCGGCGATGGTCGGCGTCGGCGTCGCCATCGGGGGCATCTGGCGGACCTCGCTCGCGGCCGAGCTCGTCGCCGCGCTCGTCATCGCGACCTTCCTCGTCGCGCTCCTCGCGCCCGCGCTCAGATTGCCCGACCTGGTGGGCCAGCTCGCGCTGACGACGCATCTCGGCCAGCCGATGGTCGGGACCTGGGACCCGCCCGGGATGGTGGCGTGCGCGATCCTCGCAGTGGGCGGGATCGCCGTGGGCGCCTGGGGGCTGCGGAGGCGGGACCTGCAGGACTGAGCCCGGCCTACGGCTCCGGGACCGACACCTCGGCCTCGGGCTCCAGGATGGCCGCCGTCCGCCGCCACGGGGCGGACCGCAGGTTGACCATGGCGATCCCGAGGACGACGAGGACCGCCCCCGCGAGGAACTCGACGGTCAGCGGCTCGCCGAGGACGACGACGCCAAGGCCAACCGCGACGACCTGCATGAGGTAGGTCACGAGCGAGACACGCGTGGGGTTCCACACCGCGAGGAGCCGGAAGAAGAGCAGGTACGCGATCCCTGATCCCACGATCCCGAGCCACGCGACGGCGAAGAGAGCCTCCGGTACGGACGGGACGGCGACGCCGCCGGTGGTGACGACCGAGAGGACGATGACCATCGGGAGCGCGATCCCGACCTGCCCCAGGGCGGCGGCGGTGGGGTCCACGCGGCCACGGACCTGGCGACCGAAGAACGCGTTGCCGAGCCCGTACGAGGCGGAGGCGATGACGACCGCCACGATCCCGGCGATCTGGCCGAGCGCGTCGGGTCCTCCGATGCTGCCGCTGGAGATGACGATCACCCCGGCGAAGCCGACGAAGAGGCCGCCCAGCCGGATCCCGGTCATCCGGTCCGCGTTGAAGGCGAGGACGGAGAGCAGGAGCGTGAAGAACGGCGTCGTCGCGTTGAGGATCGATGCGAGGCCCGAGTCGATGGACTGCTCGGCCCACGTGATGAGCACGAACGGGACGACGATGTTGACGACCGACAGGACGACCAGTCGCGCGAGGAGCGAGCGATCGCGCGGGAGCCGCACGCGGAGGACGAGGACCGCCGCGACGAGGAGCGCGGTCCCGAAGACCAGCCGCCACGTGACGAGCGAGAGGACGGGGAGCGTCTCGACGCCGATCTTGATGAAGAGGTAGCTGCTGCCCCAGGCGCACGCGAGGAGGACGAAGAGGACAGGCTCGACGCCGGTCTCTCGCTGCTCGTGGGGAAGGGGAGGGGCGGCCGCGTCGCGCATCGGTGGAGTGTCGCACCAATGGTCGTGCAGCGACACGGCGCCGCCGCGTCGTGCCGCGCACCGTAGACTCGGGTCCGTGCTCTCCCTGCGCTCCCTGTACCTGGCGGTCGGCGCCGCGTCGGGGAGCTTCTTCCCGTTCCTCGCGGTCATGCTCGCCGGCCGCGGGTTCAGTGCCGCCGAGATCGGTGTCGCGACAGCGTGCGGCTCTCTCGCGTACATGGGCGCGGTGCCACTCTGGGGCCACCTCGGCGACGTGACCCTCGGGCGGGCACGGGCCCTCCGTACCGGCGCCGTCGGCGCGGCCGTGGTCGTCCTGCTCCTGGCGATGCCCTTCCCGATGGCCGTCGCCGCAGCCCTCGTCGTCGCGTTCAACGCCTTCCAGTCGGCTCTCCAGCCGCTCGCCGACTCGCTCGCGCTCGCGAACGTCCCCGACCGGGATCGCGACTTCGCACGGATCCGGCTCCTCGCCTCCCTCTCGTTCGCGGTCGTCTCGATCGCATGCGGCGTGCTCTACGACCGGGCCGGGTACCCGGCGACCGCGCTCGTGTTCGGCGTGGCCGCCGCGTGGATCGTCGCGAGCGTGACGGGCCTCCGCGACAGCCAGCGCGCTCGCGTGCGCGAGAAGGCCGCGGCGCCGCGACGGCGCGGCCGCTTCGGGACGACGGGCGAGGCTCTCGCGATCCAGCCGCGGCTCCCGGCCGTGCTCGTCGCGATCGGCCTCATCCACCTCGGGGTGCTCGCGAGCTTCACGTATCTTCCCCTGCGGATCACCGACCTCGGCGGGGGGCCGGAGATGGTCGCGCTCGCCGCGGGCGTGAGCGCGCTCGGCGAGATCCCCGGGATGCTCGTCGCCGGCGTCGTGGCCGCGCGCATCGGGCTCCGGGGGCTCTTCGGTGCGGCGTGCCTCGTGTACGCCGCGTGCATCGCGAGCTGGATCGTCATCGACGTCCCGGCGGCGATCGTCGCCACGCGGTTCGTCACCGGATGCGTCTTCGGCGGGATGCTCGTCGCGTCCGCGCTGACGATCGGCTCGCTCCTGCCGGCGCGTCTCCAGGCGACGGGCCAGGCGGTGTACCAGACCACCGCCTTCGGGATCGCCGCGGTCGTCGCCAACCTCTGCGGCGGCCTCATCTACGGCTCCGCGGGGTCGAGCCTGCTCTTCGCCCTGACCGCGATCGCGGCCGTCGGGGCGGCGGTCGTCGGGTTCGTCGCGTACCCGGCCCGCGGGGCGGTGACGCGTCCGGCCGACGAGGCCGCCCTCGTCGCCGCGCTGACGACGGAGACGGAGGTCCCGCTCGGGATGTGACGCCGCCGCTACCATGGCGCGGTGACGCGGCGCGAAGCCGCGGCGGCTGGATGGACGCGGGAGGCCTGGATGCGGCTCTGGGGCGGTCGGTTCTCCGGGGAGAGCGACGAGCGGATGGCCGCGTTCACGCGGTCCATCGAGATCGACGCGGCGCTCGCCCTCGACGACATCGACGGCTCGATCGCCCACGTCCGCGGGCTGCGGCGCGCCGGCATCCTCACGGCCGAGGACGAGTCGGCGCTTCTCGCGGGACTCGGCGGCCTGCGGTCCGACGTCGCGGCTGGGCGCGTCGCGTGGGACCCGGCCCTCGAGGACATCCACATGAACGTCGAAGCCGCGCTCACCGAGCGGGTCGGCACCGTGGCGCGGCGGCTCCACACAGGACGCTCCCGCAATGACCAGGTCGCGACCGATCTGCGGCTCTGGCTCCGGCGGACCGTCAGGGCACTCGACGCGGGGCTGCTCGACCTGGAGGACGCTCTCGTCACGCTCGCCGAGCGCGAGCCGGGCGCGGTCCTCCCCGGGACGACGCACATCCAGCCCGCACAGCCGGTCCTCCTCGCGCACCACCTGCTCGCCTATGTCGAGATGCTCGAGCGTGACCGGGGCCGATTCGCGGACGCCATGGAACGGGCGGACCGGTCGCCGCTCGGGTCCGGGGCGATCGCGGGCGCAGGGTATCCCCTCGACAGGGACGCGACGGCGCGCGACCTCGGCTTCGCCGGGCCGACGGCGAACTCGATGGACGCGACGAGCGACCGCGACTTCGTCGTCGAGTCGATCGCCGCGGCGGCCCTCGCGATGGTCCACCTCTCGCGGCTCGCCGAGGAAGTCGCGTGGTGGTCGAACCCGCGGTTCGGCTACGTCCGGCTCTCCGACGCCTTCTCGACGGGCTCGTCGATGATGCCGAACAAGAAGAACCCGGATCCGGCCGAGCTGGTCCGTGGCCGGACCGGACGAGTGGTCGGCGACCTCACCGCGTCGCTCACGATGCTCAAGGGCCTCCCGCTCGCGTACCAGCGCGACCTCCAGGAGGACAAGCCCGTCCTCTTCGACGCCCTCGGGACGCTCGAGGCCTCCCTCGGCGTCATGGCCGGGCTCGTCGCATCGCTCTCGGTGGACGCAGGGCGGATGCGCGAGGCGACCCGCGAGGGGCACGTGACGGCGACCGCGGTGGCCGACGCGATCGTGCGGCTCGGGATCCCGTTCCGGACCGCCCATCACGTCGTGGGGCGGATCGTGGCCGAGGCCGACCGGCGCGAGACGTCGATGGACGACCTTCCGGACGAGGTGTTCACCGGGGCGCTCGGTGCGGATGCCGATCCCCGGGCGACCGAGCTCGCGCTCCGGCCGGGGATCGGCGCGGAGCTGCGGGCGGCGGCGGGCCTCGACGCAGCCCTCGCGAGCTGCGACGTGATCGGTGGGACGGCGCCGCGGCGTGTCGCGGGCGCGCTCGCCGCGGCGAGGGAGCGGATCGACCGGCAGCGCGTCGCTCCGACGGGCGAGGCCCGATGACCGGGCTGCCGGATC
>JAKAJU010000117.1 GCA_021813655.1 Chloroflexota bacterium | reverse complement strand
CGGGGGTCACGGCGACCGCACGCAGCCCTGAGGTCGTCGCGCCCGGCTCCCGCCTGGCACGCGCGGCGGCTCGTTCGTGCGTGCCGCGGGCGGCGCCCTCCACCTACCTGCCGCGCGCCACGTCCGCGAGCTCGCGCGCGACGTCGCGTCGCGCATCGCGTTCCGCGATGTCGCGTCGGCGGTCGTAGAGCTTCTTGCCCCGCCCGACACCGAGCTCGAGCTTGGCGTGACCGCGGTCGTCGATGTACAGGCGCAGCGGGACGATCGTCAGGCCCTTCGCCTTCGCCCGGGTCCCGAGCGCGACGATCTGCGTGCGGTGGAGCAGGAGCTTCCGGTCGCGCTTGGCTTCGTGGTTCCACCGGTTCCCGGCCTCGAACGGCGCGATGTGGGCGCCGACGAGCCATGCCTCGCCCCGCTCGATGCGGACGTAGCCGTCGATGAGGTTCACCTTGTGCGCGCGGACGCTCTTGATCTCGGTCCCGGTGAGGACGATCCCCGCCTCGAGCGTGTCCTCGATGAGGTAGTCGTGGCGGGCCTTCCGGTTGAGGGCGATCGTCTCCTCGCCCATGGGTGGTCGCTCCTGTCTGGCTGGCGCGTCGCTCGTGCCCCGTCGCGTGCCACGGGCCGTCCCGCTGCGGACGCGCGAACGCCGGCCCATGAGGAGGGCCGGCGTTCGAAGCTCACCCACCCGCGGGGCGGAGGTCCTAGGCCACCGACTCCCGCGAGGTGGTGCAGCTAGTGTGATCTATCACTGCACATCACCTCCTTTCGTTGGGGGCGACGATAGCCGACATGGGGCCGGGCCGCAAGGGCGCGGTCGCGGCGGACGGCTCATGGCTGCGCCGACGCCGACGCTCCGGGCATCGCGGAGGGCGCGGCAGCGGCCGCGAGCACCTGGAGCGCACGATCGACGGCCGGGTCGGATCCCGTGGTCGCGGCGGGCACCTCGATGTCCGGCGTCAGCCCGGTGTCGTGGATCCACCGACCATCGGGCGTGAGCCAGCGGAGCACGGTCAGGCGCATGCCACCGAAGTCGTTCGGCAGGGGCAGCCACTCCTGGATCGTCCCCTTCCCGAACGACCGGCTGCCGATGAGCGTCGCGCGCCCGGTGTCCTGCAGGGCGCCGGCGACGATCTCGCTCGCGGACGCGCTGTTCCCGTCGATGAGGGCCACGACCTTCACGCCCGCGCCGGTCGCGGCGCCGCCGGGCTTCGCGTCGACCTCGATGCGGTCGCCCTTCGCGTCCTCCTGCCAGTAGATCGGGCCCGACGCGATGAACTGGCTCGCGATGTCCCGCGCCGCCGTCACGAAGCCGCCCGGGTTGCCGCGCAGGTCCACGACGAACCGGTCGATGCCCTGCCCGGAGAAGCCGGCGACGGCGGTCGCGAACGCCTGTGACGCCGTGTCGCTGAAGCCCAGGAGCTTCACGTACCCCACGGACCCGTCGGCCAGGGTCCGCGACTGGACCTCGGGACGCGCGATGTAGTCGCGGACGATCGTGAGGTCGCGCGGCGCCTCGGTCCCGCGGGCGATCGTGAGCGTCACCGGCTGCCCCTTCGGTCCGCGGATCTTCGCTGTGGCCGCGTCGGCCGTCAGGCCGTCGACCGGTGCGCCGTCGATCGCGAGCACCGCATCGCCGGCGAGGAGGCCAGCCTTCTCGGCTGGAGCCCCCGGCCCCGTGGAAATGACCGTCAGGCGACAGGCCGGGCCGAGCGGGGTGCACGGCGTCCCCCCCGGGCTCGGCTGGCTCTGCATCTCCGCGCCGATCCCCGAGAAACGTCCGGAGATCCCCTGGAGGCTGTCCCGGTACTGCTGGGAGGTGAGGTACTGCGACCAGCGGTCCCCGAGCGACTTCACCATCCCGTCGATCGCCCCCTCCACGAGCGCTCGCTCGTCCACCGTGCCGACGTACTGGTCCGAGATCGCGCGGTACGCATCCCAGAACGGCTCCCAGAGCGCCTCCTGGCCGGCCGGCGTGCCGGGAGTGGTGGCCACGCGGGCCCCGAGGGCGTAGCCGGACAGGAAGATGGCCGATCCGCCCAGGACCGCGACGAGCAGCAGCGAGAGGACGGTCGCGGTGGGACGCCGCCGGGACCGGCGCGGATCGTCGGGCGCGGGTGCGGCCTCCGGCGCAGGGCCGGCCACGGGGGAGTCGGGCGCAGGGCCGCCGGTCACTGCGGAACCCTCCTCGCGGGCGTGCCCGTCGTCAGCGGATGAGGTAGCTGCGGACGGAGACATACGAACCGACGACGCCGAGCCCCACACCGGTCACGAGGACGAGGATCGCCACGTCGCGGACGAGCGAACCGAACTCGAGCGGCAGGACCCGGAAGAACCCGAGCATCAGCGTCGACAGGGGGCCGGCCGCCGCCGCGAGGATGAGGAGCGTCACGAGCGCCCCGAGCAGGCCGACGAGCGCGCCCTCGAAGATGAAAGGCCAGCGGATGAACGCGTCGGAGGCGCCCACCAGCCGCATGATCTCGATCTCCTCGGCGCGCGAGGTGACCGCTAGGCGGATCGTGTTCACGATGATGAACAGCACCGTGAGGCCCACGAGGATCAGCGCGACGATGCCGCCCGTCCGGATCACGGTCGTGACCGTGGTCACCCGGTCCACGAGCTGTTGGACGTCATCCACGCGATCCACGCCCGGGCTGCCGTCGAGGTGGGCCACGACCGCGGCGAAGTCCGTCGGATCCACGAGGTAGACCTCGATGCTCGCCGGCAGCGGGTTCGTGTCAAGGCTCCCGGTCAGGTCGGGCTGACCGCGCTCCGCGAGGTTCGCCCGAAACCGCGTCAGCGCGTCGTTCTTCGAGACGTAGTCGGCCTGCTTGACCTCGGGCATCTGCTTCAGGCCCGCCATCGCCGCGTCGACCTGGTCCTGCGTCGCGTCGTCCTTCAGGTACGCGACGACTTGGACCTTCTGCTCGACGTACTGGAGGCCCGCCGACAGGCCCGACTGGACGATCCAGAAGCCACCCAGCAGCAGAAGCATGAAGGTCATCGTCGCCGTGGCGGCGATGCTCATGAGCCCGTTGCGCCAGAAGCCCTGCCAGGCGCGACGGATGCTGAAGACGACGAACGGGATCACGCGTCAGTCCTCTCGGTGGTACGCGGCGCCCAGCTCGTCGCGGACGACGCGTCCCTCCTCGAGCGCGACGACGCGCCGGCGCAGGGCCGTCACCACCTCGGCGTCGTGGGTGGCCATGAGGACCGTCACACCCAGCTCGTTGATCCGCAGGAGCAGCTGGATGATCTCCCAGCTGATGAGCGGATCCAGGTTGCCGGTGGGCTCGTCGGCGATGATGAGGCGGGGGTCATGCACGAGGGCGCGCGCGATCGCGGTCCGCTGCTGCTCGCCACCCGACAGCTGAGTCGGCACCTGGGCAGCCTGGGCCGTCAGGCCGACGAGCGCGAGCACCCGGTCCACGTCCGGGACGATCCGCTTGCGGGGGGCGCCGGTGACCTCGAGCGCGAACGCGACGTTCTCCCAGACGGTGCGGTTCGGCAGGAGCTTGAAGTCCTGGAAGATCGTCCCGGTCCGACGGCGGACCTTCGGGATCTCGCGACGCTTGAGCCGTGCGAGGTCGGTCCCGTCGATGAAGACCTGGCCCTCGGTGGCGACCTCGTCGCGGATGAGGAGCTTGAGGAGCGTGGACTTGCCCGCGCCGGACGGTCCCACGATGAAGACGAACTCGCCCTCGCGGATCGTCAGGTCCACGTCGCGCAGCGCCGACCTGCCGCCCGGGTAGGTCTTCGTGACATCGCGGAGCAGGATCACGGGCCGGGCCGCGCCGAACGTCGCTGCCGGGGCCGGACGCTCGATGCCGGGACCCGCGAGGAGTGTCACGCGCGCGAGCGTACCCGAGAGTCCGCTGAAGCGCTGACCGCGAGGGTGGCGGGCCTGCCGGCTGACCGCGGCGTGCGGGCGCGGGCATCCGGACCGATGTGCGGCAGTCAGGGGATCGCGTTGTTGATGGGCGTGTACCGCGAGAAGTCCGCGAACGGCCGATCCCAGGCCATCAGCGTGGGCGCCTCCGTCAACCGCAGGCCGGCCGCGAGGCACGCGACGAACGCGTCCCCTGCGGCCCCCGGGACGAGGAGCGAGAAGGAGCCGCCTGCGGGCGAGGTGCTGCGCACGAGGAGCCCGATGATCGCTGGCACCAGCCCCGGCCACATCGCCGCGACCGGGCCGATCCGGCCGTCGTCGCGGACGTAGCCGTAGCCGAGCGGCTCACCGTCCTCGTCCGTCACGAGGTAGCCGTGTCGGTCCGCGGCGAGGAAGCGGTGGTCTGCGGGACGCACGAAGCCGAGCACCTCGCGGTCGAGCGCGCTCGTCACGTCGGCGAGCAGGCGCATGCCCGGCGGCTGCGCCGTGGCGTCGTCGATGGATGCGAACGGCGTGACAGCCACGTCCGGCGGCAGCGGCGGGAATGCGTCCGGGCTCCGCACGGCACCCTTCATGAGGAAGACCGGCATGCGCGGGACCATCCCGTAGTGCCCGTAGAGCGCATTCGAGATCGGCTGGAGGCTGTCCGTGGCGACGGCGAGGATCAGGCCCTCGCCGTCGGGTGCCCGCTCGTCGGGGCGGGGCAGGAGCTCGTCGAGGAGGCGCGTCCCGAGCCCTCGACCCTGTTCGGCGGGGAGGACGAACAGGAATGCGAGGAACCAGAGCCCTCCGCGCACCCATGCCGACGCGAACCCCACCGGGACCGCCGCTCGCTCGGCCACGACGAACCGCGCGGGGTCGGTCGCGAGGAGGTGCTCGAAGAGCCGGATCATCGCCTCCGGCTGCCAGCCCACGAGTTGCTGGCCGAAGGGGGCAAGGTAGCCGTCGAGCGCGACGTGCTGGATCTCTGCGCAGGCCGCGAGATCGGCCGGCCTCGCCGGGCGGATCGTGAAGGGGTCGATCGCGTGCGGGAAGGCCCTCGTCATCCGGACGTGCCGGCCTCCGTCATGCTGGCGCCTGTCGCCTCGCGCTCGAGCTCGGCCTGGATGAACGCGTCGATGTCCCCGTCGAGCACGCCGCTGGTGTCGCTCGTCTCGTACCCGGTCCGGAGGTCCTTGACCATCTGGTAGGGATGGAGGACGTAGCTGCGGATCTGGTTGCCCCAGCCAGCCTCGACGTGGGCCCCCTTCAGCTTGCGGATCGCCGCCTCGCGCTCCTCGAGGGCCTTCTCGAGGAGGCGGGCCTTGAGGATCTTCGTGGCGGTCTCGCGGTTCTGCATCTGCGACCGCTCGTTCTGGCTCTGGGAGACGATCCCGGTCGGGAGGTGGGTCAGCCGGACGGCGGAGTCGGTCTTGTTGACGTGCTGGCCACCGGCCCCGGTGGACCGGTACGTGTCCACCCGGATCTCGTCCCAGTCGAGCTCGATCTCCACGTCGTCCTCGACCTCGGGGAGGACCTCGATGAGCGCGAACGTCGTCTGGCGGCGCTTCTGCGCGTCATACGGGCTGATCCGGACGAGGCGGTGGACGCCGCGCTCGGCCTTCAGGTACCCGTATGCATAGCGCCCGTCCACCGCGATCGTCGCGCTCTTGATCCCCGTCTGCTCGCCTTCGGTGGAGTCGAGGATCTCCGTGGAGAACCGATGGCGCTCGCCCCAGCGGAGGTACATCCGGAGGAGCATCTCCGCCCAGTCGGTCGCCTCGGTGCCACCGGCCCCTGCCGAGATCGAGAGGATGGCATCGCGCTCGTCGTACTCGCCCGAGAGCAGGAGTTGGAAGCGCTCGCGCTCATAGGTCGCCAGGAGCGCCTCCGCGTCGCGGTCGATCTCGTCGATGAGGTCCGCGTCGTCGGCCTCCTCCGACATCTCGCGGAGCTCCAGGAGCGACGTCGCGCGCGCCGTCAGGTCCGCCCACCGCGTGATCTCGGAGCGCAGGCTCTCGGCCTGGCGGAGGATCCGCTGGGCTGTCCTCTGGTCGTCCCAGAACCCTGGCGCGCTGGTCAGCGCTTCCAGTTCCGCGAGGCGGCTCTCCTTGGCTGGAAGGTCAAAGCCGCCCCGAGGTCGCTGCGATCCGCTGAACGAGGTCGCGCTGACCGGCCAGGTCCATCAGACCTGGACTCGCGCGTCCTGCAGGAGGATCGGCCGGAGTTCGATGAGCCGGATGGCGGACTTGCTCCGGGCGACGACGGGGTTCACGCAGGGACAATAACCGTTGTGGGCGCAGACCCCGCAGTTACCGTCGCAATCGAGCGCGGCGGCGTAGCTGCAGGATCGGCAATCTCGCTCGCAGGCGATGAGATCGATGAACCGGGGATCCTCGACCTGCTTCACCTATCCCTCTCTCGGCTGCGCGGCGCCACCAATGGGCCTGGGCGGTGGACGTCGCGGGTGGGTGGGTCTCAGGGCTGTAGCCGGCTCCCCATGCCGGTCGTACCAATCGAACCAAGTATACGGGCAGGTGCGCTCGTCGCCTAGAGGGGAAGATGGCCCGGCGGGGCGTCATCCACCCGCCTGCTCCCGGCCGAGGAAGATGTACCAGCCGAGCGCGCCGAGCTCGTGGATCGTGGCGCGTGCGCGGGCCGCGAAGGTCGCGTCGCTCGGGCTGTCGGTGGCCGGCGACCCGTAGGCGTCGATCCCGAGGTCCGTGGCGAGCCGGATGACGCGCAGCATGTGGCCGCGGTCGGAGACGAAGATCGCGCTGCGGATGCCGTTCCTGTCGAAGAGGTCCTTGAGCGCGCGAAGCGAGCCGAGCGTGTTGGTCCCCTGGTTCTCGCCCATGATCGCCTCGACGGGGACGCCCCGAGAGATCGCGTATGCGCGTGCAGCCGCAGCCTCGGTGGTGGTGTCGCCGGTCGCGGAGCCACCGGTCACGACGAACCACGGCGCGACGCCGCCGCGGTAGAGGTCGATCGCGTGATCGATCCTGCTCCGGAAGACCGGGGACGGTGTCCCGTCGTACTGGGCGGCCCCGAGGACGACGATCGCGTCGGCGGGCCGGGCCTCGTCGGTGTAGCCCTGCGCCCAGATCCGGTACGTCGCGTATGCAGCGACTCCGAGCGTGGCGGCCGCGCCGAAGACGACGATCACCACGAGGTCGAGCAGCCGGCCCCGCGCGCGCCGCCGCGGACGTCCGCGCGCGGCCGTGGCCACGAGCGCGTCGGGATCCCGGATCGTGGGCGTCTCGGGACCCGCGGCGGCGCGCGCGCTGCCCGCACCCGCCCGATCCGCGCTCCCGATCATCCTCTCCTCCGCGGACCCCCTTCGTCGGCCTCGGGGTCCGCCGTCCGCTCGCGCGGCACCCCGCCGGCTCGGCTCAGCGGCCGTGGCACTTCTTGTACTTGACGCCCGAGCCGCACCAGCACGGATCGTTGCGTCCGACCTTCGCGACGCCCGCGGGCCGCCCGTCGGTGGACGGCGGCCGCGCGACCGCCCGATCACCGAGCTGCTCCTGG
>JAKAJU010000101.1 GCA_021813655.1 Chloroflexota bacterium | reverse complement strand
CGCGTTCTCGCGGGCGCGCGCGTTCTCGCGGGCGCGCGCGGCATCGCCGCAGCGGCAGCGGCAGCGGCGGACGCCGTCGGGATGCCGGACGTGCACGGGCGCGACGTTCGCGACGGGCCCGTAGGTCCCGCGCCCGGCTCCCGCCGGGAGGCCCCCGGCGCCGGCGCCGTGGTCGGAGACATGACCGAGATCATCGGGGTAGTCGCCGCGGACGATCCTCCACCTCTCGAGACGGTCGTCGCGTCGATCCTCGCCTGGGTGGCCCGCCATGGGACTCTCGAGGAGACGGTCCTCGCCGTCGCGGAGATGCGCGCGCGTCTCGCCCGGCTGCGGAGCGACGACGCACCGCTGTCGCTGGCCACAGCCCACGCGACGAAGGGCCTCGAGTTCGACGACGTCGCGGTCGTCGGCATGACGACCGGACGCTTCCCGAGCGCGCGGACTCTCGCGGATGCGGCGGATCCCGCACGGGCGCTCGAAGAGGAGCGTCGCCTCGCCTACGTCGCGTGGACGCGCGCGCGGCGCAGCCTCGCGCTCATCTTCGATCCCGCGGCGCCCTCGCCGTTCCTCGACGAGGCGTTCGATCCGGACGAGATCCCTGCCCCGATCCCGGGACGACGCGCGGAGAGCCGGCTGTGAGGGTGAGTCGGGGAGCGCGCGCCCGTCGGCCGGGTGCGGAGACGAGGTCGGGGAGCGCTCGTCGGCGGGACGACGCCGACGAGCGCATCACCCGCCGGCGGGCGGTCGTGCAGCCACCACGCCCGACGCCCGCGGGCCGCGACCGGGGGATGTCGGTCGCGGCCCGCGGGTCTTCCCTCGTCAGGAGACGTTCGACATCAGGCCGACGCGTCGCCGGCCTCGGGCTCGGCCCGCCAGAGGCGGACGAGGAACCGCAGGAAGATCGCTGCCGCCGAGAGCCCGAAGAGCGCGATGCTCAGCCACAGGATCGGCCGTGCGAGCGCCAGGTTCGAGCTGCTGATGAGGCTCGAGGGCAGGCTCCCGAGATACGCCTGGTCGGCGGCCTCCATCCCGTAGACCTGGGGGACGATGTACAGGACCGACGCGAGGACGAGCAGGAGGCTCTGGGCGCGGAAGGCCACGACGTCCTCGTCGGTATCGCGGAAGAGCTTGATCGCGATCGCCCAGAAGAGGACGACGACGGCGAGCGGTCCCGTGATCGGGAGCCCGATCTTGAGATAGAGATTGGGGAACAGCATGATCATGCTCAGCCCGAGCACGACGACGAGCAGTGCGTCGCGCATGAGGACGTAGCTCAACCACCAGACGTCGCCCCCGAACCGGAGCGTGAGCGTCCGGAGGAAGCGGATGACGTACGGTCGGCCGAAGAACATCGAGAGCGCGAACGCCCAGAGGATCGGGAGGACGGCGGCGACCGAGAGGACCATCCACCCGGCGGCGCCGTGGGTGAGCGCCGACGCGAGATCGTCGGCGGAGAGGATGGCGAGCGGGATCATCGGGTGACTCCTGCCGGGCCGGGCTCGGGCTTCCTGATCGACGTGAGGCGAAGGTTGTAGGCGACGGCGATCACGCCGAGGATGCCCGCCAGGGCCGCGGAGAGGTACGCGAGCGCGAGGGCCAGGTCCGGGTTCCTCGAGCTGGTGAGGAACGGCATGATCTGGTCGACGCGCTGGCCGCTGAGCAGCGTCATCTGCGAGCCGAGGATGTACGGCCCCACGTACAGCGTGGCGCCGAGGGCGAGCAGCAGCACCTGGACGGTGAACCAGCGCCGGTCGGCGTCGTTGCGGGTCATGAGCTTGATGAGCACGGCGGCGAACGCGCAGACGCCGGCCAGACCGCCGGTGATCGGCAGGTCCTGCGCCTTCACGACATCCGGGTACAGGAAGATGAAGCTGCCGAGGAAGACGTTGAGCGTGAGCAGGTCGCGCAGGCCGATGTAGATGATCCACCAGAGGTCAGCGCCGAGCCGCAGCGTGAACTTCCCCGTGGTCCGTGCCATGAGGGGGCGGGCCATGTGGAGCCCGAGCGCCGCGACCCACAGCACCACGAGGACCGCGGCGATCGTCCCCTCGACGAAGGCCTCACCGGCGTCGAAGAGACCCGATACCTGGTCGGCGGTCACCGCCCACCTCCTGCCATCTGCGAAGGCGCCGTCATCCCCTGCGAACCTGCCGGCGGGGCGCTCGCCGCCGGGGCCCGTTCCTCGCGCGGCCCGCGGCCGGCGACGACCTGGACCGTCCCGCATCCGTAGACGGCGTCGCACCTGAAGCAGCGCGATGCCTCAGCCCTGGCCTGGGCCTCGTCGAAGCCGACCTGTCCGGCCTTGAAGGAGCCGGCCTGGTACATCGGCAACGGAAGGTGGACCCGCGGGCGCGCCGCGATGTCGAGCGTCAGCGCCGGCTCCGGCGGCGTCGCGTACCGGACCGTGCGCAGGATCTCGGCCTCGCCGTCGCGGACGCCCGCGATGAACTCGTGGATCGAGCCTGCCGCGCGGCGGCCGGCGGCGACCGCGTCGATGATGGTCTTGGGACCGGAGACGACGTCACCGCCCGCGAAGATGCCGGCACGGCCGGTCTGGAGGGTCCGCGGATCGGCGACGATGCCGGCGAAGCCGCTCACCTCGATCCCCGCTCCCTCGGGGAGGATCGACGGGTCCGGCTCCTCGCCGATCGCGACGAGGATCGTCGTCGCCGGGAGCACACGCTCGGTGCCGGGGATGGGCGCCCATTCCGCTCGCCCGGAGCGTGGGTCGACAGCACCCGTGGGGCGCTGCTCCACGACGCGGAGCCCCGCCACCTCGCCGTCGCGGCTCTCGACCGCGACGATGGCGAGGCCCGTCTGGACGGCGATTCCCTCGTGCTCCGCGGCCTCGATCTCCTCGCCCTGGGCCGGCATCTCGTCGCGTCCCCGCCGGTAGGCGATCGACACCGACGTCGCCCCGCTGCGGAGCGCCGACCGGGCCGCGTCCATCGCGGTGCTGCCGCCGCCGACGACGACGACCTGGCCGGAGAGACGCGGCGACTCGCCCAGGTTCACGCGCTTGAGGAAGAGGGTCGCCGGGACGACGCCCGGGAGGCCGTCGCCGGGCACCCCGAGGCGGCGGCTCTTCGACGCGCCCGTCGCGAGGAAGACAGCCCGGTAGCCGTCGCGCTCGAGGTCGCTCAGGGTGAAGTCGCGCCCCATCGCGGCGTCCAGGCGGAGGTCGACGCCGAGGCCGACGATCCTCTCGATCTCGGCGCGCAGCACCTCCCGTGGCAGGCGGTACTCGGGGATCCCGATCGCCATCATCCCGCCGGGGACCGGCATGGCCTCGAAGACCGTAACCGGGTAGCCCAGGCGGGCGAGGTAGTAGGCCGCGGACATGCCGGCCGGGCCTCCGCCCACGATCGCGACGCGCTCGCTGCGCGCGACAACGGGCCTCGGGACCGGCGGGAGGTGGCCGCGCTCCGTCGCGAAGCGCTTGATCGTCCGGATCGAGATCGGCTCGTCCAGGGTCCCGCGCCGGCAGGACGCCTCGCAGGGTGCCGTGCAGATCCAGCCGCAGACCGACGGGAACGGATTGACCTCGGCCGCCACCGCGTACGCGTCGTCGTAGCGCCCCTCGGCGACGAGGCCCACGTACCGGCCGGCGTCGGTGAGCGCCGGACATGCCGCCTGGCACGGCGCGATCGGCGATTCCGGCACGCCCTCGACCATGGAGCGCCAGACCTGCCACGGCTCGGGCCGCTCGGCCGTCCGCCACGTGAACAGGTCGCCCCAGGGCGACGGGTGGTCCGGCTTCAGCGCCTCGAGCGTCACCTCCGATAGGGGCACCCACGCGTCCGACGATGTGGCGGCGGGCCGCTCGATCGGTCCCTGCCGCGACAGGAGCGGCGTCGGGCCGGCAAGCGTCGAGAGCGTCATGACGACGGTCGGGCACTCGCGGATGCAGATCGAGCAGCCTATGCACTCCCCGACCTGGACCGGGTACTGCATCGTCCACTGCTTCGGCGTCGCCCAGGGTTCGAACGACTCGGGGCCAGCGGACGACGGGCGGCTCATGTCGAGCGCCTCGACCGGGCAGACGTCCATGCAGACGCCGCAGTTGAGGCAGTTCCCGTAGTCGATGTCGATCCGATAGCCCACCGCACACCTCGATGTCCGCCCCGGTGGAGCGAGCATCGAGGAGGCGCGGGCGAACGCACCACGCCCGAGCGGGTGGCAGCGCCCCTACCCGACCGAGCGGCGACCCTCGGGCCGGGGCTCACCGTCGAGGTGCCCGGCGTCCGGGACCAGGCCCTCGCGGACCGCGAGGGCCGCCACCTCGGTGCGGCTCTCGGCGTGGAGCTTCTCGAGGATGTTCTTGAGGTGGTACTTCACGGTGTTCTCGGAGATCGACAGGCGCGCCGCGATCTCCTTGTTCCGGAGCCCCGCGGTGACGAGCGTGAGGACGTCGAGCTCGCGGTCGGTCAGGCGGTCGGGATCGGCGCGCGCCGCACCCGCGTCCGGCCGGTTGAGCTCGGCGAGGATCCGCGCGGCGGTCGCCGGCGTGATTGCGGCCTCGCCGCGAGCCACGCCGTCGATCATCCCTCGGAGCTGCGCCGCCTCGAGGTTCTTGAGCAGATATCCCCGGGCCCCCGCCTTGATCGCCGCGAAGAGATCGGCCTCGTCCTCGCTCACCGTCAGCATCACGATCGGCATCCCCGGCAGGGTCGCCGCGAGCCGTCGCGTCGCCTCGACGCCCCCGACGCCCGGCATGCGTACGTCCATCAGCACGAGGTCCGGGCGGAGCTCCCGGGCGAGCGCCACGGCCTCCTCGCCGTCCGAGGCGGCTCCCACGACCTCGTGGCCCCAGGCGCCGAGCAGCGAGGCGACTCCGTCGCGGAAGAGAGCATGGTCGTCGGCGAGCAGGATGCGCATGGCCGCCTCAGCCTGCCGAGCCGGTCGCGCGGATCGGGACGACGATCCGCACCTCGGTCCCGCCCTCGGGCGGGGCGGACCACGCCACGGTCCCGCCGATGGCCGCGGCGCGCTCGCGCATCGTGTCGAGACCGTAGCGGGGCCAGTCCGTCACGGCGGACCGCGCGCTCCGGGCGGGCCGGTCCTGCGGTCCGGCAGCCACGGCCGGCGAAGATGCGGCCCCGCCGAGCGACCCGCGCCCGCCGACGATCACAGGGACACGGGGCCCACTCGCGGCGACCGGCGACCCGGGATTGACCGAGCCCGAGCCGGCCGCCATCCCGCGACCATCGTCCGTCACGGTCACGACCAGGCCTGCGCCGGTCGTGCGGAATGCGATGTGCACGCGCCCGGCGGCGGCGTGCTTGCGCACGTTCGTGAGCGCCTCGCGGACGATGCGGAACACCTGGGCCTCGGCTTCCAGTCCCAGCACGTCGACGGCGACGGGGTCCGGCGCCTCAACGGACACGGCGATCTTGGATGCCTCGCCGAACCGTCGACCGAGATCCTCGACCGCGGCGACGAGTCCGAGTCCGGCCGGGATCGGCGTGCGCAGGGCGAGGATCGTCTCCCGGACGTCGACGTACACGGAGCGGGCAGCGGCGGCGAGCTCGTCGAGCTGCGCCTGCGCATCGGAGACGCGGCCGGCGACGAGAAGCTCGGCAGCGGCCTGCGACTTCGTGTTGACGTAGCCGAGCACCTGCGCGAGGCCGTCGTGCATCTCCCGTGCGATCCGCTGTCGCTCGGCCACGACGGCGATCTCCCTGAGGCTCTCCTGGAGGCGTGCGTTCTCGATCGCGATGGCGGCCTGGATCGCGAGCGACGAGAGCGTCTCCACGTCGTCGACGCTGAACGCACGTCCCGACGCGCTAGCGACGGCGAGCGTGCCGATGGTCGTCGAGCCTCGCTGGAGCGGCGAGGCGAGCCGCGACGCCGCCGACCCCGGCCGGACGAACGCGAACGGGTCGCCCGTCGGTGGCGATCCCGAGGCGGGCACGATGACGACACCGGGCGGGCCATGCCACGCGCGCAGGGTCGGCGGCCGCGAACCCTCCGCGAGGACGAGCAGGGCGACGTCCGCCCCGAGGAGGTCGCGGGCATGCGCGACGATCGCGTCGAGGATCTCGTCGAGGTCGCCGAGGGCGGTGATCGCGAGGCTGACCTGGTGGAGCGCGGACGCGCGCGCACTCCGGGCGGCGAGATCGGCGTTCTGGGAGCGAAGAGCCAGCGTCAGCGAGTCGATCCGGCGGAAGGCCAGGTAGAGGATCGCGGCCGAGCACGCGAAGACAGCCAGCCCGATGGCCACCGTGTTGAGCGGGAACGGGAAGACGACATCGAGCGCGCTGTCGAACACCACCGCCACCGCGACCACGGCGGCGGTGGGGACCAGGACCACGAGCCAGCGGAGCCGTCGCGGCACGTCGCCTCCTTCGCGGGCGGCGGTGGCAGGGGCGCGGCGCCGCACGGTCGCCACAGGATACGTCGCGCCGCCCCGGCCGGCTCGCGGGGCGACGGTCGTCGCTACGGTCGTCCCTCGGCGTCGAGGCGCGCGATGCGCCGGATGAGCTCGTCGAGCGCGTCGCGGAACGGGAACCACAGAGCGGACGGGACGGCGTCCGCGAGGGAGTCCTTCGTCCCGAAGGCGGACCGCGCCGTCCGCGCCGCTGACCGGACCTCCTGCAGCGTCCCGTCCCGGAGGGCGTCCGGGATCGGGGCGAGGAGGCGCTCCCAGCGTGCGAGTCCTCCCGCGCTGACGTATGCGAGGACGCCGTCTGCGAGCCGGGCGGCGCGGAGTGCCGCGTCGTCGATCGCCGGGATCTCGTGGCGAGCGGGGCCGCGGGATCCGCGACCGGCGGTCATCGCCGTGCCTGAGAGCGGCCGCCCGGCGTCACGCGTCGAGGCGCCGCGGCCCCCCGGTCTCCGGCGACTGGACCTCCATCGGGGGAAAGACCCCGGCGACGACCAGGGGGAGCCGCTTGCGCTCGGAGCCGCCGACGAGGATCCGGAACGAGTACGTGCCGGGCGCCGGGAACGCGAGGTTCCAGAAGTCCACGGCGAACGTGACGACCTGATCGCCGCCGTCGCCGGGACCCTCCGCGCGGATCGAGCCGCTCCCCTCCGCGACCTGCGACCCGTCGGGCGCGAGGAGGATGAACCGGATCTCGTGGTCGTGGCCGACCTCGGTCGTCGTGACGACGAGGCCGACGACGAGCGCCAGGTGCGGGTGCACGAGCGGGAAGCCCCGTCCGCCGATCCGGGAGACGCCGCCGCCGAGGATGTTGAACTTCTCGCCGGGCCGCGCGTCGGCAGCGTCGGCGAGGAACGCGTAGTCGATGTCGGGCATGACCGCACGCTACCACGGCCCGGGCTTCGGCTGCCGCTCCCCGATGCCCCGGCCGCCCGCGGGCCGCTGCGCGCCCCCGACGACGCCACGCGGCGGGCGGTGGCGCGCAGCCTCCGGCAGCCCTACGCCGTGCGGCGCG
>JAKAJU010000165.1 GCA_021813655.1 Chloroflexota bacterium | reverse complement strand
TCTTCGAGCTCCTCGCGATCCGCTCGGTCCGCCTGTCGCACGGCCATCCGATCCGACTCCTGATCATCCTCGCCGCCGTCACCGCGCTCCTCTCTGCCCTCCTCGACAACGTGACGACCGTCCTCCTGATGACGCCGGTCATCCTGTCGGTCTCGCGGCGGCTGGGGATCTCCCCGCTGCCGTACCTGATCTCGGCGATCTTCGCCTCGAACATCGGCGGGACCGCGACCCTCATCGGCGACCCGCCGAACATCCTCATCGGGTCGGCCGCGGGCCTCGGCTTCGGCGACTTCCTCCTCAACCTGACCCCGGTGATCCTCATCGTCTTCGCCGTCTTCGCCGGGATCATGGCGCTCTCCTTCCGGCGGGACCTCCAGGTCCCGAGCGAACGGCGAGAGGCCGCGCTCGAGGGTGCCGAGGGGACGGCGATCAAGAACCGGCCGCTCCTCATCCGGTCGCTCGCGGTGGCCCTCGCGACCATCGTGGGCTTCCTCCTCCACGGCGTGTTCGGTCTCGAGGTCGCGACGATCGCGCTCCTCGGGGCGGCCGGGCTCATGCTCGTCGCTCATCTCGATCCGCAGGAGACGCTCCGGGAGATCGAGTGGTCGACCCTCTTCTTCTTCGTCGGCCTGTTCATCCTCGTCGAGTCGATCGTCGCCACCGGGATCGTCGGCGGGTTCGCCGACGCTCTCGCGAGCGCGACGAAGGGGGACGCGGCGGTTGCCACGCTCGCCCTCCTGTGGTTCTCCGGGATCACCTCGGCGGTCGTCGACAACATCCCGTACACGGCGACGGCGATCCCGGTCGTCCACCGGCTGATCGCCGGCGGGATGCACGCGGAGGCGCTCTGGTGGGCGCTCTCGCTCGGCGCGTGCCTGGGCGGGAACCTGACGATCGTCGGCGCATCCGCGAACGTCGTCGTCGCGAACCTCTCGGCCCGCGCCGGCCACCCGATCGGCTTCGCCCAGTTCCTCCGCTATGGGGCGGCCGTCTTCGCCTCGTCGCTCCTCATCTCGACCGTCTACGTCTGGGTGCGCTATTTCGCCTGAATGGTGCAGCGGGAGGCCGCCCCCATCGGCCGGGGCGGGTGCCGGCCTCGCGTCGCACGTGCCGATGCGGTAGCGTGGCCGCCCATGGACGCGACGCTCCCGGGCCCCGTCACGCTTCGCACCGACACGGCCGTCGCCGTCGTCCTCCCCGCCGCTGGTGGCCGCATCGGGTCGCTGCGCGTGGACGGGCTCGAGACCCTCGTGACCGAGGGGCTCGGCCCCCTCTCGTGGGGCGCATACCCGATGGTCCCGTGGGCCGGCCGGCTCAGGGATGGGATCCTCCGCTGGTGCGGCGACGAGCGCCGCTTCCCGACCCACCTCGCGCCGCCGCACGCGATCCACGGGACGCTGCTCGAGCGGGCGTGGCGCGTGGGCGGGGCGACGGCCCGCGCGATGATGCTGTCCGCCGACCTTGACGACCCATGGCCGTATGGCGGCTCGGTGACGCAGCGGATCCGGCTCGAGCCGGACCGCCTCGTCGCCGAGCTGGAGATCCGCGCGGCGACGGACCCGTTCCCGGCGATCGTGGGATGGCACCCGTGGTTCGCTCGGATCCTCCGGGATGCGGACGGCACCCCCCGCGGCGGCCCGGTGCGCGTCGACCTGCCGGCCGGCGCCATGCTCCGTCGCGGCGGGGACGGCCTGCCCGACGGCACAGTCGTCCGCCCGATCCCGCCCGGGCCGTGGGACGACTGCTTCACCGAGCTCACCCGCCCGCCGGCCGTCGTCTGGCCGGGCGCCCTGCGGATCGAGGTGGATTCCGCCGCCCGGTATGCCGTCGTCTACACGGAGCAGGAGCCGGGCGTCTGCGTGGAGCCGCAGACCGGCCCGCCGAACGGGCTGAACACCGGGGAGTGTGCGGTCGTCGAGCCGGGCCGCCCCCTGGTCGCGACGATGACGCTTCGCTGGCGTCGTCCCGTATCGTGAGCGCGTGAGCACGCTGGAGTCGAAGAACGCGATGCCTTCGCGGGCCGCGTCGCTGGTGGTGGCGGCCAGCGACGGCCCGGACGGATGACGGGGCGCCCTGATCGTCGCTGCCCGGGCCGGCTCCCCAGGGTCCGCTTCCCCGGCCTTCACGCGGTTCCCGCTCGACCCCGCGATGTCCCCTTGACCCGCCGCCGGACTCCGGGGGTGGTGCAGCCATGACGATGGAGACCTGGATCGCCGCGGCGATCTTCGTCGTCGCCTACGCCCTCATCGCGATCGACCGATGGGACCGTACGCTCGTCGCGCTGCTCGGCGGCCTGCTCATGGTCGTCCTCGGCGTCATCGACCAGCAGGAAGCCTTCGCGGCGATCGACCTGAACGTCATCTTCCTGCTCGCCGGGATGATGGTCATCGCGAACGTGCTCGGGCGAACAGGGTTCTTCGAGCTCCTCGCGATCCGCTCGGTCCGCCTGTCGCACGGCCATCCGATCCGACTCCTGATCATCCTCGCCGCCGTCACCGCGCTCCTCTCTGCCCTCCTCGACAACGTGACGACCGTCCTCCTCATGACGCCGGTCATCCTGTCGGTCTCACGGCGGCTGGACATCTCGCCGCTCCCGTACCTTCTCGCGAGCATCTTCGCCTCGAACATCGGCGGGACCGCGACCCTCATCGGCGATCCGCCGAACATCCTCATCGGGTCGGCCGCGGGCCTCGGCTTCGGCGACTTCCTCCTCAACCTCGGGCCGGTCATCGTCGTCGTCTTCGTCGTCTTCGCCGGGGTCATGGCGCTTTCGTTCAGGGGCGAGCTGAAGGTCCCTGACGAGCGGAGGGAGTTCGTCCTCGAGCACGCGGAGGGGACGGCGATCAAGGACCGGCCGCTCCTCGTCCGCTCGCTCGCCATCGCCCTCGCGACCATCGCCGGGTTCATCGTCCATGGTCCGCTCGGGCTCGAGCCGGCGACGATCGCGCTTCTCGGGGCGGCGGGCCTCATGCTCGTCGCCCACCTCGACCCCCAGGAGACGCTCCGCGAGATCGAGTGGTCGACCCTCTTCTTCTTCGTCGGGCTGTTCATCCTCGTCGAGTCGATCGTCGCCACCGGGATCGTCGGCGGGTTCGCGGATGCGCTCGCCGAGGCGACGAAGGGGAACTCTGCGGTCGCGTCAGTCGCGCTGCTCTGGTTCTCCGCGGTCGCCTCCGCGGTCGTCGACAACATCCCGTACACGGCGACGGCGATCCCGGTCGTGGAGCGGCTGGTCGCGGGCGGGATGCACACGGAGGCGCTGTGGTGGTCGCTCGCGCTCGGCGCGTGCCTGGGCGGGAACCTGACGGTCGTCGGCGCGTCGGCCAACGTGGTCGTCGCCAACATGGCGGCCCGGGCCGGCCACCCGATCGGCTTCGTCCAGTTCCTCCGCTATGGGGCGGCCGTCTCCGCGTCGTCGCTCATCATCTCGACCGCCTACGTCTGGATCCGGTACCTGGGGTGACCCGCGACCGCCACGACCCGTCCTCTCGCTGGTGCCCTCAGCCGCCCGACGGCGACGGGCTGACCGGCAGGGGAAGCGTGACCGACGGCGTCGCCTGCTCCGTCCCCGGCTGAGGGCTCGGAGGAGCCGTGACCGTGGTGGCCCCGACCTTGATGTCGTGGCAGAGCAGGCAGGTGGAGTCGCCGCGGAGCGCGTGGTCGATCGGGAGCGCACCGACCTCCTCGGACTGGTGGCACGACCGGCACTCGAGCTTCGCCCCCTGCGTGTGCGGGTACTGCGGCGGGGGGAGCGTCGTGGGCTTGTGGCAGACCGTGCACTGGTACTCGCTCTTGCTCGCCATGCTCGACGGCAGATGGGCGTAGTTGCCGTGGCAGTCGAGGCAGTGCTGGTCCTGAAGCTTGGAGTGCGGCTGGGTGATCGTCGGCCCGGCGACCGGCTCCTTGTGGCAGTTGAGACACTCGGTCTGGGCGATCCCCTCGTGCCCCGGCGCCTTGCGCCCGAGATCCTCGTTCGTGTGACACGTGAGACACGCGCGCCAGCCCTCGAGCGCATGGCCGAGGGCCGGGACGGTCTTCAGCCCGGCGCTCCCGCCCGACTCGTGGCAGAGGACGCAGGCGTTGTTCGTGGGGATGTGCGCGAGCCCCATCTGCATCGTGTCGGCGGAGGCGGACGGCGACGCGCTCGCCTGGGCAGGATGGCCCGGCTTCGTGACCTCGAGCTTGTCGAAGACGACGACCGTCAGCAGGCCCGCGATCACGACGATGTTCACGAGGATGAGGATCGTGATGGCGATGTCGAGCGTGCGCCTCATGCCGGTGCTCCCACCAGGTCGCGGGCCGCCGACCGCCCGGGCACCGAGGGCGATGCCTGAGCGTCGAGCCTGCGCGCTTCGTCGAGCGTGGCCCGGACCGCGTCGGCGATGGCCGCGCGGACCGTCGCCGATAGATCGAGACCCGCCTCGAGCGTCGCCGGCCGGATGCCCACGAGCGAGAAGGCCGGCGGGAGCGCCCCGAGGAGGCGCGCGGCGTCGACGAGCTCGCCGACGCCAGAGTCAGTCCCGGCCGAGAGGCAGCGACCGTGAGACCCGACGTTCGCGCCCTGGACGACGCGGACGTCGCCAGCGCCGTCGCCGACCTCGGCCGCGTCGACGATCACGAGCGCCCGCGCGCCGGACACGAGCGGCAGCAGGCGCAGTCCCAGGGTCCCGCCGTCCACGAGGTCGGTCCCGGCTGGGACGGTCGCCTCGCCCGACTCGACCCGCCGCGCGATCTCGCGCACCACATGGACGCCGACCCCATCGTCGCCGAGGAGGACGTTGCCCACGCCCAGGATCGCGATGGCGCCGTTGGGGTCGCTCATCCCATCCGCTCCGCCTCGTCGGCGACGCTCTCGTCGCCGTCCCGGGCCAGGACGATCTCCTCGCGGGTCATGTACTTGAATCCGCTGAAGATGCTCGACAGGAGGCCGTTTCGCTCGAGGCTGTCCACGAGGACCGAGCTGTACACGTGGAAGAGCGCGATCGCAAGGATCAGGTACATCGCGCCGTGGTGGATCATCCGGACGAGTTGCGGGCCGAGGATCGCGCGCGGCCACCAGAACGCCGTCGCGCCGGCTCCGACCCGAGCAGCCCGTCGAGCGCGAAGCCGGTGATCGTCTCGACGAGGAGCAGCCCCCACAGGAGGAGATAGGCCGCGGCGGCGAGCTGGTTGTGCCCGATGATCCGCGGGATCTCCTTCCGGATGAAGGCGTAGAACCCGGCCTGCCGGAAGACCTCGGTCAGCTGGTGCACCGACGTGGGGATGAACGCCGACCACCGCGCGAACCTGTTCCCGACGAGGAGATAGATGGCGCGCACCAGCCCCGACGCGATGAGGACGATCGCGAACACCATGTGGATGAGGCGGACGTTCGTCATGATCGCGCCGCCGGGCGGGATGATGAACGGATCCGCGATGTAGCCGCCGGTGATGCTCAGGACGACGATCGCGGTCGCGGTCACCCAGTGCGAGATCCGGACGGGGGTCTGCCAGACGTAGACGCGGAGGCGCCCCTCGGGCGCGGACGTGACGGCGTGGCGATCGGTCTCGGCAGCCCCGGCCGGGACTGCCGTCCCGGCGGCCGCGGGCGCGGGCGCCGGGACGGGCGCGGGCGCGGACGCGCCGACGGGTTCGGTCGCGGCGGTCATCGGGGCCTCCTCGCGCCCGCCCGGCCGCCGGTGGCGTCGAGCGGTCGATGGACGTGCGTGGCGCACGCCGCGCACGGGTCGAACGAGTGGGCGACGCGCAGGATCTCGAGCGGCCTCCTCGTATCGACGACGGGCGTCCCCACGAGAGCCTCCTCAATGGGGCCGCGCCGGTCGAGCGCGTCGCGCGGCGACGCGTTCCACGTCGTCGCGTCGACGACCTGGTAGGCGCTGGTCCGGCGGTTCCCGATCGATACCCAGTGGCCGACCGCCCCCCGAGCCCCCTCGCCGAGCGAGAAGCCCGAGATGTCGGACGGCCACCCTTCGGGCTCCCACAGGGCGAGGTTCGCGAAGGCGAGGTCGCCGGTCGCCATGTTGTCCACCACACCGTCGAGCCACGTGCGAAGACGGCCCACGAGGATCTGCGGCTCGATCGCCCGCGCCGCGATCCGGCCGATCGTCCCGAACATCGCCTCGGGACCGGTCCCGATCGACGAGATCGCGTCGGCCACCTTTGCCTGGACCTCCTCGCTGCCGGCCTGGAACGCGACGAGGATCCGGGCGAGGGCACCGACCTCCATCGGCTCCTGCGCGTACCGGACGGCCTTCACCCAGCTGTACTTCGTCGATCCCGCGAGCGACGTCACCGGCGGTGGCGGGCCGGCATACCCGGGGTTCGTCGCGCCGTCCGCGGGCGGGAGGTAGATCCCGCTCCCGTCGGGGTACGTGTAGTGGGCGTGCGCCACGGTCTCCGCGATGTTCTCCTCGTTCACCGGGAGGACGTTCACGAGGTCGCGGTCCATGACGCGGCCGCGCGGGAACAGCAGCTTCGGCTGGGTCGTGTCGTCCTCGGGGAACTCGCCGTACGACAGGTAGTTGCCCACGCTCCGGCCGATCGAGGACCACTCGCGGTAGTGCTCCGAGATGAGTCCCACGTCCGGGACGAACACCTCGTCGACGAAGACCCGGGCCTCGTCGATGAGCGCCCGCATGTCGGCGATCCCGACGTCGCTCATGACCGGCGGCGTCTCGCGCTCCACCTGCTGCGGGTGCTCGCCGCCGGCCGGGAGCACCGGGCCGGCCCAGGCGGGGACGGTGACCATCCCGCCCATCACGTAGCACTGGAGGTGCGGGCTCTTCCCACCGAGCATCGCCTGGAGCCGCATGAACCGCCGCTCCCAGTCGAGCGAGTCGAGGTAGTGCGACACGAGGAGCAGGTCCGCCTCGGGCGAGAGCGTGTACGCGGGATGACCCCAGTAGCCGTTCGCGAAGATCCCGAGCTGCCCCGAGGCGGCGAATGTCCTGAGGCGGTCCTGGACGGCCTTGAAGTGGTCCGAGCTCGAGAGCGACCAATGGCCGATCGACTTCGCCAGGGCAGAGGTCGTGTCGGGGTCGGCGGTGAGCGCGGCCTCGAAGTCGACCCAGTCGAGGAGCTGGAGCTGGTAGAACGCGATGACGTGGTCCTGCACGAACTCGGAGCCGGCGAGGAGGTTGCGCAGCAGGCGTGCGTTGGACGGCACGTGGATCGAGAAGGCGTCCTCCACCGCCCGGACCGCGGCCAGGGCGTGGGTGCCGTTGCAGAGGCCGCAGATCCGCTGGGCGAACAGGTAGGCGTCCCGGGGGTCGCGGTCGGTGAGGATCCGCTCGATCCCGCGGAACATCGTCCCGGAGGACCACGCGTCGGAGACGGCGCCTTCGACCTCGGCCTCCAGTCGCAGGTGGCCGCCGACGCGCGTGACCGGGTCGATCGCGATGCACACCACGTCAGTCGCCCTCCGGCGGCTCGGGCGCGTCGCCGGGCTCGGGCTCATGGTGGGCCGCGGGCGGCTCGGGCGCGTCGCCGGGCT
>JAKAJU010000115.1 GCA_021813655.1 Chloroflexota bacterium | reverse complement strand
GAAGGCGCGGAGCGGCGCCCCCGCCAGACGCGAGGCAATCAGCGTGATCGCCACCGCCGTCGTCGTGTACGACAGGAGCGACGCGGCGGCGGCGCCGACGATCCCGAGTCGCGGGATGAGGATCACGTTCGCCACGAGGTTGACGGAGAACCCCAGCACCATCGCGGCGGACGTGCGCCCGGTGAGCCCGATGCCGGACACGTATTCGCCGACGACCCGCGCGATCGCGAGCGACACGACGGCCGGCAGGAGAACGTAGAGCGCTGGAAGGGCCGGCGCAAACGCCGGCAGAACGAGGGCGATGAGGAGCGTGCCCGCCGGGGCGAGCAGGAGCGCTGTTATCCCGGTGAGCAGGATCGTCCCCCGGGCGACAGTCGTGACATGACGGTCGGCATCCTCCCGCGCGGCGCTGGCGACGTGGGGAAGGAACACCGACGACACGGCGCTCGGCAGATAGGTCGCCATCTCGGCGAGCGTGACGGCCATGGTGTAGTAGCCGAGGGCCGCGGACGCCTCGACCAAGATCGCGGCGATGAGGAAGACGTCGGCGCGCGAGCTGAAGAACGACGTCAGGCTCGCCGGGTACAGCGGGAGGCCGTAGCGGAGCAGCTGTCCATACGTGGCCTCGCCGGAGGGTGCGGTTCGCCTGGCTGCCCGGCCAGCTCCGATCCACAGGGCGATCGTGCCGAGGAGCGAGGTGGCCGCCCACATTGCGAGGGCGCCGACGATGCCGAGGTCGAACAGTCCCACGAGGACGAGGATGAGGATCGTAGCCGCGATCGATTCGGCGAGCATCGCCGCCGCATACCAACGGACAGCCTTGAGGGCGACGACGAGCGCCGAGGCGAGTGTCCGAAGGAGGAGTGCCGGCATCACGAGCATCCCGGCGACGACGAGCGCCGGGTCGATCCCCCGAAGCAACGTCTCCCTGAGGGCCGGCAGGAGGGTGGCCACGACAAGCCCTGCGATCGCCGACAGGACCGCGGCGATGACGAGGGTCTTGCGGAGGATCCTGGCAGTCCTGCCGCGGGCGGCGTAGAAGCTGAGAGCCGACGGCAGGCCGAGCTGCACGAGCACCATCGCGGTGTTGGGCAGGAGGAGGATGAGGTAGTAGTCCCCCTTGATCTCGGGGCCGAGGAGCCTAGCGAACAGCAACGCATTGAGCGTCCCGATCCCAGCCGCCAAGATGCGCGTGACGAACACGACGAGGACACGCCCGGAGAAGCCTCCGTTGGGGGCGCCCTGCGTCACGTTCGGGTCTGGTGCAGTCGCTCGCTGACCGGCTGTGGCAGTGGCATTCGTCCCTCTGGCGCGGGTCGCGGCTGAACGCCCCCCGGCGCTCCGGTCTGCGGCGCTGCGCCCGCCACGCCGGGTCACCTGGCGCCGGAGGCGGGAATCATAGTCGAGGACCGAGTCCGGCCTGCAAGCGGTTCAGTGCCGACCCGCCGACGCGGCCGCAACCAGCTCGACCAGCCCGTCTCGCAGGCCGATCGAGGGCAGCCAGCCGAGCCTCCGCAGCGCCGCAGCGGAGACCGAGGACCTCGCCACGTCGCCCGGCCGGCGCGGCCCGAACGCCCGTCCGAGCGGCCGCCCGACGGCTCGCTCGACATGGTCGGCGAGCGTGGCTATCGAGACGCTCCGCCCCACCGCGACATTCCACGTCCCGCTGTTGGTGGCCGCGAGCCCGACGAGGTGGAGGGCCGCGACCAGGTCGCGGACGTGGAGGAAGTCCCGAGTCTGGCGGCCGTCGCCGTGGATTCGGAGGACGCCATCCCGGAGTGCCTGCTCGATGAAGGCGACGACGACGGCGCCCTCGAGCGCGCCGGCCTGGCGCGGCCCGTAGATGTTCGTGGGGCGGAGGATCGCGTGCGGGAGGCCGGCGAGGCGCACGTGGCCCTCCGCGGCGAGCTTGTGGATGCCGTAGTGGGATGCCGGCGCCGGCGTCGTCCGCTCCGTCGCCGCGCGGACCGTCTCGCCGTAGACCGCGCCGCCCGACGACACGAAGACGAGCCGCCCGGCACCCGCCGCGGCCGCGGCCGCGGCGACGCGGTGGGTCCCGACGACGTTCACGTCGAGGTCGCGCAGCGGGTCGAGCGCGGAGCGCACGACGCTCGCCTGGGCCGCGAGGTGGAAGACCACCTCTGGCCGCCACGCCCGCAGAGGGCGCTCGACGTCGACCGTCACGATGTCGAGGCGCGCAAGCTCGGCGGCGGCCGCCACGTTCTCGGCTCTCCCGCTCGACAGGTCGTCGATGACGAGGACGGCGTGGCCCTCGGCGACGAGCCGGTCGACGAGGTGGCTGCCGATGAACCCCGCGCCGCCGGTGACGACCACGCGAGGGCGTCGGGTCCAGGTCCCTGCGCGAGGCGTCATCTCGCCCACGCCGCAGGTGCGGACGCTCCCGGAGCACCGGCCAACCGGCCGTACGCCGCCGTCAGGCGGCCCACCTCCGTCTCCCAGTTCCAGCGCTCGCGAGCCGCAGCCAGGCAGCGCCCGCGGAGTGCCTCGCGGGCGGCGAGATCGAGGTCGAGGATCCCGGCCAGCGCCTGGGCAACGCTCCGCGTGTCCTCCGGGTCGCAGACGGCGCCGAGCGGTCCGAGGGGGTCGTCCATGACGATCTGGCGCATGAGCGGGAGGTCGCTCACCACCGGAGGCGTTCCCGCCGCGAGGCACTCGAAGAGCTTGTTCGGCGTGGCGAGGACGAGGTTCCGCGTCGCCGGCGGCAGCACCATCGCGCCGACGTCGGCGGAGGCGACCCACGGGAGCAGCTCCTCCGGCGCGACCGCGTCGAGGACGTGGACCCGGCCGCCGAAGCGGGGGTCGGCAGCCTGCTCCACGAGCAGTTCGCGCATCTGGCCGTAGCCGAGGAGGGCGAGGTGGGCGGCGGCCAGCTCGGGCTCGCGCATCGCCTCGCACAGGCGCTCAAGGCCACGCCATCGCGAGAGGACCCCGTGGTAGAGGACGACCGGGGTTCCCGGGGCGAGCCCCAGCCGCTCACGGATGAGGTCCGGTCGCGGCTCCGGCGGGTTCCAGCGCGGTGCGGCGTTGTGGACGACGACGAGGCGCCGCGGCCGGCAGCGCCGCTCCACATCCTCCGCGATCCCGCTGTTGACGACGACGACGAGCGTGGCCCGCCGGACCAGGTGCTTCTCGTATGCCCTGATGGCCCGACGTAGCGGGCCGGGGAGGCGCTGCCCAGTCCCCGTCTCCGTGAAGAGGTCGTGGACGTCGTAGACGAACGGGATCTTCACACGGGGCGCGATCGCGACGAGCGCCGCGAAGTCGTGGAGATGCCACGCGTCGACCTGCCCGGCGCGCTCGACGGACACCCGGCCCCACGCCCGGAGATTGGTGACGTACCCGATGAGCCAGCCGACGCGGGCGCGGCCCCGCTGGGTCCGCGTCGACGGGCGATGCTCGAGGAACGGGCTCGGGCTCCCGGGTACGACGCCGCTTCGTTCGGGGACGAGAACGACGACCTGGACGCGGCCGGCGAAGCGAGGGGTGCGGTCGCTCGACCATCCAAGGCAGTAGATCGTGACATCGTGGCCCGCGTCGGCGAGCGCGATGGCCTCCCGCTGGACGCGGCTGTCGTGGGTGATGTCGCCGTAGACCGCCACCGCGATGCGAAGGCGCCGACTCGCCGTCACCGGCACGCCGCCACGCGGCCCGTCGGCGCTGTGATCATGCGGAGATGCCCCGTCGGTCGTCTGCGCACGGCTGCTCGCCTCCGTTCCGGCCCGTCAGCTGCTCTATCCTAGAATGCGCGGGGTCGACCCTGTCATCCGCGGCGGCGCGAACCGCGTGCGCGCTCGCGCCGCCGGCGCCCGCCGACGTCCCCGGAGCAACGTGATCCTCTGGCACCGCATCCACGCCGACTTCCTCATGCCTTCGCGACTCGGCGAGTTCGCGCGCCTCCTGGAGACGGCGCTCCACGCGGACTACGAGGTGATGGGGATCCAGCGCTTCTGGCGCGAGCGAGCTCCATCGGAGGAGGGCAGCGAACGACGGTTCGTCCTCCGCCACGATGTTGACACGGACCCGGGGACCGCCGCGGCACTATGGCAGATCGAGCGTGGCCTGGGGATCGCCGGCTCCTGGTTCTTCCGGCTCTCGACCCGCGACACGGCGCTGATGGCGGCGATCGCCCTCTCGAACGGCGAGGTCGGCTATCACTACGAGGAGCTCGCGACGATCGCGAAGGAGCGTCGCCTGCGGACTCGCGACGAAGCACTCGCCGCGCTGCCCGAGGCCCGCGACCGGTTTCGGGCCAACCTCGCTGAGCTCCGGGTTGCCACCGGCCTGCCGCTGCGGGTGGCGGCGTCGCACGGTGATTTCGCCAACCGGCACGTCGGAGTGCCGAACTGGACGCTCCTGGCCGACCGGTCGTTCCGGGACGAGGTCGGGATCGACCTCGAGGGCTATGACGCCGACCTCCTCGCTCGCATGCCCCTCCGGTCGACCGACACTGCGCCGCCCAGGCGCTGGGTCGCCGAGGATCCCCTCGCCGCGATCGGGCGGGGCGAGCCAGTGGTCTACGCCCTTGTTCACCCGCGGCACTGGCGAGTGGCCCGGGCGATCAACGCCAGGGACGACGTGGCGCGCATCATCGACGGCGTCAGATACCGTCTTCCTCGGTTCCGCTTGCCGCGCCGGCACGGTTGACTTCCGGCCCCCGCGAGGGGCCGGAAGTCGCGATGGCTCGGGCGTGCATCGCACGGCCGATCGCTGGGTCGATCTCCCGGTAGCGGACGAGCAGGCGGGCGGCGTTCGATTCGACGTCGTATGCGGCAGCGACGTGGGCGCGGAGGCGGTCGGCTGCGCCAACCCCGCGCTCGCGGCTCCGCGCGAACACCGCGAGTGCTCCTCTGATCGAATCCGGTGAGACCCGCGGAAGGATCACCCCTCGGTCGTTGCCGAGGAGCTCCGGGATCCCGCCGACCCCACTGGCGATGACCGGCAGACCGACCGAGCCAGCCTCGACGAGGACCGTGGGGAGCCCCTCCGCGTGCGACGGGAGCACGAGGACGTCGGCTGCCGACATGAACCGCACGACCTCGTCGTGGGTCCGCGCGCCCGCGTACACGAGTCGTCCCGCCGCTCGAGGATCGTCGCTCCCCCATCCCGCTTCGGGCCCTGACCCGACCAGCACCGCCGCGAACGGATCGCCGAGGTCCAGCACCGCCGAGACGAGCTCCCGGACGCCCTTCTCGCGGACGAGACGGCCGACGAAGAGGACGACGAGGCGGTCGTCCCGCAGGCTGAGCGCGCGCCGAGCCTCGGAGCGCGGGAGCGCGGCCGCGGCGATGGCGCTGTGATCGACGCCGATCGGGAGGTGCTCAGCCTCGACGCCGGTCAGCTCACGGACGCGCTCCGCGAGGGCACCGCTCACCGCGAAGACGGCGGCGGCTCCCTGCACGGTCGCCCGAAGGTCGTCGAGACGCTCCGGGTGCAGGCTCGGCCACGTGTTGATGTCGCTCCCGTGGAACGTCAGCACGTACGGGACGCCAGCGTGTCGCGCGAGGCGCCGGGCGGCGAGGCCGATGATCGAGTAGTGGCCGTGGACGATCCAGGCTCCCGGCCACCGGTCGCGCGTCCGCCACGCGGCATCCGCGATGAAGCGGTCGGGCATCGCCCAGCTCGGCTGGCCCGGGACGTTCGGATAGCGCGGCCGCAGAACCTCGATCTGGCCGTCCCGCTCGGCGCGGGGGGCGAGGGAGTGGCGTCGCCATCTGGCGTTCAGGTGCGCGAACGGCCACGGGACGGCAGGCACGGGCGCGACGACGGTCAGGGCCAGCCCGGCGCGCGTGAGGGCCCGGGCCTGGGCGCGGAAGAAGATCCCGCCCACCGGCTCGCCGGACCAGGGATAGGACGACGTGAGCCAGACGACATCGGTCACGCCGTGCCGCCGGAAGGCGCCTCCCGGAGGGCGCCGGGAGATGAGTGCCCGAGCGGAGGCCCGCCAGCCCCGGTCGCGCGAGCCTCTCGTGCGGACGCCGCACCGGGGATGGCAGCGCGGCGGCGCTCCCGCTTCGCGAGGTACGCGAGGCCGGCTGCCAGCCCGATGACGATCCAGACCTGCTTGCGGTTGCTGAGGATGTCGAGGAAGAGCGCGTCGATCATGAGCGAGGCGAGGATCGCCTGGACGACGAGCCCATCGGGCCCCCACCCGCGTCGGAGGACGAGGGGGACGATGAAGAGGGCAAGCAAGATGAGTCCAACGATCCCGAGCTCGCCCGCGGTCCCGACGATCACGTTGTGTGGTCCGCGCCCGGTCCCGATGTCGGTTGTGACATTCGCGGAGCGGATCAGGCTCGACGTGAAGGCGACGGGAAAGTTCGCGTACCCGACGCCGATCACGGGCGACGATTCGAAGATCCCGATCCCGACCGCCCAGATGTCGGTGCGGCCGGCCCCGCCGCTCGTGGTTGCCGTCTCCGCGCGGTCGGCGACGAGCGATGCGACGCCGGGGACCTGGAGGAGGGCGATGCCAAAGACCGCGACGACCGTCAGGGCGACGACCGCCCGACGTATGCCGAACCGCGGCAGCAGGAGAAGGAAGACCACGATCGTGGCGGCGAGCCAGACGCTGCGGGTACCGGACAGGATGATCCCGGCGCTGCAGAAGAGGGAGACGAGACCCGCGGCGAGGGCATGCCGCCCCTGGAGCGCCTCGTGCAGAGCAAAGATGAGTGCAGGCAGGAGGAGCGACGCGAACTGGGCGGGGTTCTGCCCCGCGAGCGCGGCCGTACGCCCGTCCGTGACGCCTCCGACGAGGTACAAGGTGATCCCGATCGCGGCCGTGGCGGCGGCCGAGGTTGAGTAGGTCCAGAGAAGCGGACGCACCGACCGCGGGTCGTGGATCACGACGTCCGCAATGAGGAAGCCGATGAGCGCCAGCTGGACAAGGGTCTGGAGCTCGCCCTGCGCCGTCGAGGGGTCGAGCGCCCAGCTGAGGCTCAGCACGGCCCACCCGACATAGGCCCAACCCGCGAGCGGAAGCGCCCTCGGGATGAGCTGGCCGAGTCTCGGCAGCGCGTAGACGCCCGCGAAGACGATCCCGGCCCACCGGCTCAGCGTGCCGAGGCCGCTGATGTTGATCGCCTCCTCGATCGGGACGAGGGCGACGAAGACGAACAGCGAGAGCGTGGGCCAGCGGATGCTCAGGAGGATGAGCGCGAGCCCGCCGGCGACCGTGACGGCGACGAGCGGGTCCATCGTCGCAGCGACGAACGCGGCGCCGAGCCCGATGACGATCGCGCCGAGCACCTGCAGGCCGACGATCAGGCGGTCGCCGGCAGGCGCAGGTCTTCGGAGGAGCGGCACGGCGGTCACCGGAGGAGTATCCCGTGCCCACGGCGGCCGTGTCGAGCACGGACCGCGCACGGACCGCGCACGTGGTGCCCGCGTCCACCGCGCGTGCCCGCCGGGCGGACGCCCTCGCCGTTACGGAATGATCGTGTTGCCGGATATGACGAGCCCCGTGCTGAGGCCCAGGTAGTCGCGGTGGAAGTTGTCGGCGCCCCAGCCGCTCGCCGTGTTGCCCGTGATCGTGGCCCGCGTGACGGCGTACGTGGTCACGGCTTTCCGGTCGGTCGCCGCCGTCGGGAGCACGAACCGGTTCCCGGTG
>JAKAJU010000077.1 GCA_021813655.1 Chloroflexota bacterium | reverse complement strand
AGACGAACCGGCTCTACACGCTCTACGTGGACATGCGCGCCGCGGACCTCGAGGCCGTCGCACCCTACGTGGATGCGCGTGCCGGAGTCGCCGCGGGCGGGGACGCGCCATCGGTCCTGCCGCCCGACGCCGACGGGCTCATCGACATCCGCGAGGGGTCGGTCGCAAGCGCGGCCCTCTCCGACGCGGCCCGGGCCGCGGGGGTCGTCCTCGAGCCGCTCGCCGCCTACGTGGCCCGTGACCCAGATGAGGCTCGGGACCTCCTCGACGGAGGCCCGCGCCTGCCCGCCGACGACGCGATGGCCCAGCTCGCACGCGCCACGTGGACGACCGGTGTTCACCTCCACGTGCCCGACGGTGCCGCCCTCGAGCGCCCGCTCGTCCTCCGCTACGCCGCGGGCGCCCCCGGACGTGCCGTCGTCGCGCGCACGCTCGTCACGCTCGGCGCCGGCGCCCGCGCGGTGATCGTCGAGGACCTCGTCCCGTCCGGCCCGGAGATCGGCTGCGCGGCGGGCGAGACCGTCCCGCAGGCTCTCCTCCACCTGACGGCCGAGGTCGTCCTCGGAGCCGGCGCCGACCTCTCCTTCGCGAGCCTCCAGGACCTCCGAACCGGGACCGTGGCGTTCGTCCACCGCCGCTCGGAGATGGGCGACGGAGCCAGCCTCCGGTGGGCGCTCGCGCAGGTCGGCGGCCGGATCGCCCGCACGCGGGTGGACAACCTCCTCGCCGGCGACGGATCGTCCGTGGAGCAGGTGGAGATCGTGTTCGGCTCGTCCGATCAGCTCTTCGACCTGACCTCGTACACCCGGCACGTCGGCAAGGACACGACCGCGGACCTGCTCAGCAAGGCCGCGATGCTCGACCACTCCCGGGCGTACATCAAGGGCCTCACGACGATCGACAAGCCCGCCCGCGGGACGAACAGCTTCCTGGGCGAGTTCGGCATGCTCCTCTCGAAGACGAGCCGGTCGGTGACGATCCCGAGCCTGGAGATCGACCAACCGGACTGCCGGCGGGCCGCCCACTCGAGCTCCGTCGGCCCGATCGACCCGAACCAGCTCTTCTACCTCGAGAGCCGGGGGATCGACCCGCGCGATGCCCGGAAGTTCATCGTCCTCGGGTTCCTCGAGCCGGTCGTTGCGCGCGTCCCCCGTGCCGAGGAGCAGGACCGCCTTCGGGCGATGCTCGAGGCGAAGTGGGCGCAGTCCGAGGGCGTCGGCGGCGGGGTGCCCGGGCCGGGCCCGATCGCGCCCGCGATCGCGGCGGCCTGACCGCGGTGGGGGCGACCCGACGCGTCGACCTCTGTGGCGTCGACGAGGTCCCGGCCGGGACGCTGCACATGGCGTGGGTGGATGGGACCGAGCCCGTCCTGGTCGCGAACGTGGACGGGACGTTGCGGGCAGTCTCGGGGGTCTGCTCGCACGAGTACTTCGAGCTGGATGCCGGGTTCCTGACCGGCCGCACGGTCACGTGCGCTCTCCACCTGTCGCGCTTCGACCTCGTCACCGGGGAGGCGCTCGACCCGCCCGCGATCGACCCGATCGATGTCTACCCGGTCTCGATCGAGGGCGGCCGGGTCGTCATCGAGTTCCCCGGGTAGCCGGGCGACGGGGGTCCTGCCGAGCCTCCCGGCCAAGCCTCCGGGCAGGTCGCCGGGCCGTCTCGACGTGATCAAGCGGTCGCGTGGTGACCGTTATCCGTCGGCCGCACCCGTTTCCCTGTCATATGGTCATGTGGCGGACGCAAGACGGGTGGCCGACAGCCCCGGCCTCCGTCCGGCGCACCCCGGTGCGCTCTCTCGCGCACGGCGTCGCGCCCCTCGGCGGTGGCGGACCCGGTGGGCCTGGCCTCCAGCCGCCCTTGCGCTCGCCGAGCGACCATAAGGCAAGAACGACAGCCCTGCGATGGCGGTCGCCAGATCCTTCAGCCAGCCCGCGAGCGCTCGGCCGTCCGGCCTCGGAGCATCCCGGCTCTTGGCGGGTGGCCGGCTCGTGGTCGACGACACCGGCGACGGGTCAGCCGTCGGCGGGCTCGAAGAGCCCGAGGCCCTCCTGCTCCTCGCCCTCTCCCGCCCGCGGCGCGACTCGCTCCTCCTCGGTGGGCGAGGGAAGGTCGGACGCCGCGAAGCACGGACCTGCCACGACCTCGCCGAGGAGCTGATCCAGGGCAGGAAACTCCGCGACGGTCGCCTCCAGCACCCAGAGGAGCTCGAGCAGTTCGCGATCGAACTCGGGTTCCCAGCGGTCGGGGCGGATGTCATCGAGCGGCGAGGACTTCCGCCCCGCGCCCGACTTCATCCGATAGGCGAGCCACGACCTGACGACCTCGAAGCCGGAGACGGAGAAGCCCCACACCTCTGGCTCAACCGGCCCGAAGGACCCGTCGCCGACCGCCAGCTCACGGGTCGCAGGATCGTAGGAGAACGACTCCGGGTACCGGTCCGCGGTGGACGGGACTGGACGGATGGCTCGCGCTGTTCCCTGCGGGACACGGGCCACGCGCTCACCGGCCGGCACGAACCGCTCCCCGTATGTGTGGAGCCAGATGAGCCGCCGGCCGAGCGCGACGGCGCGGTCGAAGAGACCCGCGTCTCGCGTCAGCGGGATGCGTGGACCGGGGATGGTGAGCTCCTCGCCGAATCGGTCCGCGTAGCCCGGTCCGGCGAGCACCGCGTAGACATAGGCGAGGAGATCCTCCCCCGAGACCGGATGGCCCACCGTCGTCGCGAGCAGGCCCAACAGCCCATGCGTGACGTTGGGCACCGTGGCTCGCGCGTCGCGCCAGAGCGGGACGACGTCCTTGCCGCCGAAGGAGCCGCGGAAGTGGTGCAGGTCAGGGATGGCGGCCGAGACTGTCGCGCTCGGCCCTCCGCCAAGAACGGTCGTCAGCAGCGACGTCAGGAAGACTTGGTTCGCACTCGCGGTGCCATGGAGCGACGGACCGCCCCGGTCCAGGAGCCGTTCGTCGTCCAGCAGGTACTGGCGATCAAACGAGCGGGAGGCGAAGCGGATGACTGGCGGTGGCGCGGCGCTCGCGGGCATGCTGAGGATCGGCTCGAACGTCGGGCCAGCATTTCGAGGTCGCCAGTCGGCGGACTTCCCCGTCGGCGAGTTCTTGAAGAGCGCGGGCCGGTCCAGTCGAGTCGCGAGTGTGAGGTGGCGCCACCGCGCCTCGAGTGCGTCGCGCGTCGGATCGGCGGGCCACGTGCGGCCTATCTTCACACCCGACTGCTGCCACGGGAACAGATCGGTCAGCAACGGCCAGGACCAGTAGTCGCCGTCCGTCCGCGAAATGAACGGGGCGTGCCAGTCGGCCTGACAGTCGGCCCACTTGAGGTCCGCAAGGCCTTCGATCTCGGCCAGCCGGGCGAGCTTCTGCTCTCGGGTCCCTTCGATCCGCGTGTAGCGCACCCGTGCCGGGACGTCCGGTCGCGGAGTTCCCGTGCGCACCCCGACGGCGATCGCGACGGGCGTCTGGATCGCGAAGACGTTCTCCGTCTTCCGCGCGCCCAGGTTGTCGCCCTCCAGGTCGATGATCCAGAGGTCGTCGAACGTCCGCCGCATCCGCTCCCGCATCCCGATGAAGCCGGGGCCGCGCAGATACGACGAGGCCGTGATGAAGCTGACGATCCCCGCGCCATCCGTGGAGTCGAACACCTTCCAGAGTGCCCAGCGCCAGAAGTAGATGTAGTCGTTGTAGAGGTTCTTCAGGTGCACGCCCGCGCCGGCGGCGCGGGCCGGGTCCAGGAAGTCGTCAAGGATCGCCCGCTCGCCCGGGTCGCCGTCGCGCACCCATCCGCCCTTGCGCAGCGTCGCCAGGTCGCCCGGGTCGATCGTCTGGCGGTCGTACGGCGGATTGCCGATGCAGACAAGCACGCGCGTCTCGGCCTTCACGTGCTGCGCCCGGCGATGCTCCTCGGACAGCGGCCGGTGGAGGAGCGTCATCTGCGCCGGTGGCTGCGCGTGCGGCGACTCGAGCGTGTCCGTCAGGTAGACGTGCGCTCCGTCATCGGGCAGTGAGCCTCCCGCCGCGAGGACCTGCTGGCTGATTCGCAGGTGCGCCACGGTGTACGGGCCGATGAGGATCTCGAAGGAATGGACGTTGCGGGCGAGCTCCGTCGCGTGGCCCGCGACGGCGCCCTCGCCGTAGCGAGCACGAACACGTGCCAGCGCCTCGCCGATCGCCGCAAGGGGGTATGTCCCGGTACCCGCCGCCGGGTCGAGAACGACCACGCCCGGATCGGCGAACGCGAGTGGCTTGTCCAGGCGAGTCTCCAGGAGCTCCGAGACGAGGCGGACCTGGGCCTCGACGACCTGCGCCGGGGTGTAATAGACCCCGCGATCCTTCCGCAGCTTCGGGTCGTACGAGGCGAGGAAGTCCTCGTAGAAGTACAGCCACGGATCCCTGCCGCCTGCGGTGAGACGGTCGATGTCGACCGCCGCGATCGATCGTTCGAGGAGATCGATCCCGACCTCGATCTCAGAGCGTGCCTGTCCGTCCGTCAGCACCTTCAGGGTCTGACTGAGCAGTCCGTGGCCACGGGCGAGTGCCCGTGCCGCCGCATCGACTCCCAGTTCCCGTGAGCCGCTGAAGCGTGCGAGCAGCAGGGCGTAGGTCACGGTCTGGGCGTACGCGTCGGCGAACTGGCTGTCGTCCGCATCGGGGAACAGGAACGTCCGCCACTCCTCTGCGAGCTGGCTCAGCGCAGATCCCGGTCGATCCATCGCAACGAGCACGTCCTGGCGGACGAGATGGCAGAGCGGGGCGAGGACCTCGGCGAGCGCCTTCGCGGTCGTCGGCACGATCGGGGCCCACGAGAGGAACGCCTCGAGGAGGACGGCGAGCTCGGCGGCGTCGACCTCCGCGACGGCGGTGGCGCCATCGCGGTCGACCCGTCCATCGAGTCTGACACGTCGGACCAGGACGCCGGTCTGGTACAGGCTCCACTCCGATCCGTCGGTGTAGATCAGGTTTGGGATCGAGCGGAACTTCTCCCACTGGACCTTGTCTGTGCCCGTGAAGCGCTCTGGCCGCGCCCCACGACCCGGCGCCTTCAGCTCGACGTACCCCGTGAGGAGCCCGTCGACGGCGATGCCGATGTCCGGACGGCCGGAGATCCCCGCGGCGAACGCCTCCGTCCGGCACGCCGCGGTTCGGCCGAGCGATCTCGCCGCCTCCTCGATGAGGCGCGAGATCGGTGCCTTCAGCTGATCCTCGGGCCATGCGACGACCCGCACCTTCACATCGGCGGCCACCGCGTCGGCGAACGCCCGGAGCAGCGCGGCGAAGGTGGCGTCTGGCATCTCAGCGATCGTAGTGCCTGCTGCACGTCAGCATCCGCTTCGTGCCGCCGGGTAGTCGCTCGAAGGTCACGCGAATGACGTCCGACGCGGACACGGACCACGACCCCTCGCGGTCACCGTGGAGCTGATGCACGCGGAGCGACGAGTGGCGCTCGTTCTCGTCGAGCAGCCGGAGCGCCTTGAGGATCGCCGCCCGGTCTGAAGCGCTCAGATCGCGACTTGCGAACGCCTCGAGGAAGGTGGCAGTGATGTCGAGCGTCCGATACCCGCTCACCCGGCCGTGGGCGCCTCCGGCGGTCGCGCCGCGTCGGCCGCGTCGGCGATGGCGATCATGTCCTCCTCGGTCATCTGCCGCACTCGGCCCTCTCGCGAGTCCGCGTGCGCGCGCGCCAGGAGTGCCCGATGCTCGGCTGTATAGGCCCACGCATCCTCGCGCCGGAGGAGCAGCACCGGGCGCAGGACGAGCACGTCCTCCTCCACGTCCACCTCGACCTCGAACTCCATTGCGCCATCCAGCCCGAGCGCGCGCCGTGCCTCCGACGGGAGCGTGAGCCGACCGTTCGGGCTCATGGAGATCGTGCGGCTCATGGATGCACCCCGAATCATCAAGGGATGATGTGGCAATATGCCACTTTGCCACATCATCGAACCGTCGTCTACAGCAGCGGCGAGATCCGATCCATCGCGGCGTCCCACAGCTTCGTCTTCGGGTCGGTCGTGACCTCGACCGGCGTCGCCGCCGCGGCGAACCGGTCCACGATCCGCTCCGAGACGAGCTGCGCCACCGCGGCGTCGTCGAAGAGGACGTCGAGCTCCCAGTTCTGGTAGAGGCTCAGGCCATCGAAGTTGCATCCGCCCACGAGCGCGCTGTCGTCCGCGACCATCACCTTCGCGTGCGCCATGTCCGGATGGGCGACGATCGTCACGCCGGCCTCGAGAAGCCGCGGGTAGTTGTGGCGGAACGCCGCCGCGGGATACGGCGGGGTGGGCTTGCCGGGGATGACGATCCGCACCCGGACGCCGCGTGACGCGGCGTCGATAAGGCGGTCGACGAGGCGTCGATCGGAGACGTACGGGTTCACGATGTCGATCCGGCGCACGGCGCGCTCCATCAGCGACTCGATCGCCTCGCTGATCGGGTAGTGGCCGGTGCCGGGGACGTTCACCAGGACGGTCGTCGGGACGGACCCGTCGCCCGCCTCGGCGATCGGCGGGAACAGGGCCGCGATCGTCACGTCGTCCGCGTCGAGCGACCCGCCCTGGTGCCGCCAGCCGGCGACGAACAGCGCCTGGAGCTGGGCGACGACGGGACCTTCCATCCGGACCATGACGTCGTAGAAGCGCTCGTCGTTGAAGTGGTCCTCGATCCCGGTCCCCCCGACGTAGGCGACGCCGCCGTCGACGATGAGCATCTTCCGGTGGTCGAAATGACCCATATCCTCCATCGGCCAGCGGACCGGCGCACCCGACCCGAGCGTCCCGGTGACGTCCGGCATCATCCCCTTGTTCATCACGATCGGGATGCCCGCCGCGACGAGGTCGGCGAACATCTCCCTGGAGCCGAAGCGGACCTCGCTCCCGATCGCGTCCACCGCCAGGCGGACCGCACAGCCGCGTGCCAGCGCGTCCTTGAGAGCTGCGCTGAACGCGTCCGCGACGTCGCCGGGCTTGTACCCGTACATGAGGAGGCTGATCGAGGTCCGCGCCGCCCGGATGTCGTCGAGCATCCGCGGGAAGTACTCGGTCCCGTGGAGGAGAGGGTCGACGG
The DNA here is from genome assembly GCA_021813655.1 of Chloroflexota bacterium. Classification (GTDB taxonomy): domain Bacteria; phylum Chloroflexota; class Limnocylindria; order Limnocylindrales; family CSP1-4; genus CAIYQJ01. The sequence goes on along the minus strand of JAKAJU010000077.1, from coordinate 595 downwards.
ACGTCGCCGCCGAGGTCGCGAACGCGATCGCGACCTCGCGCTTCGCCACGGCGTCGAGGGCAGCGAGCTCCGCTGCGAGATCGGCGGACGCCGCCGCGGTGACGGCGCCGTCGGGCACCGGATAGGCGGGGATCCTCGCGGGTGGGACGGCACGCTTGGCGACGACGACGCCGGCCCCCGCGACCGCGGCGACGGCACCCATCTTGGCGAGCCTCTTCATGACCATGCGATGTGCACCCCCGTGTCCTGTCGCTGCAGGGAGGTCCGTGCCGCCGGATCGACGATCTCGCCGCCCGGTCAGGGCGTCAGCGTGCGTGTGTCGGTCGCCGCAGGCCGCGACGAGCCGGCTGCGACCCCGAGTGTGACGTCCGGCTGGCTGCGCGTCATGCCCGCACCGGACGAGGAGTCCCGAGGGGGTGTGGCACAAGCGGAGGTCGCGCCGGTCGGCGTGCTGGCGACTACCATCGCCTGAGTGTCACCCTCCCCTGCGTCTCACGGCTTGGCTCATACCCTCGCTGCCCGCCCGCCGGGCGTGGCCTCCATGCGTTGTGCCGGCCGTGAGACACGTCGGACCGGCCGGCGTGACTTGATAGGA
>JAKAJU010000140.1 GCA_021813655.1 Chloroflexota bacterium | reverse complement strand
CGCCGAGGGTGCGATGCCCGACAGACGGTACCCGGACAAGGCCATCGAGCTTCTCGAGCAGGTGGTCGCGCACGCGGTGGCCGCCGATGCGGCGACGGCCACTATGGAGGACGTGGACGCGGTGGGACGACGGCTCACCGGGCTTCCGACCGATGTGGACGAGCGGCTCGACGCGCTCGCCACGCGGCTGGGCGAGATCGCCCTCCTCTCGCCCGCCGACGCCGCCGCCCTCGTCGAGCGCATCGGCGTGGGGACGCGTGGCGCGGACGTCCGTCGGGAGCGACCGAACGCTGTCGCGCTCCTCGCCGGGGAGCAGTCGCGGGTCGCCGGTGCGCTCGCCGCGATCGTCGCCGAGGAGCTGTTCGGGTCGCCCGACAGGATCGTCACGATCGAGGCGGGCCGGATGACGCAGGGCCACGACGTCGCGATGCTCGTCGGCGCCCCTCCCGGATACGTGGGATACAGCGACGACCTCCCGATCCACGCGATCGGCCGGATGCGGGCGTGTGTCGTCCTCGTGCAGGACGTCGACCAGGCGCACCCAGCCGTCCTCGACCTCCTGGGGCGCGCGGTCGCGTCCGGGATCCTCGCGGACGGCGCCGGACGACCGATCCACCTCGGGGAGACCGTCGTGCTCCTGTCGACGGCCGCGGCGGGGACCGGGCGGCGGCCGATCGGCTTCGCGCACCCGGCGGGGACGCCTCCCGACGGAGCGACCGAGCGCGCGGGCACGGCCCGGCCGGCCGCGGGCACGCGCCCGACCGCGGGCACCACGCGGTCGGTCGCGGGCACGACCGACCTCGACCCTCGGGCGATCCTCGGGGCGCTGCTCGGCGACGAGGTAGACCTTGTCATCGCCCAGGCGCCGGAAGCCGGCTCGCGCGAGAGATGGATCGAACGGACGCTCCTCCCCGACGTCGTGGCGCGCTTCGCGGCGCGTGGCGTGACGCTCACGTGGGACGCCGCGGCGCTCGCCCTCCTGGCGGCCGACGGCCCTGCCGGGACGCAGGGTCGTGCGTGGGAGCGCTACCTGGACACCGCGCTCGGCCCGCTCGTGGCGGACAGGCTCGACGCGGCGGCGGATTCGGGCCGCTCGGTGCCATCGCTCCGGGCGACGGTCCGGGGCCGCGTCCTGATGGTCGAGGACATGGTGCCGCCCGGAGCCGCCGACGGCGGCGAGCCCGCGGGAGGCGCGAAGGCAGCCGCGAAGGCCCCGGAGCCCGGGCGGGGCACCGAAGGGAGGACCTGATGGAGTTCAAGACGCCGGCCCACGAGGCGATCTACGGCAAGGTCGTCCCGCTCATGAAGGAGCTCTTCGGCGAGATGGTCTCGGTCCGCGACGACCGCCCGGCGTTCGGCGTGCGGATGGGATCGGCGTGGGTCCAGACGTGGGTCTCGGCCTGGGGCGACGACGACGCGACGGTCACGACCCGGTCCTGGCTCACCACGGGGACGGAGCTCACCGTGGACCTCGCGCGGTTCCTGCTCAACGCGAACGACGAGATGCGGTTCGGCGCGTTCGGGGTGGACAAGGACGGCGACACGTTCTTCGAGCACACGATCCTCGGCTCCACGGCGTCGAAGGCGGAGCTCAAGGCGTCGATCCTCGCGGTGGCGAACACCGCCGACGACTACGACGACGACATCGTCTCCCGCTTCGGCGGGACGCGGATGGCCGACCGGGGATCCTGAGCCCGGCGTGCCCGGAGACGGCGCGGGGGCGGGTGCTCGGCACCCGCCCCCGCGCATGATCCCCTTCCGTCCGGCGGGGCACTGCGCCGCCCGAAGGATGCGGTGCACTCAGTGGATGCGGCGCCTCCGGACCGCGAGGACGGGCGTCGTCACCGCGAGGAGGACGAGGAAGACGAGGAACGCCCCGAGGCCCACGGCAGCGGACGGCGGCAGCGTGTCCGATCCATCGGTCGACGTCGGCGGCGGGGTCGACGCTACGGTCCCGTCCGTCGGGGTGGGCTGCGCCGCGGTCTCCCTGGCCGGCGGCAGGACGGGCGCCCCCGCGACGACCGCGAGAGCGCACGTCTTCGCCGGCGCCGTCTGACCGGGCGGGACGTATCCGACCTGGAGGGTCGTCGAGCCGGCCGCGTTCGCGCGCCATGCGAAGGTCTGCGACCCGCCGGCGCCCGGCGGCGACCCGGCGGCCGGGGCGGCGTAGTCGCCACTCCCGGGCTCGGACGCGAGGATGGCGCCGGGCTCCTGCGTCACCTTCCAGCTGTAGCCGGTGGAGGCGTTCGAGTCGAGCTTCAGGCTCACGACCCCGGTGCCGTCGATGCCGACCATCTGGCCGCAGTCGGGCTCGGTGAGTGTCGCCGTCGCTCCGGTCTCGTCGCGGACGACGATGTCGAGGGAGAAGGTCTCCTCGGCGGTCTGCACCCCGGGCGGGTAGAGGCCCGCGGCGAACGCGGTGGTCCCAGGGGCGAGCGCCGGGAAGTACCAGACCCACGAGACGGGTGCGCCGAGCAGGTCGGACGCGGTCACCGTGTACGGCCAGCTCACGTCGGCCGGCGTGGCGATGACCGACGTGGACGGTTCCTGCGTGGCGCGCCACTCGTAGCCGGTCCCGCCGTTGGCCTGCAGGACCACGGCGAGGATCCCGTCCTTCGGGACGCTCACGGTCTTCCCCGACGAATCCTGGTAGACGGTGACGTAGCTGCCGTCGTCGGCGGCGGCCACGGGGCCCGCCGCGGCCCATCCGGCGAGGGCGAGGAGGGCGGGGATGACGAGCGCCGCGCCGATCCGCGTGCGACGCGTGGGACGCGTGGGGCGTGGGACCACGACTCTCATGAGGTTCTCCTGCCGGACACCCGCCGGACACGTGAGCGTGCTGCCGCCCTGTGCGGCCCGTCGACGCGGGTCGAAGGTAGCCCCGGACCGGCCAGACGCGCGCTCACCCGAGGGTCCGCCGTCCCGCGGTACCTTCGGGGAGTGCGTCAGCGTCCGAAGCGACGGCGCCGCTGCTGGTACGTGCGGATCGCGCGAAGGAAGTCGATCTCGCGGAACGCCGGCCAGTACGCGTCGGAGAAGTAGTACTCGCTGTAGACGCTCTGCCAGGGGAGGAACCCCGAGAGCCGGATCTCACCCGACGTCCGGATGATGAGATCCGGATCGGACGAGCCCACGGTGTAGAGGTGGGCGGCGAGCGCCTGCTCCGTCAGCGCGTCGGGGAGGGCATCCGGCGCGACGCCGGTCGCGACAAGGTCGCGGACCGTGGAGCGGAACGCCTCGAGCAGCTCGTCGCGACCGCTGTATCCGAGCGCGACCGTGACGGTCATCGCGCCATCCTCGTGCGAGACCGCGGAGGCGCCCTCGATCGCGCCGCGAAGGGAGTCCGGCAGCACGTCGCGTCGCCCGATGACGCGGAGCCGCACCGGGACGCGCGTGCGCCGGCGGCCGGTGGCCAGCGCGGTAAGGGCGTCCGTCGCGACGCCCGCGATCGTCCCCACCTCGTCCTCGGACCGGGAGAGGTTCTCGAGGGAGAGCGCCCAGAGCGTGACCTCGCGGACACCGGTCTCCGCGCACCAGTCGACGAGCTCGAGCGCCTTCTCGGCGCCCGCCCGGTGCCCGAACCCGGGGTCGGCGTGCCCGGAGCGCGCCGCCCACCGGCGATTTCCGTCCATGATCACCGCGACGTGCTCGGGGACCGGCTGCGACCCGACCTCGGCGCGGAGGCGACGGAGGTAGACGGCGTACGCCGGCCGAAGCGCGACGGCGGCGAGACGGAGCCAGACGGCGTCGAGAGCGCGGCGGACGGTGCGGACGGCATGGCCCGCGTCGCGCGCGGCCCCGTCGACGGTCGCACCTGCGGCGGTCCCCGGATCGACTCGCGCCATCGCGTCCTCCGCTGCGCCCGCTTTCCCCCCTCCGTTCAGGACGGACGAGAGGCTCCATCGGTGACGGCGGACCCGTCCGCGTCGAGGATCCGCCATCCGCGCTGTCGCGCCAGACGCGCGAGCGCGGGGTCGGGAGTCACGGCGGCCGGATCCGCAGCGGCGGCCAGCAGGAGCGCGTCGGCCGCCGAATCGCCGTAGGCCCGCCGGAGCGGGGCGGTCCCGATGCGCCGCGCGAGCCGCTCCACCTTCCAGTGGCCCGTATTCACCGGACCGGCGAGGCGGCCCGTCGCCATGCCATCGACGATCTCGAGCGGGGTCCCGACGCTCTCGACGCCCGCGCGCGCCGCGAACCGGTCGAGGATCGGCGAGAAGGCGCCGGAGACGATGACCACGCGGGCGCCCGCGTCGCGAGCCTCCGCCAGCGTGCGCAGCATCCCCTCGCGTCGCGCGGGCCAGAGCTCCTCGTCGACGACCCACTGCGCCGCCGCGTCAACGCGGTCGGCATCGGAGCCCCCGAAGAGGACCGCGAGATCCCGCATCCACCGGTCACGGAACGCCTGGCGGTCGATGACACCGGCGCGGACGAGGGGGACAAGGGGAAGCCGTGGGACGAGGAATCGGCGGTATGCGCGGCGACGCCCATGCTCGGTGAGCCAGCGACCGATGCCTCGCCACGTCTCGCCGTCGGTGAGCGTGCCCTCCAGGTCCGCGGCGACGACGTCGCCGGGCATGATGTGGCCGTCGGTCGCGCCGGGGGCGCGGGAGGCGGTGCGATCCATCGCGCGAAGGATACGGCGGAGACGCGGCGGCCGTGCCGATGCCCTGCTGCGGACGCGCGCCGAGGCAGACTGCCCGCCGCGCCTCGCCGCCAGGTCGTCAGGTCGGGCTACTTCTCGCGCTCGGCAGCCCCCGAGAGCGCGGCCTGCGCCGCCGCCAGCCGGGCGACGGGAACGCGGAATGGAGAGCAGGAGACGTAGTCGAGGCCGATCCGCTCGCACTTGTGGATCGAGTCGGGATCGCCGCCGTGCTCGCCGCAGATGCCGAGCTCGAGGTCGGCGCGGGTCCGGCGGCCCTTGTCGACGGCGATCGCCATCAGGTCGGCGACGGCGTCGTCGAGGGTCTGGAACGGGTTGGCCGGGAGGATCCTGTCCTCGACGTACTTGAGGAGGAAGCCGCCCTCGGCGTCGTCGCGGCTGTACCCGAACGTCATCTGCGTGAGGTCGTTCGTCCCGAAGCTGAAGAAGGCGGCGTCCTTCGCGATCTCGTCGGCGGTGAGGGCGCCGCGTGGGATCTCGATCATCGTGCCGAACTTGTAGTCGACGTGGACGCCGGCGGCCTTCTCGACGGCGATCGCCTCGGCCTCGAGCAGCTGCTTCACTGCCTTCAGCTCGTTGGCGTGCCCGACGAGCGGGATCATGATCTTCGCGATCGGGTGCCCGCCCTGCGTCTTGACGGCGATCGCCGCGTTGAGGATGGCGCGGGTCTGGATCTTCACGAAGTCCGGGATCATCAGGCCGAGCCGGCAGCCGCGGAGGCCGAGCATCGGGTTCTGCTCGCGCATCGAGTCGACGGCCGCGAGCATCTCGCGGGCGGCGGCATACTCCGGGTCCGCCTCGTCGGTCTGGAGGGTCCGGAGCCGGACGACCTCCTCGAGGACCTCGTCGTGGTTCGGGAGGAACTCGTGGAGCGGCGGGTCGATGAGCCGGATGACGACAGGCAGGCCGTCCATCGCCCGGAAGATCCCCTCGAAGTCGCCCTGCTGGAGCCTCTCGAGCCTCGCCATGGCCCCGTCGAAGCGGGCGACGACCGCCGCTTCCTCGACGTCGTAGGCCGCCGTCGCGGGAACGCCCTCCTTCGCCGCGGCCGCGTTCTCCGCGGCGACCCGCTCCTTCGCGCGGGTCGCCTTCGCGGCCACGAGGATCGCGCCGCGGACGATCTCGAGCCGCTCGCCCTCGCGGAACATGTGCTCGGTGCGGCAGAGGCCGATGCCCTCCGCGCCGTAGCTGCGCGCCTGGGCGGCCTCCTCGGGCTTGTCCGCGTTCGTCCAGACGCCCATCCGGCGGATCCGATCGGCCCAGCCGAGGACCGTCTGGAGCTCCTTCTGCTCCTCGTACCGCGCGGAGACGGTGGGGATCGCCCCGAGGTAGACCTCGCCGGTCGACCCGTCCAGGCTGACCCAGTCGCCCTCGCCGAAGCGGGCGCCGGTCACCGAGCTGCTCGCGGTCTTCGTGCCGTAGTCGACGAGGAGCTCGGCGCACCCGGCCACGCAGGGCTTGCCGATCTGGCGTGCCACGACCGCCGCGTGCGACGTGGCGCCGCCGCGGGCGGTGAGGATGCCCTGCGCGACGGCCATCCCGTGGAAGTCGTCCGGCGACGTCTCGACCCGGACGAGGACGACGCGCTCGCCGCGCCCGACCCACTCGACGGCCGTGTCGGCCGAGAAGACGGCGCGCCCGACGGCGGCGCCGGGGGACGCGTTGAGGCCGCGGGCGACGCGCGGCGCGGACGCGAGGGCGGTCCGGTCGTACTGGTCGCGGAGGAGCTGGTCCACCTGCGCGGGCTCGATCCGCGCCACGGCCTCGGCCTCGCTGATGAGGCCCTCGTCGACCATGTCGACGGCGATCTTCACCGCGGCCGCGGCGGTCCGCTTGGCGGAGCGCGTCTGCAGCATCCAGAGCTTCCCGCGCTCGATGGTGAACTCGAGGTCCTGGACGTCGCGGTAATGCCGCTCGAGGCGCTGGGCGATCGCCTGGAACTCCGCGTACGCCGCCGGCATCTCGTCCGCGAGGTGGCTGATCTTGGCCGGTGTCCGGATGCCGGCGACCACGTCCTCGCCCTGCGCGTTGACGAGGTACTCGCCGTAGAGGACCTTCTCGCCGGTGTTCGGGTCGCGGGTGAACGCCACGCCGGTCCCCGAGTCGTTGCCCATGTTCCCGAAGACCATCGTCACGACGTTCACCGCCGTCCCGAGGTCGTGGGAGATCTTCTGGCTGTTGCGGTAGTCGTTGGCCCGCTTGCCGAACCAGCTCGCGAAGACGGCCTTGATGGCCAGGTCGAGCTGCTCGTAGGGGTCGTCGGGGAATTCGCGGCCGGCGTCCGCCCGGACGACAGCCTTGAACTCGGCCACGAGCGCCTTGAGGTCGTCCACGGACAGGTCGGTGTCCTTCGCCCTCTCGCCGTGGGTCGCCTTGCGCGCTTCGAGCGGCTCGTCGAACCGTGCGGCGTCGACGTCCATGACGATCCGCCCGAACATCGAGATGAACCGTCGGTACGCGTCCCAGCTGAAGCGCTCGTTGCCGGTGAGCGCGATGAGCCCGGACAGCGTCTCCTCGGTGAGCCCGAGGTTGAGGACCGTGTCCATCATCCCGGGCATCGAGAACTTGGCGCCCGACCGCACCGAGACGAGGAGCGGGTTCGCCGGATCGCCGAATCCCTTGCCCGTGAGCCCCTCGACCTCCCGGACGGCCTCTAGGACGTCCTGCCACAGCCCCTCGGGCAGGCTCTTGCCGGCGGCGAAGTAGTCGTTGCACGCCTGCGTCGTGATCGTGAAGCCGGGCGGGACCGGGAGGCCCGCGTTCGTCATCTCGGCGAGCCCGGCGCCCTTGCCGCCGAGGAGGTCCTTCATCGAGCCGTCGCCCTCGGCTCGGCCGCCGCCCCAGGCGTAGATGTAGCGCTTGGCGGCAGTGTGGGAACGGACGGCGTCGACCATCTGGCTGGGCTCCTCCGGAAGGGACGGCGCCCGGTACCGGGCGCGGGTGGAACTGGTTCGGACCTTTGGCATTCTACGCCGCGCCGCCCCCGACGACGGGCGGGCGGCACGGCGAGGCGAGGCGCGGAGCGCGGGCCCGCCCCCGCGCGAGCCC
>JAKAJU010000114.1 GCA_021813655.1 Chloroflexota bacterium | reverse complement strand
CTGACACCCGCCTGCGCCGTCCCTTCGACGAGCTCGAGCTGGCCATCGACCGCTGGGCGATCGGAGCCAGACTCGCCTCATGAAACTTGACTCAGCCGCAGCAGAAAGACGTCCTCAAGACGTCTAGGCAGGCGGCGTCGGGGCTGGGGATCGCAGGTCGGGGGAACCACCGGCAGGTGCCCGGCACACAGGGTTCCACAGCCTCTCCGCCCCGCATCACCGTGGGGACTGGGCGGCGACCTCGTGGCCCGCCGTGTCGCCGGGCATCACCCCGGAGACTGCCGCGGCGCCGCCGGGCCCCGATCATCGCCGGGCATCACCCCGGAGACTGCGGTCTCGGGTCGCGTCGCTGCGGATCACCGGACGGCGGGTCGCGGCGCAGTCCGTGTCGTCATTCGAGCGTGGACGCGGTGCGCCGGGCCGGTGCAGCCTGCACCCGCAGTCCTGGGGGTGATGCGCGGCGAGGGCACCGGCGCCCGCCCGCTGCGCCGACGGAACCCTCGCGGCGCCGGCCAGCTGCCGGCGGCCGGCCTCCCACTCGCCCGGGCCGGCCCCCTCCCGTCGGCCGCAGCGTCCTTCCCGGGCCGTCTCCTGGCGGGCCTCGCTCTCCGCGTGTCCGACGGTGAAGACCGTCGCGTCGGCGGTCCGTGCTCTTGCCGAAACCCGAGCGGCGGACTAGGATTTCCGGGCCCGGAGGTCCGGACCCCCAACGCGCCAGGAGGGCGACCGCATGATCGACGGCCAGCCGACCGTCCTCTCGCTCACCGATGCCGCAGCCGCCAAGCTGCGCGAGCTCACGGCCGGCGAGGAGAACCCCCAACTGGGTCTCCGCGTCTACGTGTACAGCGGAGGCTGCTCGGGCTTCCGCTACGGGATGATGCTGGAGGACGCGCCGACGGCCGAGGACAACGTCCTCGAGGCCAACGGCATGAGGGTCTACGTCGATGGTCGGAGCATCGACCTGCTCCGCGGGTCGTCCATCGACTACGTCGACACGCTCATGGGCGCGGGGTTCACCGTCAACAACCCCAACGCGGTCGCGGCCTGCGGGTGCGGATCCAGCTTCCGGACCGCCGACTCGGCCGGATCCCCGGGGGCCTGCCACCACTGACCGCCGGCGCCTCGGCGCCGCCACCACCGCGCGCGTCCCCAGGGGCCGCCGGCGAATGCCGGCGGCCCCTCCGCATCCGCGGGGCCGGCGCACCCACCGGCGGCCTCGTCGCCTCCCGCTGCTCTGCGCGACCGATGGCGGTTCGCCTGCTTGCGCAATCGCGCAAGCACCGGTACGATGAGGCGGCAGCTCCTCCTGCACCGCATGGAAGATCGCGCGCCGCATAGCGCGTGCCCGAATGGAGAAGATCGTGGCGACCAAGACCGCATCGGTGACGCTCGACGGGGACGGCCTCCGGTTCGTCGGGAGGATGGGCTCCGGGCACGCCATCGTCCTCGACAACGCCGAGGGCGACACGGGCCCCCGCCCGGCGGAGCTCATCCCGCTCGCGCTCGCGGGCTGCACCGCCATGGACGTCATCTCCATCCTTCGGAAGAAGCGCCAGCCCGTCACCCGCTACGAGGTCCGGGCCACCGGCGTCCAGTCGGAGGGGCACCCCAACGAGTTCCGGCGCATCGACGTCGTCCATCTCGTCGAGGGGGATGTCGACGTCGCCGCGCTCGAGCGCGCGATCGAGCTGTCCGCGACGAGGTACTGCAGCGTCGGCAGCACGCTCGCGAGTGGCGTGACCGAGGTCCACCACGCCTACCAGATCCGGACGGGCGACGGCGCCGAGTCGAGCGGGGAGGTGCTCGTCATGGGCCCGCACGCGGATCCCGCCGCCCTCGCGCCTGCCGGGACGGCTTCCTGACCCGACGCGCTGCCTCGCTCGTGATCAGCTGCTGGCGGAGCGCGACCCCACCGTGAACCCCTCGGCGGCGAGGAGCGCATCGAGGCGATCGAGCAGGCGGTCCACGCGGGCAGGGAGGCCGGGGAGGTCGGTCGTCGCCGTCCGGAGGATCTCCTCGAGGTCGGACGCCATGGCGTCCGGCAGCCGCGGACACGTGCGGAGGGCTGCCTCTACCAGTCGCTTCTCGCCAGGGTGGGTGGCGCGGTTCACCGCGAAGACGACGTCGAAGTAGCTCGCGAGCAGGCCGGCGAGACGGTGGTTCACGCTCACGAGGTCGGCGCGCGCTGCCGCCTTCCCGATCTGGTTCGCGTACGACGGGAGGACCCCGCGCATGGCCGCACGGTTGAACGCCACGATGTTCGTCCGGAGTCCCTCGGGATACGGAACGTCACTCCGCTCGCACAGTCGGGCGAGCCACCCGTCGCGGTCGGCGAGCGGGATCGAGCCGAGGACCGTGTGCCAGAAGCTCGTCGTGTAGCCGAGGCTCGCCTCGTGGCGATCGAGGACGGCGTCGATCCGGCCCTCCATCCATCCGGTGTCGAAGTAGGCAGCATCGACGTGGATCCCCGTCGGCGCATCGACCCACTCGTCGCCATCCCCCCAGAAGTGGAGGCCCATGTCCGCGCGCACCGCGCCGCCCGCGGTCGCGACGACAGCGCGCCGTGCCTCGAGCGGGATCGTCGCGCGCGTGTACACGTAGAGGTCCACGTCCGACGATGCGTCGGCGCCGAGCCCGGTGGCACCGCGCGAGCCGCCGAGGGCGACGGCGACGGTCTCGGGCAGCGCCTCGTACAGGCCCGCGAGCCGGCGGGCGAGGTCATCGGGCTGGGTCGTCATGGCGTGGCGAGTCTACCCGCGCGCCGCCGCGCCGAACGTCTCGAGGACCCGGTAGACGCGGTCCGCCCCCCACGCCGGCGCGTCCGCCGGGATCCGCTCGTCCGGGCCATGAGCCATCGCCGCGAAGTCGTAGCCCTTCGGGAGGCGCATCGGCGTGTAACCGTATGACTGGATCCCGAGCCTGGCGAGGTGGCGGGCGTCCGTCGTTGCCATCGAGACGTAGGGGACCGGCATGCCGTGCGGGTCGCCTTCGCGGAGGGCGGCGGCGAGCGTCTCGAAGAAGCCCATCTCGAGGGATCCCGGGTACGGGTCGAACGCGTCCACGCGGATCGTCGCGTCGCCACCGACGAGGTCGCGGACCTCGCGGACGAACTCGTCCACGCCCATGCCGGGGAGGATGCGTCCGTCGAGGGTGAGCTCGACCTCGCTCGGGATGACGTTCGCCTTCGTGCCGCCATGGACGATGGTGGGACTCACGGTGTCGTGGAGGAGGGGGTCGAGCAGTCGCCCCGCGCCCCCCGGGAGGACGTCGAGCACGCGGTCGGTCACCGCCGGGGTGAGGAGGCGACGCATCACGACCCGCTGCGCAGCCGGGAGCGCGTCGGCGATCGCCTCGATCATGAGGCGGACCGGAGGCACGACGTGGACCGGGAGCCGGCGACGGTCGATCCGATCGAGCGCGCGCCCGAGCTTCGCCATCGCGCCGCCGCGGTGCCGGAACGACCCGTGACCACCCGCGCCGCGGAAGGTCACCGTCAGCTGGCAGGGCTGCTTCTCCGCCACCTGGATCGGGTAGAGCCGCCGCCCCCCGAGATGGACCGTGAACCCGCCCGCCTCGCCGAGTGCGTACCGGACGCCGTCGAAGACGTCCGGGTGCTCCTCGACGAGGAAGCGCGTGCCGGCCATGCCGCCGACCTCCTCGTCCGGCACGAGCGCGAGGATGACGTCGCCGGACGGTGCGAGCCCGCGTGACTTCGCCCGGAGGACCGCCGCGAGCATCATCGCCGCGGATCCCTTGTCGTCGAGCGTCCCGCGTCCCCAGATGAAGCCGTCCTTCTCGACGGCGTCGAACGGCGGGACGGTCCAGGCCTGGCCCGCGGTCGGGACGACGTCGACGTGTGCGTGCAGGAGGAGCGGAGGCGCCTCGCCGCGACCGGGCAGTCGGGCGATGAGGTTGGGACGGTCCGGGTCGCGGGCGAGCAGGCGCGTGTCGATCCCCGACGCGTCGAGGAGGTCGCGGGCGTAGAGGATGCAGTCGCGCTCGCCGCCCGGCGGGTTGACCGTCGGGAAGCGGACGAGTCGCTCGAGGATCACTCGCGGGTCGACGTCGGCCACTGGATCCTGCCGGCCCACGCCGTGCTCTCGGCCCCGCGTCACCGGACGAGCCAGATGCCGGCCGATACGCCCGGCATGCGAACCTGCCAGCCGCCCCCGCGCGCGACGAGCGCGTCCGGCGGGCCGTACAGGGTCTCGACGCTCCCCGAGCCGGGGTCGCCGACGACGTCCGCGGCGCACGCCGAAGCACTCGGGTTGACGGCGACGACGATCCGCTCGGCCGCACCGGGTGCGCGCCGTTCGTAGACGAACGGGAGCCGGCCGGCCTCCGCGAGCAGAGGCACGAAGAGACCGCCGGCGCAGAGGGCCGGATGAGCGCGCCGGAGCGCGATGAGTCCCCTGACCCGATTGAGGAGCGAGTCCGGGTCCTCCTCGTGTCCCGCGACCGTCGGCCGCTCCGGATCCGGGTCGATCGGGAGGTAGAGAGCCTCCGGCGGAGCGGTCGAGAACCCGGCGTTGACCCCGTCGGGATCCCACTGCATCGGCGTCCGCGCCCCTGTCCTGTCGTACGAGCCTTCCTTCGACGGCAGCCCGCGGACGGTTCGCATCCCGATCTCGTCTCCGTAGTAGATGAACGGCACGCCCGGCATCGTCAGGATGAACGCCCATGCGCAGGCCAGGTCGGCCGCGTCGCGTCCATCAGCCAGGCGCTGGCCCATGTCGTGGTTGCCGCTGGGCATGCACATCAGTCCCAGGTGCCGGGTCGCGGCGAGGTCCCGCTGGTACTCGTCGAGGAAGGCGCGGATGTTCCCGTGCCCGGATCGGTCGAAGAAGCTCCAGCTGTACGGGTCGCCCATCATCGAGTGGCGACTGCCCTGCCGGAAGAGCGGCGTGTACCCGCCCTGGGCGAAGTGGAGCAGGAAGTCCATGTGGAACCCGGCGGGCAACGCCTCGGACGGACGACCCCACTCCGAGACCAGCGCCGCCTCCGGGTACTCCGTGTCGAGCCACGCGCGGATCTCGCGCCAGAACCGAGCCGTCTCGCGCCGGCCGGGGTCGTGCTTGACGAGCGACGCCGCCATGTCCACGCGGAATCCGGAGGCGCCGCGGTCGAGCCAGAACCGCATGATGTCGCGGATCTCGCGCCGGACCGCGAGCGGCCCGGGGGCGTCGACCGGCTGCTGCCAGGGATGTCCAGGTTCGACGTTCGCGAAGCCGTAGTTGAGGGCCGGCTGGTGGACGAAGAAGTTGGCGACGTAGCTCCCGTCGCGCTCCGAGAGCCCCGTCACCGCACGAAGGCCATCGGGCAGGCGCCAGGCGTGGTCCGTCCAGATGAAGAAGTCGGAGAACTCGTTGCGCTCGTGCCGCATCGACGCCACGAACCACGGGTGCTCCCACGAGACGTGGCCGGGGACGAGGTCGAGGAGGACCCGGATCCCGCGCGCGCGGGCGGCCGCGAACAGCCGCTCGAGGTCGTCGTTCGTGCCGTAGCGGGGCGCGACGAGGCGGTGGTCCCGGACGTCGTAGCCGGCGTCGAGGAACGGGCTGTCGAAGCACGGGTTGAGCCAGATCGCGGTCACGCCGAGCGCCTCGAGGTACCCGAGACGCTCGACGATCCCGGGCAGATCGCCGATCCCGTCGCCGTTCGAGTCGCAGAACGACTGCGGGTAGATCTCGTAGCACACGGCGTCCTCGAGCCAGGCCGGGTAGGGTGCCGGTCCCGGGACCTGGGTCGGCATGCTGCGGTCCTCCGCCGGTGGTGGCCTGCCGTCGCGTGCGTCAGGGTCGCACGGCGCGGCCGGTCGCTGCCGCTTCGTACAGCGCGGCGATCGTCCGGGACTGGCCGAGCGCGTCCGCCCGTCCGAGCAGCGGGGCGCGGCCGTCCCGGATCGCGCCGGAGAGGTCGTCGATCTCGAGTGCGTACGGGTCCGACCGATCGAGCTCGACCGTCTGGCCGTCGCCGCGGACGATGGCGCTCGGCCGACCGTGCCACGGGTCAGGCAGCCGGAACGAACCCTCCATCCCGATCGCATCGATCCCGCGATGGTCGGTCGTGAGGCCCGAGGCGATCTGCGCGATGACGCCACCCGGGAACCGCAGGATCCCCGCGAAGCGGCGGTCGACGCCCGCGGCGTCGACCTCGGAGGCGCCGAGGACCTCGGCAGGCTCCTCGCCGGCGAGGAGCCGGGCGGCGCTCACGGTGTAGCAGCCCACGTCCATGAGCGAGCCGCCGTCGAGGTCCGCGCGAACGCGGATGTCGCCCTCGTCGCGCAGGTGGAACGAGAAGCTGGCGCGGACGAGCTGGAGCGTGCCGACGGATGGGAGCTCGGCGACGAGGCGAGAGACGAGTGGGGTCTGGCGCCACATGAACGCCTCCGCGAGGACGAGCCCGCGCGCCTCGGCCAGGTCGAACGCCTCCTCGACGTCCGCCGGCCGGCGGGAGTACGGCTTCTCGCAGAGGACGTGCTTCCCGGCTCGCAGCGCCGCCATCGTCCACGGGTGGTGGAGGGAGTTCGGGAGCGAGATGTAGACGGCTTCGATGGACGGATCCGCGAGGAGCGCCTCGTATGACCCGTGGGCGATGGAGATCCCGTGCTGGGCCGCGTACGCGGCGGCATGGCCGGCGTCGCGGCTCGCGACCGCGACGATCTCCGCGCGTGCGGAGCCTCGGGCACCGTCGAGGATCGAGTCGTTGATCCGGGCGGTGCCGAGGATTCCCCATCGGACGCGGTCGGTGGTCGTCATCGGCGGGTCTCCGGCGGGGCACGGCCGGGGCGGGTCACGTGACGGCGCACGCGCTCCGGGGGGTGCCGCCGGAAGGCATACCACACCACGGAGCCCGCCGCCGACGCCCGCGCTCACTCAGAGAACCGCTCCTCGCGCCAGGGATCGCCGTCGTTGTGGTAGCCGTACCGCTCCCAGAAGCCGGGTCGGTCGCCGGCCACGAACTCGAGGCCACGGAGCCACTTGGCGCTCTTCCAGAAGTACCGCTTGGGCACGACGAGCCGGAGCGGTGCGCCATGCTCGGGCTCCAGGGTTCGCCCGCCGAACGTGTCGGCCAGGAGGACGTCCTCGTCGTCGAAGACAGCGAGCGGGATGTTCGTCGTGTAGCCCTGCTCGGCGTGCTCGATCACGTGCGTGGCGGTGGGCCGGACGCGCGCGAGGTCCAGGACCGTGCGCGCCGCGACGCCCTCCCACTCGGTGTCGAGCCTGGACCACCGCGTGACGCAATGGATGTCCGCAACCACCTTCTTCCGGGGGAGCGAGCGGAACTCCTCCCACGTGAGGGTGAGTGGTGCCTCCACCTCGCCCCATACACGAAGATCCCACCGGGCGAGGTCCACCCTGGGAACGCTCCCGTAGTGGAGGACCGGGAGCTTCTGGGTCAGGTACTGGCCGGGCGGCACGCGCCGGGCGGTCTCCGGGTCCATCCTCCTCCTCCTCCTCCAGGAAGCCTGTTGAGCATGGTTCCTCCTGCGCCGCCGCCGCGGCGCAGGGCGGCATCTTCTCACCGCTCTTCGATCGCGGCCACCCCTGCGGATGCCGCGCGGATGCCGCGCGGATGCCGCGCGTGCCCCGGTGCCGCTACCCTTCGCTGAGTGTCACCCTCCCCTGCGTCTCACGGCTTGGCTCATACCCTCGCTGCCCGCCCGCCGGGCGTGGCCTCCATGCGTTGTGCCGGCCGTGAGACACGTCGGACCGGCCGGCGTGACTTGATAGGA
>JAKAJU010000054.1 GCA_021813655.1 Chloroflexota bacterium | reverse complement strand
AGGCGGCGTGCCGCGCGTGCGGCGCGCGCGACGTACCCGCGGTGCGCGAGCGCGATGGAACCGCCGATGACGATCCGCTCCGGGTCCACCGTCGCGACGACCGCAGCGAGGCCGCGCGCGAGCGCGGCCTCGCCCTCGGCCACGAGCCGCGCCGCATCGGGATCGCCATCGCGCGCGGCCTGAAAGACGTCGGCCGTCCGCCACGGGCCGCGGCTCCCGTCGGGCCGCGTACGGCGGCGGAGCACCGACCACGCCCGGCGCTCCAGGCCCATGCCGGAGGCGGACGCCTCGACGCATCCGCGCCGGCCGCAGCCACACAGGGGCCCGGCCGGGTCCAGGACGAGATGCCCGATCTCGCCGGCCGTCCCGTGCGCACCCCGCACGATGCGCCCGCCGACGACGAGCCCGACCCCGATCCCGCTGCCGACGGTCACATACGCAACCGGGTCCGAGCCACGGCCCGCACCGAGAAGGCTCTCCCCGAGCGCACCCGCGTTGGCGTCGTCGTCGAGCGTGACGGGGACGGCGAGACGGTCGGCGAGGAGGGCGGCAAGCTCGACGTCGCGCCACCCCTGGTTGGGGGAGTGGCGGATGACGCCGCTCGCCGCGTCGAGCGGTCCGGGCGTTCCGACGCCCACCGCGGCGAGGCGTCCGCCGGCCTCCCGCGCGAGCCGCTCGAGGGCCGCTCCGACCGCGTCGACGAGGCGGGACGGCGTCCCCGGCGTCTCGATCCGCACGATCCGACCGCCGACCGGCCATCCCTCGAGCGGGAGAGGCCGCACCGTCACGAGTGTCTTGGTCGCTCCGACGTCCACGGCGCCCACGAGACGGGGCGCACGCCCCCCACCGGTCGCCGCGCTGGGGCGGCCCCCGGTCTCCGCGCGAGCGCCGTCGACCCCGCTGCGGTCTCTCCCGGTCCTGGCGCTCATGGCGCCGGCGACCCGTCGTCGATCGCCGCGAGGATCGCCGCTGCCCGGTCCGCGTCCCGGACGAGCGGGTTCGCGAGGAGCGCGCGCAGCCGCGCCTCCGGCGGGGCTCCCGGCACCAGCGCGTCGACCGTCAGCGTCTCGTACACGCCGATCGCGGCGAGGAGGAGGGTGGGGAGCGTCGGGAGGGTGGCGGGTGGCAGCGCCGTGAGTCGACCCGCGCCTGTCGAGACGTGCGGCACCTCGACGACTGCCGTCTCCGGGAGCCCGGGGACGCGGCCCGCGTTCGGGACTCCGAGGACGAGCGTGTCGTCGCTGCCGTTGAGAAGCGCGTCCACGAGCGGGAGGACCGCTGCACGGTACCAGACCGCTCCGCGCCTGACGGTCGTCACCCCCGGTTGCGCCGCGTACCGCGAGAGAAGGTCGGCGTCGAGGGCCCGGAGCTGCTCCGCGCGCGTGGCCCTCCCTCTCTGCGCGGCGAGCTGGCGATCCGGAGCCACGTAGTAACGGACGTACGGCGCGGGGACCGCCTCGTGGAGACGGACGATCGACGGGTCCATCCCCGTCGCCAGGCCAGCGAGCATGTCGAGCTCGTCCGCGGATTCCGGCACATACCACCCGCAGTGGTTCGTGCCGACGTAGCGCCGCGCGACGCGAGCGACGGGTCGCCCCAGGCGGGCAGCGATCGCACGGGTGAACGTCACCGGCGAGTCGCAGACCTCGTGGATGCGCAGCGGCCACCCGCGGAGCGCCGCCTGCTGGACGATCCCGGCCGGATTCGTGAGACCCACGACGAGCGCGTCGGGTGCGATCGCGACGATGTCGTCCCACATCTCGCGCAGCGCGGGGACCGTGCGCAGCGCGTTCGCGAAGCCGCCGGGCCCCACGGTCTCCTCGCCCGGGAGCCCGAACGCGTGCGGAAACGACTCGTCGAAGGCGCGTGCCGCGAGGCCGCCGACCCGCACCTGGACGAGGACGACGTCCGCGCCTTCGAGCGCGCGCCGGCGATCGGTCGATGCCGCGATCGAGATGGGCGCGCCTCGCGGCGCGACTCGCGCCCGACACTCCGCGACGACGATGTCGAGCCTGTCGCGCGAGCGCCCGACGAGCACGATCGCCAGGGGCGGACGCCGGTCGATCCCGCCGGGCCAGTCGTCCAGCGCGTCGATCAGCTCGGGCGTGGAGCTCCCGCTTCCGCCGAGGACGACGAGCCGCATCCGTCAGCCCACCCCGTAGAAGTCGCGCACGGCCCGGCCCACGCGGTCGACCTCCTCGTCGGTCAGCTCGGCGAACATGGGGAGGCAGAGCAGGCGCGGGACGAGCGATCGCGCGACCGACAGGTCGTCCGCCGCGCGCCACGGGCTCGTCGCGTATGCGCCCTGGTCGGGGACGAGCTTCGGGTAGATGAGCTGCGTGCCGATCCCGCGACCCTCGAGGAAGGCGCGGAGGTCCTCGCGCCGCGGCGCGAGGACGGTGTACATGTAGTAGACGTGGCGCCCGGTCACGTCGTGCGCCGGCGGTGTCACGGGCGTCCCGGCCAGCCAGGCGCCGTAGCGCGCGGCCACTCGCCGGCGGCCCGCGATCTGATCCTCGAGGTCGCGGAGCTTCACGCGAAGGAAGGCTGCCTGCATCTCGTCGAGCCGCTCCTGGTAGCCGAGGACGAGGTGCTCGTGCTTCGTCCCCGCCTGACCCATGTACCGGAGCTGGCGGACGCTGGCGTCGAAGTCGTCGCTGCTCGTCGTGAGGAGCCCGCCGTCGCCGAGAGCCCCGAGGACCTTCGACGGGTAGAAGCTGAACGCCGCGAGCTCGCCCAGGCTCCCGGCCCTCCGGCCGCGGAGCGTCGCGCCGTGCGCGTGGGCGGCGTCCTCGAGCACCGGGATCTCAGGCGCGGCGGCGCGCACCGCGTCCACGTCGACGCACTGGCCGTACATGTGGACCGGGACGATCGCCCGCGTCCGGTCCGTCACGGCGGCCGCGACTCGGCCCGGATCCATGTTCGCCGTCGCGGGGTCCACGTCCACGAAGACCGGCGTCGCCCCGACATACGTGATGGCAAAGGCGGTGGCGACGTACGTGTTCGGGACGGTGATCACCTCGTCGCCCGGTCCGACACCGAGGGCGCGGAGGCCCAGGTGGAGCGCCGCCGTCCCGCTGCTGATCCCGATCGCGTGGGCGGTGTCGCACGAGGCGGCGTACTCCTCCTCGAACGCCCTGAGCTGGACGCCCAGCGTGTACTTCCCGACCGGCAGGACCGCCTCGAACGCGGCCCGGAGATCGTCCGCGATCCGGGCGTGCCAGCGCGTGACGTCCTCCGCGGGGATCGTGGTCGAGGGGCCGCTCCCCCGCGTGCCGGGGCCCGAGTCAGGCATGGAACGGCAGCCCCCCGCTCACGATGAGGTGACTTCCGGTCACCTGGTCGCCGAGCGGAGAGCAGAGGAAGAGGACGGCCCTCGCGATGTCGTCCGGGGCCTCGAACCGGCCGAGGATCAGGCGCTTCCGGTACTCTTCCCTGACGTCGGCCGTCGGGATCCCGCGACGCCGGCCTTCGAGGGCCCACTCGGCCTCCATCATCTCCGTCGCGACGTCGCCGGGTCCGACGGCGTTCACCGTGACGTGGGGCGCGAGCTCCTGCGCCGCGACCTGCGTGAGGCCGACGATCGCGAACTTCGCCGCACAGTAGGGACCGAAGTACTTCGTGGTGCAGTTGAGCTGGGCGACGTACGAGCCGAGGTTCACGATCCGACCCCAGCCGCGCTCCATCATCGCGGGCGCGAGCCGGCGGATCGTCAGGAAGGTCGCCTTCGCCATGATGTCGATGTGGGCGTCCCAGTCGTCCTCGGAGCAGTCCACGATCGCGCGGTAGAGCGAGATCCCGGCGTTGTTCACGAGGATGTCCACGCCGCCGAGCGCCGCCTCCGCGGCGTCGGCCACCGCGTCGACCGCCGGCGCCGTGCGGATGTCCGCCGCGACCGCGACCGAGCGCCGCCCCAGCGCCCGGACGGCCTCCGCCGTCGCCTCGGCCGTCGCCGGATCGAGGTCGTTCACCGCGACGTCCGCCCCCGCCTCTGCCAGGCGCAGGGCGATCCCCCTGCCGATCCCCCGGCCGGCTCCGGTGACGAGTGCGCGCCGCCCGGACAGGTCGATCGAGATGCTCATTTCACAGCTCCGAACGTGAGCCCCTTGACGATGTACCGCTGGGCGATCCCGGCGAAGACGATCATCGGCACCACCGCCGTCACCGCCGCCGCGGCCATCTCCTGCCAGCGGATCGCCGCGTAGCCGCGGAACCCCGCGACGGCGATCTGGACGGTGCGCCCCTGGTCGAAGGTCAGCGAGAGGGCGATCGTCACCTCGTTCCACATCGCGATCCCGATGAGGATCGCCGTGGCCGCCAGGCCCGGCGCGGCGAGAGGGAGGTAGACCCGCCGCAGCGTCCCCCAGTGCGAGGCGCCGTCGATCCGGGAGGCGTCCGCGAGCTCGCGCGGCACCTCGGCGAAGAACGACTGCATGAGCCAGACGGCGAACGGGAGCGCGAAGACCTGGTAGACGATCGCCAGGCCGATCGCCGTGTCGAACAGACCGAGCTGCTGGTAGAGGACGTACATGGGGATCGCGAAGAGGAACTCGGGCGACATGTACGCGACGAGGAGCCAGAGCTTGATCCACCGGACCCGGCGGAGCCGGAACATCGTCATCGCGTAGGCGGCCGGCGTCGCCACCAGGAGCGCGAGAAGGACGCCCGACGCCACGACGACGATGCTGTTGAAGAACGCCTGCCCGAAGTCGGTCGTGTTCCAGATCGAGACGTACTTGCTGAAGTCCGGGACGTAGATGAGCTGCGGAGGGGTCTCGAACGCCTCTCGCGGTGGCTTCGTGGAGATGTAGAAGAGCCAGTAGAGCGGGAACAGGGACGCGAAGAGCGCGACGACCGCGATCGCGTACGCCGCGATCGAGACGCCCTGCCGGCGGCGCCGCATCCCGCCGCCCGTCGCGCGCCCGGTCATGCCGCTCACTGCACCGCCTCCCGCTCGCCGACGCGCATGTAGAGCGCGACGATGACGAAGATCAGCGCCGAGAAGACCACCATCATCGTCATCGACATGCTCATCTGCTGGGTCTTGAACGCCGCGCGGTAGGCGAGGATCTGGATCGATTCCGTCGAGGTGAGCGGGCCGCCGCCGGTCGTGCCGAAGATGATCGCGAAGACCTTCATGCAGTCGATCGTGCGGAACATCAGGACCGTGAGGATGATCGGCCGCAGCAGCGGCAGTGTCACGTAGCGGAACCGGGCGAACGCGCCGGCGCCATCCACCTCGGCCGCCTCGAACGGCTCCACCGGCAGCGCGCGCAACCCGGCCGACAGGACGATGAAGACGAACGCCGTCTGCCACCACGTGTCGATGAGGACCATCGATGCGAGGGCCGTGGACGGATCCCCGAGGAACGCGGGGGTGGGGAGCCCGAGCGTCCGGAGGACGTAGTCGATGATCCCCAGGGTGGGGTCCATCATGATCTTCCAGATGATCGCGGTGACGATCCCCGAGACCATCAGGGGCACGAGGAGGAGCGTCCTGACGATCCCGGCGCCGAACCCGAGCCGGTTCACCACGAGGGCCACCCCGAGCCCGAGCAGCAGCTCCACGCCGACCGCGCCGACCGTGAAGACGGCGGTGTTGATCATCGCGTTCCAGAAGCGCTCGCTCGTGAGGAGCGTCGTGTAGTTGTCGATCCCGATGAAGTTGAACCGGTGGCCCCAGTCCCAGTCGAAGAACGACATGTAGATCGAGTACACCGTCGGGTAGACCGAGGTGACCCCGAGGACCGCGAGGAGCGGGATGACGAACGTCCATCGCCGCTCGCCGCGGAGGCGCGCGCGACCGGCCGCCGGCGCGCCGGCGATCGATGCGGTGGTGGGGGTCATCCGTTCCGGTCTCCCACGTCAGACGGGAGGCCCGCCGGAGCCACTCCGGCGGGCCTCCCGCTGCGCCGGCCTACTGGGCCACCGCAGCCTTGAGCACGTCGTTCTGCTTGGCCGCCGCCGCCGCCGGGTCCTGTCCCTGCTCGATGGCGAGCATGAGGTCCACGATGGCGAGGGCGCCGTCCTTCCAGTTCTCCCGGAAGACGACCGTGGTCCTCGAGGTCTTCATCGCCTCCGAGACTGTCGTGATGTACGCCGGGTTGAGCTTGCCGGTGTAGTTGGGGTCGTTGTAGGCGGACATGCGCGGCGCGCCGCCGGTGGAGGCGCCGATCCGGGCCGTCAGGTCCTTGCTCGTCGCCCACTGGATGAAGCACCACGCCGCGTCCTTGTGCGGGGCGTTCTTCGGGATCCCGAGGCCCCAGAGCCAGTGGCCCGTGAGCGACGGCCCGCCCGCCGTGACCGGCGGGAGCACCGCGTAGCCGACCTTGCCGGCGACCTGCGAGGCGTTCGGGTCCTCGTAGGAGGGTCCGAAGAGGCTGGCGTCGATGAAGAACGCGGCCTTGCCCTGCGAGAACAGGGTGTTGGCGTCGGGCCAGTCGATCGCGAGGGCGTTGGGCGGGCCGGCCTTGACCATCTTCGCGTAGTTCGTCAGGCCGGCGATGATCTTGGGGTCGGTGAGGCGCGGCTTGTCCCAGCCGCCGTCGAACCACAGGCCGTAGGGCGGCGGGGCCGGATCCGGGCCCCACGCGTCGAAGACGACGCCCGAGAGCGTGTCCATGATCGTGTCGGACCGGATCCCGCGCATCACGGCGCCGTAGATGCCGTCCTTGCCCGCTTCGTCGGTGATCTTCTGGGCGGCAGCGGTGAGCTCGTCCATCGTGGCCGGGACCTTGCCGCCGAGGTACTTGTCGACGAGGTCCTTGTTGTAGAACAGGATGTAGGTCTCGAAGGAGATCGGGATCCCGTAGAGCTGCGCGGCCGCGTCACCGGGCGGGTAGGTGCCGGGCTCGAGGAACCCGTTCGGGAAGTCGGCGAGGTCGTAGCTCGCGCTCGTCTTGTTCGGGTCGTTGAGGTACGGGGTGAGCGGCTCGATCGCGCCCGCGCCGAACTGGCTGTAGCCGGTCGAGTCCATCGGGAGGAAGTAGACGTCGGCCGTCCCCTGGGCGGCTCGCACCGTCTGCTCCATCTTGTCGAAGTAGAGGTCCTCCGAGAACGACTGGACGTTCGTCTTGATCCCGGTGAGGTCCTCGAACTCCTTGGCGAACGGGGTCATACCGTCCGTCCACGGATGCTGGTTGAGCAGCAGCGTGATCTCGGTGCCCTTGTAGTCGTTGAGGCAGGACGCCGGCAGGACGCCCGCCTCCGCGCTCGCCGACGGCGCGCCGCTCTCGGCCGGAGCGGCCGTGGGCGCGGCACTCTCGGCCGGGGCCGTCGTCGGCGCCGCGGTCGGCGCAGTCGTCGCACCGCCCTGGCCCGCGCACGCGGTGGCGATCAGGGCCACCGTCGCGGCGAGGACCAGGAGTCGACTCGATCTCCCGTGCATCGTCAGCTCTCCTCCAACGTGCGATCCGTCTCCGTCGCCCGCGCCGCGTCCCACGCGGAGCGCAGCGCGGGTCAGTCGCCGAGCCAGTCGCGCATCCGCGCGATGAACTCCTCCGTGATGGGCCGGTCGCTCGCGACCGTGTACCAGAGGCCGGCCTTGTCGACGAACCCGGGAAGCGCCCGGAGCGCCGCCGCGACGTCACCCCATGTGACGCCCATCTCAGCTGGGTGGTATGGCACGCCGACGCGGTCGCAGACCGCCTTCATCCGCTCCGGCTCGTTGTCCTGGAGCGCGCTCATGAGGAGCATGCCGAGGCAGACGGGCTGGCCGTGGACGAAGTGCTTCCCGGTCAGGTACTCGAGGCCGTAGAAGACGAAGTGGTCGGATCCCTCGATGTGGCGCGGGTTCCATCCGGCGTTGTGGAACGCCGCGCCGCCCCAGCGGAGCGACTCCATGAGGGCGCGGATGCCGTCGTGGTGACGTCGTGGAT
>JAKAJU010000071.1 GCA_021813655.1 Chloroflexota bacterium | reverse complement strand
CCGACGACGCGCCGCACGTTCACGTCCACCGCGGCGACGGGGACCGCGAAGGCCGTCGCGGCCGTGGCGCGCGCCGTGTACGGTCCGATCCCCGGGAGCGTCTCGAGCTCGGCGGCGGTCCCGGGGACGCGTCCCGCGTGCCGCTCGACGATCGCGCGGGCAGCGGCCTGCAGGTTCACCGCCCGCCGGTTGTAGCCGAGGCCCGCCCAGGCGCGGACGACATCCCTGAGGGGCGCGGCCGCCAGCGCGGACGGCGTGGGGTAGAGCGCGAGGAACCGCCGCCAGTGGCCCTCGACGCGGTCGATCCGCGTCTGCTGCGACATCACCTCGGCCACGAGGATCGCCCACGGATCGGCTGTCTCGCGGAAGGCGAGAGACCGGCCGTTGCGCAGATACCAGTCGATGAGCGCGTCGCGCAGCGCGGCCGTCGGGAGAGGCGCGCCCGTCGGGTACCCTGTCGTCTCGTCCATCACGCGCGAAGGGTAGTCCGTCCCGTGCCCCGTCTCGATCGCCCCGCCTCCCGACGTCGAAGCTCGGCCGTTCGCGCCGAGCCTCCGCTCGGTGCCGGCGCCGGCCGTGACCCGCTCCGCCGCGAGATCCGGCTCCTGGGCGCGCTGCTGGGACAGGCGATCGCGGAGCAGGAGGGTCCCGCGCTGCTCGACCTCGTGGAGGCGGTCCGGCGCGCCGCGATCGGCGAGCGACGCGGGATCCCGACCGCGGGTGGACCGCGGCTCGACGACCTCCTCGAGGGGCTCGAGCTCGACCGCGTCGAGAGCCTCACCCGCGCCTTCGCGCTCTACTTCCAGCTCGCCAACGTCGCGGAGGAGCGGGCGCGGGTCCGCGCCGTACGCCGGCTCGAGCGTCGCGCGGGCCGGGGAGACCCGCCGGACGGCTCACTCGCCGTGGCCGTGCGGACCATCGCGGACGCCGGACGGGCGGATGCCCTCATCGAGCTCGTCGGACGCCTCGCGGTCTCGCCGGTCATGACGGCCCACCCCACGGAGGCCCGGCGCCGGACGCTCCTGTTCGCCCTGCGGCGGATCGACGCCCTGCTCGCCCGATGGGAGGACGCCGACCTGACGCCGCGCGAGGACGCCGACCTGCGCCGCCGGCTGCGCGAGCAGATCGTCCTCCTCTGGCGGACCGTCGACGTCCGCAACCGCCGCCCGCTCCCGCTCGACGAGGTGCGCACGGCTCTCGCGTACTTCGACGCGTCGATCTTCACGGCCACGCCACGGCTGTATCGATCGCTCGACGCCGCCCTCGACGCGGTCGTCACCGGTGCGGGACCCCGCGCGGACGCGGCCGCGGGAGACACCGGGCGGACGGGGACGCGGCCCGCCTCGGTCCCCGCCTTCGTCCACTGGGGGAGCTGGATCGGCGGAGACCGCGACGGGAACCCGAACGTGACGGCGGCCGTCACCCGGGCCACGGTCCGCCTCCACGCGGACCACGTCCTGCGGGGCTACGAGGCCGTCGCCGAGCGGCTCGCGCGGACGATCTCCACGGGTGTCCCGGCGGGGAGCTTCCCGGCATCGCTGGCCGCCCGGCTCGCCCTCGACCTCGAGGTCGCGCCGGACGCGGTGCGCGACATGGAGCGCCGGTTCCCCGACGAGCCGTACCGGCAGCGGCTCGGTGCCATCGCCCTGCGGCTTCGACGGACCCGGGCGTACCTGACCGAGAGCCCGGGCCCGGTCTCCGGCCGCTACGAGACGCCCGAGGACCTGCTCGACGAGATCGACGAGTTGGCGACCGCGCTCTCTCGCGCGGGGCTCGGCCGGGTCGCGTACGGTGACCTGCAGGACTTCCGCTGGCAGGTCGCGACCTTCGGATTCCACCTCGCGTCGCTCGAGATCCGCCAGCATTCCGAGGCTCATGCCGTCGCGTGTGCAGCGCTCCGCCATGCCGACACGCCGGACCGGCTCGCGAGCGCGCTCGCGTCGGACGCGTCGCCGGGGGTCACGGTCGCCGAGGTCCTCGCGACCTTCCGCGCCGTCGCCGCCGTTCAGCGCCGCTGGGGCGAGCCAGCATGCCGCCGGTACGTCGTCAGCTTCACGTCGTCGCCATCGGACATCACGGCGGTCCTCGACCTCGCCGCACGGGCGTCCGACCCGGCCATCCCCACGATGGCCACCGACGGGATCCCACCCGGCTCGCCCGCCCTCGACGTCGTCCCGCTGTTCGAGTCGGCGGAGGCGCTCCGCCGGTGTGACGGGATCGTCGACGGCATGCTCGCGGACCCGCTGTACCGGGCGCACCTCGCGGCGCGCGGCGATCGCCAGGAGGTGATGCTCGGCTACTCCGACTCGAACAAGGAGTCGGGCTACGTGGCCGCCGGCTGGCTGCTCTACACGGCGCAGGAACGACTCGTGGCGGCGGCACGGCGCCACGGCGTGGAGCTGACGCTCTTCCACGGGCGCGGCGGGTCGATCGGGCGGGGCGGGGGACCGACGCACCGCGCGATCCTCGCGCAGGCCCCGGGGTCGATCGACGGGCGCCTCAAGCTCACGGAGCAGGGCGAGGTCCTCGCGGCGAAGTTCGCCGACGCCGCCGTCGCCGAGCACGAGCTCGAGCTCATGACGAGCTCGGTCCTGCTCGCATCCGCTCCCGAGCGCGACGCCGCCGTGGCGGTCGCCGCGGAGGCCGGCCGGACCACCATGGACGAGATGGCCGTCGCCGCCCTGCGCGCGTACCGGGCGCTCGTCTGGGAGGACCCGGCCTTCGAGGACTGGTTCCGCGCGGCGACCCCGATCGCCGAGCTCTCGGCGTTGCGGCTCGGGTCGCGGCCGGCGGCGCGTGCGGCCGATGGCGGAGCCCGCGACGCCGAAGGACGCGCGGCGTCCTTGGTGGGGGCTGGTGGCATCGGGGCGCTCCGGGCGATCCCGTGGGTCTTCGCGTGGACGCAGTCCCGCATCGAGCTTCCCGGGTGGTACGGGCTCGGGGCTGCGCTGGCCGACCAGGTCGACCGCCACGGCCCAGCGGCGGTCGATCACCTCGCGACACTCCACGCGACCTGGCCGTTCTTCCGCGCACTCCTCGATGGCGCGGCCGCGAGCCTGTCGCGCGTCGAGCCGGCTGCGATCGACGCGCGCGCGAGCCTCGCGAACGGCCTGTGGAACGCCGACGCGATCCATCGGGCGATCCGCGACGAGCACGCCCGGTCCGTCTCCCTGCTCCTGCGGGTCACCGGCCGGACCCGGCTGCTCGACGATTCTCCGGTCGAGCAGCGTGCTGCCGATCTGCGGGCCCCGTACCTCGAGCCGCTGTCCGCGCTGCAGGTCCGCCTCCTCCGTCGCCTCCGGGCCCTGCCGGCCGACGATCCGGAGGCCGTCCGCGTCCATCGGATCGTCGGATCGACGGTGAACGGCCTCGCCGCCGGCCTCCACACGACCGGCTGACCGGCGGGCCGTCCTGCGACGCGGTCCCGCCGCCCATGTACGCTGGTGGCGAGATGCCCAGCCCATCCCGCGGCCCCGCCGCGACCCCCGAGACGGCCGACCCGTTCGCGCCCCAGGAGGCGCTCGGACTCGACCTCCGCGCCCTTCGCGCGCGCTGGGCGGACCGCGCCGACCTGCAGCCCATGACGGCCGAGGAGATGGTGGGTGCCGACCGACGCGCCCAGGCCCTCGGGACGCCCGGGCGCGTCCTCATGGAACGGGCCGGGACGGCGACCGCGGCGCTCGCCCTCGCGATCCTCGCCGATGCGGGCCGGCCGCCGACCGCCCCGGTCCTCGTGCTCGGCGGGCCCGGCAACAACGGCGGCGACGGGTTCGTCGTCGCGCGCCTCGTGGCCCGGACCGGACGCCGCGTCATCGCGGTGCTCGTCGCCTCCGAGGACCGGCCGCGCACACCGGACGCGGCCGCCAACTGGGCCCGCCTCGCGCACGAGGAGTGCATCACGCTCGTGCACGCGCCCGCGCCGCGAGACATCGCCGTTCTCGAGCCCGGCATCGAGCGGGCGGGCCTCGTGGTGGACGCCCTGCTGGGCACGGGCGTCTCGGGCGGGCTGCGCGAGCCGATCCGCTCTGCCGTCCTGCTCTGCCACGCCGCGCGGAAGGCAGGCGTGCCGGTGCTCGCGATCGACGTGCCGACGGCGGTCGACCTCACGAGTGGCGACCCGTCCGACCCCGTCGTGCGCGCGGACGTGACGATCACGTTCCATCGACCCAAGACGGGTCTCCTCCAGCGTCGCGGGAAGGTGCTCGCGGGGCGTGTCCTCGTCGCGCCCATCGGCATCCCGGCCGAGGCGGATCGGGCATGAGCTGGCGGACGACGGAGCCGCACGGGCCGGGCCTCCGACAGGTCCTCGCCGTAGCGGTCGCCGTCGTGCTCGTCGTCCTCGCCGTCGAGACCCTCTCCAATCTCGTGCCAGCGATCCGCGAGACCTTCCGGACGTTCCCCCTCACGATCGTCGTGCTCGTCGCGGGGACCGGCCTCGTCCTGGCGCTCATCCTCCGCCGGCCGGGGGACCGGGGCTGATGACGACGAGGGAGATCCGCGTCCGGAGGCGGGAGGGGCTGCACGCGCGCCCGGCGGCGTCGCTCGTCCGGATCGCCGCGGAGCACGGATCGCCCGTGTGGATCGCTCGTGTGGGCGACCCGCCCGGTGCCGACGCGGACGCTCGCAGCATCAGCGAGGTCCTCGCGCTCGGGATCCGTCGCGGAGAGCGCGTCCGCGTCTGGGCGGAGGGCTCCGACGCGGAGGCGGTCCTGACGGCCATCGCCCGGACCCTCGACGCATCCGAGCCGAACGGGGACGAGGCGGAGTCGTGACGCGTCGGGTGCCGGCGATCGCCGCCGCGCCCGGTCGGGCATCCGGCCCGGTCTGGACGTTCGAGCCGTCACGCGGCAGCCACCCCGACGGCAGTGGCGAGATCTCGGTGCAGGACGCGGCGGCGCGGGCGGCGGCCACGCTCGACGTCCTCGGCGCGCACCTGCGCGCAGCGGGCCGGGTCGACGAGGCGGCGATCCTCGATGCACAGGCACTCATCGCGACGGATCCGGCGCTTCTCGGCGCAGCCCGCGACCTTGCCGACGCCGGCGCGCCGCAGGCGGACGCGGTGCGAGACGCCGCGGCGGGCATCGCCGGGCGGATCGCGGCGAGCGCGAACCCGCGGACGGCCGCCCGGAGCTCGGACATCCTCGACGTGGGCGACAGGATCGCGCGCGTCCTCGATGGGGCGGCGTTCGATGGTCCTGCACGCCCGTCGGTCGTCGTCGGACGCGACCTCCCTCCGTCCGCGGTCGTCGAGATCCCGGCCGGGATGATCCTCGCCATCGCTCTCGAGGAGGGCTCGCCCACCGCGCACGTCGCGATCCTCGCCCGCGCCCTGGGCATCCCGGTCGTCGTGGCCGCATCGGGGCTCCTCGGCGCCGTCGCGGCGCTGGGGGAGGATGGAGCTTTCGCCGAAGTGGACGGGACTGAGGGCTGGATCGCCGTCGGGAGTGGCGCGGAGGTGGGCTCGGGGCGCGTCAGGGCCACCCGGGCTCGCCCCGTGGACGCGGGCGAGCGCGCGGCCGTGCGCGTCACTGGCGCCCGGACGGGCCGGCCGGATCCGGCCCGCAGCGCAGCGGCCGCTCCGTCGCACCGTGGAGGCGGGACGTGCGCGACGGCCGATGGCGCCCGGATCGGCCTGTACGCGAACATCGGACGGCCGCAGGACGCAGCAGCTGCGCTCGCCGCCGGGGCGGAGGGGATCGGCCTCTTCCGCACCGAGTCCCTGTTCCTCGGCCGTGCGAGCGCTCCGTCGGAGGAGTCGCAGCGGGCCGCGTACCGCCGCGTCCTCGCGACGATGGGGGACCGCCCCGTCGTGCTCCGCCTTGCCGATCTCGGCGGCGACCGGCCGGTCCCATACCTCTCGGGACAGGCGGAGGTCAACCCCGGGCTCGGCGTTCGTGGGATCCGCCTTGCCCGCCGCGACCGCTGGCTCCACGCCGCGCAGCTGCGCGCGATCGCGCAGGCCGCGGCGGACCGGGATGTGACCGCCCGCGTCCTCGCGCCGATGGTCGCCACGCTCGACGACGCCGACCTCTTCCGGGAGATGTGCGAGGAAGCGTGGTCGGCCGTGGCCGCCGAGGCAGCCGGGTCCGCCGCCGCCACGATGCCTTCGTCGCATGTCCCTCGGCCGCCGCTCCTCGGCGCCATGGTGGAGGTCCCGGCCGCGGCGCTGGTGGCCGACCAGCTCGCTCGGCGCGTCGACTACCTGAGCGTCGGCACGAACGACCTCACCCAGTACGCGCTCGCCGCGGACCGTGGCGTGGCGGCCCTCGCACGGCTGCAGGACGCGCTCGACCCCGCGATCCTTCGCCTCGTGCGCATGACGGTCGAGGCGGGCGCCGCGGCCGGCATCCCCGTGGGCGCGTGCGGCGAGCTCGCCGGCGATCCCGAGGGCGCCCTCGTCCTCGTGGGGCTCGGCGTCGACTCGCTCTCGACGGAGCCGATGTCGTTCGGTCGCATCCGCGCCGCGCTCGCCGCGGCGCGGATGTCGGACCTCCGCTCCCTCGCGGAGTCCGCCCTGCGGGCGCCGAGCGCGACCGCCGTGCGCGGGCTGGCCTCCGAGGTGCGTCGGGCGCGCTGACCTCCTCCGTCAGACCGGGGTCAGCTCTTCGTCCCGCTCTTGAGGGCCGCGAGCCGCGTCTCCGCCTCCAGGTCATCCGTCTGGTCGTCGAGGCTGGCGAACTGCGCGTCGAGCGACGAGGCCGCGACCTCGGCCATCCCCTGCGCCTGCGCCTCCTGGCGGCGGATCCGCTCCTCGAACCGGGCGATGTCGCTCGTCGGGTCGGTGATCGAGACCTCGCGAACGGCCTGCTGGACCTGCGTCTGCGCCTGCGCGAGCTTGGCGCGCGCCACGAGCTCGTCGCGCTTCTGGACGAGCTCCTCGCGCTTCGCGCGCATCGCGTTGAGGCCCGTCTTGAGCTTCTCGACGAGCTCGGACTGGGAGTCGACCTGGGTCTGGAGGGACTTGGCCTGATCCTCGAAGCCGATCTGGCGCTTCAGGGCGACCTTCGCCAGCTCGTCGAAACGATCGGCATCGACCGTCTTTCCCTGGGCGCGGAGCTCGTCCGCCCGCGCCGACGCGGCGGCGGCCTTGCGGCCCCACTCGTCGATGGCCTCCCTGGCCTCCTTGAGGTCGTCCTCCGTCATCCGCAGGTTCCCGATCGTCTGGGCGACCGCGTCCTCGGCATCACGGATGTTGTCCGTGAAGTCGCGGATGAGCTGGTCGAGCATCTTCTCGGGGTCCTCGGCGCTGTCGAGGATCGCGTTGATGTTCGCCCGCATCAGGGTGGAGACGCGGCCGAGGATCGACTGCTGGGCCACCGGGACCTCCTTGACTTCCGTCTCGTGTGGACGTCGCGCGCGACGTGGGTCGGGTCGCCTCGCCGTCCGTCTCCTGCGCATCCGGGGTCGCGAGGATCCCCCGGCGTCACCATCCATCCTAGCCGCCGCGCATCACCATCCGCCCCCGCGTCCGTGGCCGCCTCCGCCGAAGCTTCCGCCGCCTCCGTGCCCGCCGCCGAAGCTCCCCCCGCCGCCGTGCCCCCCGCCGAACCCGCCCGGCGAGCCCCACGGCGAGCCGTTGAACCCGCCGCCGCTGCCGCGGCCGCCTCCTCCGAGGATGGCCCCGATCGCTGCACCGAGGACGATCGCCCCGACGTCCACTCCGCCCCTGCTCGGAGCGGCCGGCGGGCGCGGGCCCGGCCACGATGTCTGGTCGTAGCGGATGAAGTCGCTCGACGCGAGCCGCATCGCCTCGACGGCGAGGGAATCCGCGGCTCGCGCCTCCTGTGTCGCGGCGGCCACATCGGTCGGCGCGAGCGCGCGCGCCTGGTCGAGCCGGCGCTGCGCCTCGGCGAGGCGGGTCCGCGCCTCCCGGTCCACGCCGGCCCGGCGGGCGGCGACGAAGTCGGCGGCTCGCCGGACCTCCTGGGCCGCGGCGACGATCGTCGCATCGAGGG
>JAKAJU010000004.1 GCA_021813655.1 Chloroflexota bacterium | reverse complement strand
CGTGGTCGTGGCCGCGTGCAGCAGCTCCGGCGCGGCGCCGACCGGTGCCGTCGGCGCGGCGACGGCCGTGCCCGCGGCGACACAGGCCGCCGCGGTGCAGGGCGGGGATGCGTATGGCGCCGGCGGGGGTTCGTACGGCGGCGGCGCCGCCGCGACCGAGGCTCCTTCTGCGAGTGCAGCCGGCGAAAGCGTCTACGTCGTCAACGTGGCGACAGACGCGAAGGTCGGAAAGTTCCTGACCGGTGAGGACGGGAAGACGCTGTACACGTTCAAGAAGGACAGTCCCGGGACGAGCACGTGCACGGGCCAGTGCGCGACGAACTGGCCGCCGTTCACGCTCGATACCGGCGAGACCGTCCAGGCCGGCTCGGGCGTGACCGGGACCCTCGCGACGATCTCCCGACCGGACGGCACAACGCAGGTCACGTACGGCGGGATGCCGCTCTACTACTTCGCGGCCGACGCGAAGGCCGGCGACGTGGCCGGCCAGGGCATCGGGAACGTCTGGTACGTGGCGGCTCCGTAGGGGCCCCGAGCCGCGCCCGCCCGGGCGACGCGCGGCCACCGACGCGACGCGCGGCCGCCGACGCGTCACGCGCCCACGAGCGGAAGGCGCGCACCCGCATACGACACGCGCCCCCACACGCGAAATGCGGCCGGCCCGCCACGCGGGCCGGCCGCGTCGTATGGTCCGGGGGTGGACGTCCCGCGCGCGACCCCGCCACTCCCCGTCGACGCGTCGCCGTCGACCGTGGCTGCCGCGGCCCGCATCGTCGCGCTCGTGCCCGCGCACGACGAGGGGCCCAGGATCGGCGCGGTGATCCGTGAGGCGGCGCGACACCTGCCGGTCATCGTCGTCGACGACGGCTCCTCCGACGACACCGAGGCCCGGGCCCGAGCGGCCGGGGCGGCGCGGGTCATCGTCCAGCGACCGAACCGCGGCAAGGGCGCGGCGCTGCGGACCGGCTTCGCGGCGGCGCTCGCCGACGGCGTCGACGCCGTGATCGCCCTCGACGCGGACGGGCAGCACGACCCCGGCGAGATCCCGCGGTTCCTCGAGGCGTTCGCAGCGGGGCGGCCGGACCTGGTCGTGGGACGACGGGACTTCCGTCGGATGCCGCCCGTCCGCCGCCTGTCGAACGAGCTGGGCGGCCGGGTCTTCTCGTGGTCGGTCGGCCGCAGGATCCCCGACAACCAGTCCGGCTATCGCCTCGTGAGCGCCCGCCTCATGACGGCGCTCGCGGGGAGCGGGGAGGACGGGTTCGCGTTCGAGGTCGAGATGATCACGACATGCGTCCGCGAGGGCTGGCCGATCGCGTGGGTCCCGATCCGCACGATCTATGCCGGCGAGCCCAGCCACATCCGGCCCGTCGCGCACCTCCGCGAGTTCGTGGGGATCTGCCGGAGGGCCCGGCGCGAGGTACGCGGCCGCCGTCGCTGAGGCCCCGCCGCACTGCGCCACACGGCCCTGCGGAGGCCCCGCCGCACTGCGCCGCACGGCGCTGCGGCGCACGACGCGCCGGGGAGCACAGCGCGCGGAGCACGGCACCCGAGACGCGACGACCCGCTCTGCGTCATGCTCGGTCCGGGCGTCGACGGCCCGACGATGAACTGCCACCTCGAGGGGACACGTGACCGATCTCTACCCGCCGATCGAACCGAACCGCACCGGCGTTCTGGGTGTCACCGGAGGTCACGAGATCTACTGGGAGGAGTCCGGGTCACCGGACGGGACGCCGGTCGTCTTCGTCCACGGCGGACCCGGCGGCGGGACCGGGCCGGAGCAGCGGCGGTTCTTCGACCCGTCGGCCTATCGCATCGTCCTCTTCGACCAGCGCGGCTGCGGCAAGAGCACGCCGCACGCCAGCCTCGAGGAGAACACGACGTGGGACCTCGTGGCCGACATGGAGCGGATCCGGGAGCACCTCGGCATCGAGCGATGGGTGGTCTTCGGTGGCTCGTGGGGCAGCACCCTCGGCCTCGCGTATGCCCAGGCGCACCCCGAGCGCGTGCGGGCGATCGTGCTCCGCGGGATCTTCCTCCTCCGCCCCCACGAGCTGCGCTGGTACTACCAGGAGGGCGCGAGCTTCGTCTTCCCCGACGCGTGGGAGGCCTACGTCGCGCAGATCCCGGAAGCCGAGCGCGGCGACATGATGGCCGCGTACCGGCGGCGCCTGACGAGCGACGACCGCGAGGAGCGGCTCGCCGCGGCGCGAGCGTGGAGCGTCTGGGAGGCGTCGACCAGCTGGCTGATCCCGAACGCCGAGCGCGTCGCGGAGAGCGCCGAGGACGCATTCGCCGAGGCGTTCGCGCGGATCGAGAACCACTACTTCGTCAACGGCGGCTTCTTCCGGCACCCGGACCAGCTCCTCGACGACGTGGACCGGATCCGGCACATCCCGGCGGTCATCGTCCAGGGCCGGTACGACATGTGCTGCCCGATGACGACGGCGTGGGACCTCCACCGGCGGTGGCCCGAGGCCGACTTCCACGTGGTCCCCGATGCCGGTCACGCGGCGACGGAGCCGGGGACGCGGAGCCTCCTCGTCGAGGCGACCGACCGGTTCCGGGGGATCGCATGACCCCCGGGCGCGGCCGACGCCCGACGGGCTCCGCCGCTCCGAGGTAGCCTCGGAGCATGACGTGGCAACGGCACGCGAAGATCGCGTTCGTCGGCTCGCACGGGATCCGCAAGACGACCGCGGCGCACGCGTTCGCGCACACGATCCAGCGTGCCGGCCGTTCCGCCGAGTATGGGCGCGAGGTCGTCCGCGACAACCCCCTCGGCTTCAACGAGGGGGCCACGGGCGAGGCGCAGCTCTGGGTGCTCGTGAGCCAGATCCGCCAGGAGCTCGAGCTCGCCCGGAAGGCCGAGGTCCTCGTGACGGACCGCGGCGTCATGGACAACTTCGCCTACTACCTGCGCGCGTGCGGCGGCGCGGACGCCTTCTCGGTCGAGCCGCTCGTTCGCGCCTGGTCGGCGACCTACGACCTCGTCGTCCGGCTGATCCCGGACATCGCGCTGCGCGCCGACGGCGTCCGCAGCACGAACGACGCGTTCCGCGACGAGGTCGAGGCGATCCTCGACGCGCGCCTCCCGGGCCTCGTCCGCCCGGACCGGCTCGTCGTCGTCCGCGCCTCCGAGGTGACGGACTCGTTCGACTGGTGGCCGATCGCCGAGCGCCTGGCCGCGATCGTCGGGGAGACGCTCCTCGCCGACGGCGTCCGCGCCCACCGCGCGCCGCGTCACCGACAGGTGCAGGCGGCCCGGACCGGACCCGCCGCCGACGCGCCCCAGCTCGCGCTGGACCTCGGCGACGAGTAGCGGGCGGCCCGCCCCGCCCACCGTGCCCGCTGGAGCGCCTCAGAACATCGTCGAGCAGGAAGGCGTCCGATCCGCCGCGAACATGCGGTCCGCACGGCGGACGGCTCCCGGGACCAGCTCGCGGACGCGATCGGCCGCGCGGAGGTCCTCGAAGCGCGTCCCGCCGAGGTAGGCAGCGCCAAGGTCGGCGACATCGAGGTCCAGGTCGGGTACGTCGCCGGTGCCCGCCGGGGCCACGCGCGCCTGGTGCCATGCCGTCCCGTCGCGCGGCCCGTCGACCTCGAGGCTCCAGGTCCCGGCGTTCCACGGGCAGAAGGCGTCGGCCACGCGGAGCACGAGGCGGCCGGGCATCGCGTACCGCCGGGCCATGAGCGCGGCCGGCAGGTCGAGCAGCCGGAGCCAGAGCCCATCCGAGAGCGTCACGCCCAGGCGCCGCGGCTCCGCGAGCGCGAGGAGGAGCGCGGGCGGCGTCGGGAGCATGTCGCCGGTGACCTTCGCGACGAGGTCGATGTCGAGCACCCAGCGCCAGATCGCCGACTCGATCGCGGGCGAGGTGCCCACGACCTCGCGCACCGAGAGCGCTCCCTTGGGGCCGCGGGGCTCCCAGCCGGGCTTGACGCGGTAGATCGCGTAGCCGTCCGGCACGCCCGCCGTCTCGTGGACGGCCAGGTACTTGGGACCGGCCTCGCCGGCCGCGGAGGCGGAATCGTAGAGGACCCCCAGGCGCCACATCGACGCGTCGCGCGTCAGCGCTCCCGGCGTCACGACGCGGACCGCGTCGTAGATGGGCGGGAAGAGCCGGTGGGCTTCGTCGAGCGTCACGAGGCGCATGCGGCCGATCGGGTCGGCCGGCCGGAGGAACGCGACGCGCGAGCGGTCCACCTCGAAGGCCGACCGGATCGTGGCGAGCCCGTAGCCGAACCGCTGGTAGATCGCGCCCTCGGACGCCCAGAGGATCGAGACCGCCTCGCCACGGGCGCGGTACGCGTCGAGCTGCTGCCGGATGATCGCGCGCAGGATCCCCCGTCGCCGATGCGTCGGGAGGACGCCGACGAGCGTGAGCCCACCCGCGGCGACCTCGCCGCCGGGAACGGTGAGCATGAAGCCCTCGGCGCCGGCGCACGCCACCGGCTCCTCGCCATCGAACGCGGTGACGATCCGCTCGACGACGAACGCGGGGCTGCGCGCCGCCCACTCCTCGTCGGTCCACGGGTCCGAGAACGCCGTGACGAGGGGCGCGAGGTCGGAGCGGAGGGTGTCGCGGGCGGCCCGTCGGAGAACGAGTCCGTCGGGCATGGGCACGTCGAGCCGTCGCGTGTCGTCGTCCATGAGGGTCCCCCCATTCGCCGCACCGCGTGCGGCCGTCGTCGACCGTCAGGCCTCCCCGGCGGGCCGTGCGTCGTTCGGGTCCGTGGCGTCGTCGTCCGACGCGACGGCGTCGTCCCGGCTCGATGCGTCGGCGGTCGAGGCCGGGCGCCGCACGCGTCCGATGTTGCCGACGATGACCGCGACGACCGAGACGAGGTAGAGCTGCCCGAGGAGCGCCTGCGAGATGGCGAGCATCTTGCCGAGCTCCGTCGCCGCCGTGTAGTCGCCGTACCCGACGGTCGCCATCGTCACGTAGCTGAAGTAGACGTAGATGGCGGAGGTCGGCGTGGCCGTCTGGACGAAGAAGGGCGTCCCCTGCGCGACGGCGGTGAACCCGTACAGGTACGAGTACGCGAGCCCGAACAGCAGGTAGATCGCGAGGGCGCCGAGCACGATCCGGAACGTGATGACGGGGGCGCGGGCGACCCGGCGGACGATCGCCAGCGGCGCGAGGAACGCGATCGAGAGGCCGAACACTGCGGCGATCTGGTGACCGTCGGTCTCCGAGCCCAGGACCAGCGAGATGCCGGTCATCGCGATCGCGAAGACGACGAAGGTCTCCACGCTGATGAGCAGGCGCCGGTGGACCCCGCACGTGTGGAGGATGAACGCGAGCGTGATGCCGCCGAGGACGACGCTCACGAACAGCCCGAGACGCGTGTCGCCCGCCCACGCCCGGAGGACGAGGGCCGCGATGATCAGGATGAGGACATAGCCGAACTGGTCGCGCTGGCCGACGACCGCGCGGAACTCCGCGCTCGCCCGAGCCCGAAGGTCGCGCGCAGCGGCCATGGTCATGGGTTGGTACCGCCCCGCCGCACGCGCGGAGGACCGGTCCGGCCGCGGGGGACCGCGGGCGGGCCGGGGATGGTCGACGGCCGCGCCGGGGGGTCGTCCGGCGCGGCCGTCGGGTGGGGGTGGTCCCGCGGTGGGGAGCCTAGGCGTTGCCGGGGAAGACGAGGGAGAGGGGACCCTGCTTGCCCGGCTCCGGCCAGCGCTCGGTGACCATCTTCTGCTGGGTGAAGAAGCGCACGCCGTCCTCGCCGCGCATCGCGAGGTCGCCGATCGAGGACTCCTTCGCGCCCGAGAAGCTCAGGTAGCCCGCGGGCACCGGGATCGGCACGTTGACCCCGATCATCGGCACGGCGACCTCGAGCTTGAAGCGCCGGGCGGCGCCGCCGTCGGTCGTGAAGATCGCGGTGCCGTTGGCGTACTTGTGGTCGTTGATCAGGCGCAGGCCCTCGTCGAACGTGGCGGCGTAGACGATGCCGAAGACCGGGCCGAAGATCTCCTCCTGGTAGATCCTCATGGCCGGGGTCACGTGGTCGAAGAGGCTGACGCCGAGGAAGAAGCCGTCGGGGTTGGGACCCTCGAACGTGCGTCCGTCGACGAGCAGGTCGGCGCCCTCGGCCTCCCCGACGCCGATCCAGTCGATGATCGAGGCGCGGTGCTCGGCCGAGTAGATCGGGCCCATGTCGGCGCCGGGCTCCATGCCGTCGGTGATCTTGAGCCGGGCGATCCGCTCGAGGATCTTGGGCTTGAGCGCGTCGCCCGCGGAGCCGACGGCGATCAGGAGGGTCTGGGCCATGCAGCGCTCGCCCGCGGAGCCGTAGCCGGCGGCGACCGCGGCGTCGGCGACGAGGTCGAGGTCCGCGTCGGGCAGGACGAGCATCGCGTTCTTCGCGGAGGTGTAGGCGCCGACGCGCTTGCCGCGCTTCGTCCCCTCCTCGTACACGTAGCGGCCGACCGCGGTGCTCCCGACGAACTGGATCGCCCGGATCCCGGGGTGCTCGACGATCGCGGCGACCGCCTCGCGGCCGCCGTACACGACGTTGAACGTGCCGTCGGGGCCGCCCGCCTGCGTCCAGAGCTCCGCCTGGAGCTGGGTCGCCCCGGGGGTGTGGGAGGACGGCTTGAGGATGACCGTGTTCCCGCACATGAGGGCGATCGGGTAGATCCAGGCGGGGACCATGACCGGGAAGTTGAACGGGGTGATCGCGGCCACGACCCCGAGCGGGGCGCGGAGGGTGAACGCGTCGACCGCGGTGCTGATGTTGGGAGTCATCATCCCCGCGAGGTGGACCGGCAGGCCGCACGCGAAGTCGATCGTCTCGATCCCGCGGAGGACCTCGGAGAGGGCGTCGGGGAACGTCTTGCCGTGGTCGCGGGTGACGAGGCGGGCGAGCTCCTCGCGGTGCTCGTACATGAGGTTGCGGAACGCGAAGAAGATGTTGCTCCGGGCGATCAGGGGCAGGTCGCGCCAGGCGGGGAAGGCGGCCGCCGCGGCGGCGACCGCGGCGTCGACCTCGGCCGCCCCGCCGCGGGGCACCCGGGCGATCACCTGTCCGGTCGCGGGGTTGTACACCGGGCCGGTCGCCTCGGGGGCGACCTCGACCGCGGTCCCGTTGATGTAGTGGGAGAGGACGGGCAGGACCGCGGGCGCGGTCGGAGCGTCGATGGACACCGGTACCTCCTGGCTCGAGGGCGTCGTCGCGGCGCCCGTTCGACGGGCGCTTCTGGGACACAGGTCGCGGTCTACGGGACGCGCCGCCGAGCGAGCGTACTCCAGCCCGGCGGGCACGACCAGACCCCGTCCGGCCCCCGTTCGGGGGGTCATCCGGCGCGGTCGACGATCGCGATGGATCCCTTGACCGACCCGCCGCGTCGGTCAGTCGTTCACGCCGACCCTGTCGGAGATCCCGAGGACCTCCCGCGCCTTCGCCTCGTCGTCCACCGAGAACGTGATCTCGACCTTGCCGGGCTTGTGCCCCACGACGAGCGATCCGTAGATCCGGACGTCCGCCTCGGCGAGCTTCGCCGCCACGCACGCGAAGGCGCCGGGGACGTCGTCGATCTCCACGAGGACCGGGGCCCCCTCGATGTACTTGTGGCCGAGCCCGTCGAGGACGATCCGCATCCCCACGGGGTCGGTGGTGGTCACGAACGCACATGCGCAGTCGCCGGCACCGGCGCTGGAGATGTGGCGGATGTCGACGCCTCGGGCGGCGAGAGCCTTCGCGATGTGCGCGAGCTCGCCCGGCCTGTTCGCCAACTCGATCACGAACTGTCGACTCATCGCCATCCAACCTCTCGCCGCCTTCGGGGCGGCACCCGCATGACCGCGCTCCGGGCGCCCGCCGGGTCGAGGCAGCGGCAGACGCGCGGGACGACTCCTCGACGCGAGCGTACTCGGGTGCATGGGTCGAGGATGCAGTGCCGAAGAGGCCGGGGCGTCGGGCCGAACCGACCGGGACCGGGTGGGCCGCCCGGCGGCCCGGCGCCGTCGTGGGCGCACTCGGGGCGGGCGGCGGCCGCGCCCGCCCCGAGTGCGATCGTCA
>JAKAJU010000087.1 GCA_021813655.1 Chloroflexota bacterium | reverse complement strand
GCTGGGTGGACAGCACCGGCTGCC
This sequence comes from Chloroflexota bacterium, assembly GCA_021813655.1. GTDB lineage: Bacteria > Chloroflexota > Limnocylindria > Limnocylindrales > CSP1-4 > CAIYQJ01. The sequence goes on along the minus strand of JAKAJU010000087.1, from coordinate 8,032 downwards.
ACCTCGACGACGAACGGGGCAAGCTCTACTTCGCGCCGCGGAAGCCGCGCAGCGTCTGGGCCGCGTCCAACAAGGCCCGCGTCGAGCGCCTGACCCGGGACGGCCGGATGGCGCCGGCGGGCGTCGCGGCGATCGAGCGGGCCAAGGGGAACGGCTCGTGGAGCATCCTCGATGCGGTCGAGCGCCTCGAGGTCCCCGACGACCTCGCCGCCGCTCTCGCGGCCCGGCCACCGGCCGCCGCGAACTTCGCGGCGTTCCCGCCTTCGGCACGTCGCATGCTCCTCGCCTGGGTGGTCACGGCGGTGCGCCCGGAAACGCGCGCCGCGCGGGTCGCTGAGGTAGCCGAGCGAGCGCGACGCGACGAGCGCGCTCGCGCCTGACCCCTGCCTCAGTCGATGTCGTCGGGCAGCACCCGGCTCGCGGGGCGCGCCCTGCGCTCGACGCCCGCGTCGTCGAGGGCGCGCTGCACGACCCGCGCCGCGGTCACGAGGTCCGGGTCGCGCCGGATCGTGCGCACGATCCAGTCGATGTACGTCGGCTCGACGCGCTCGACCTCCCCGAGCGTCCGGTCGTGGAACTTCCCGAACGCGAGGACGTGGTCGCGGGCGGCGGGCAGGTCGGGCAGGCGGACGACGGGCGGGCGCCGCGGGTGGTGTCGCTCGAGCGGGCCGCTCGGCGCGCCTCGGGGGGTGTCGGGCGCAGGCCTGTGCGGAGGAGGCGGCGGCTGACCGGGCAGGCCGACGCCGGCGGTGGCCGGCGCTCCACGCGGCCGGTAGACGGCACTCGTGTCGACGTGCCGTGTCACCGGGCGCGGTCGGTGGCGAACGTACTCGGGCTCAGCGGCCGTCGCACCGTCGGGCGCGACACCGCCTGAGCGGCCGCCCGCGGCGGCGCCGCTCCCGGCCCCGGGGCGACGGTCCCGGGTCCCGGCACCAGGCGACGGGAATCCGTCACCCGAGCCCGGACGGCCACCCGCCGCCGGGCTCGGGCGCGGCCGCCTGCGCTCCTCGGCGATCCGCAGCGCCGCCTCGTACGCGGCGTTGATCCTCGCCATGCGTCGGGTCGCGGCACGCTCCGCGGTCCGGTCGTGGGCGAGATCCGGGTGGTGGGTGCGGGCGAGCCGCCGCCACGCTGCCTTGACGGCCGCCGGCGACGCGTCGGGAGGGAGCCCGAGCTCGGCGAATGGGTCGCGCCGCGTCACGTTCGCAGTCTACCTACCCGCGAGGGCCCCACCCTCCCCCTCGCGTGGCGACCCGGTGCCCTTGACACCGCCGCGACCCTGGCGTCCCCTTGTCGCATGCGCCGGACGATCCCTGCCGCACTCGCCGTCGTCGCCGCACGGACCCTGCTCGTCCTCTTGGCCGCGCGGTTCGGCGCGCTGTACCGCGAGCGCGCCGGCTACCCGATGCGCACGGACGTCCTCGCCGATCCGGGTGACATGGGCCTGCCCTGGGAGCCTGTCGCGATCCCGTCGGCCGGGCGCGACCTCCCGGGGTGGTTCGTCCCGGGTGTCGGTGAGGAGCCGCGACCGGTGGTCGTCCTGATCCACGGCTGGTCGTCGAACCGCGCCCGGATGCTGCCGTTCGCTGCCTTCCTGCGCACGGCCGGGTTCCACACGCTGTCCTTCGACGTTCGCGGCCACGGCGAGAACCCGCCCGAGGTGCTCCCCGTCACTGCCGTCGAGTTCGGTGCGGACGCGCTCGCCGCGGTCGATGCGATCAGCGCCCGGCCCGGCGTCAGCGGCGTGGCCGTCCTCGGGCACTCCATGGGCGGCGCAGGCGCGACCCTCGCGGCAGCGGCACGACCCGGGATCGGCGCGCTCGTGATCATGTCCGCGCCGGCCGACCCGCGGCTCCTCATCCGCGAGACCTTCCGGATGGCCGACCTCCCGCTCCCCGGGCTCGTGGCGCACCCGCTCGCGTGGGTCTCGCTCCGGTCGCTGCTGCGTCCGCGGGGCCACCGTGCGCGGGACGCGAGCGCGCGCCGGGCCCTCGCGGCATATCCGGGCCCCGTCCTCCTCGTGCAGGGGGACGCCGACGAGCTCCTGCCGCTTCGCGATCTGCGCCTCCTCGAGCGCGCCGCCCTCTCGCGCGGCCCGCAGGCGGAGTCGGAGATCCTCGTGGTGCACGACGGCCACCACCGCTGGCTCTACGAGGACGCCGAGTTCCGGCGCACCGTCGCGGCGTTCCTCGCTCGGCACCTCGTGGGACCGCTCGCCGCGGAGGATGCAGGCGCGGCGGCCGCGGCCGTCCCGGTGGTCCGGCCGCCGGACGCGGGAGGCTCGCTCATCCCCACGCGAGCGCCGCGTGTCCGACGGGGCGCCGCGACGACCTCGGCGGCGGCCGCGGCGGCGCCGTCGCAGAGACCGCTCGGCTACTGCCAGCGGAAGTAGCGCGCGGAGATCCCGAAGCAGACGACCGTCATCGCGGCGAGCACGGCCACGTCCACCGCGAGGGGGGCGAACGGGATGCCGCCGACCATGACCTGGCGCAGCGCGTCACCGAGGTACGTCAGCGGCATGAACCGCGCGATCATCTGGAGCCACTCGGGCATGGAGTTGATCGCGAAGAAGATCCCCGACAGGAACATGAGCGGGAACTGGAGGACGCTCACGATCTGGTTGGCGGCGTCCTCGGTCGAGGCGAACGACGCGACGACGTAGCCGAGCGAGATGAACGCCATCGCGCCGAGCATCACCAGGCCGGCGAGCACGAGCCAGCTGCCGAGCACGGTGACCCCGTAGAGCGCCCCTCCGACCGTGATGAGGACGACCGCCTGGACGATCCCGATGAGCAGGCGCGTGGCGAGGTTCGACCCGACGAACGTCCATCGTCGAAGCGGCGTGGCCGCGAGGCGCTTGAGGATGAGGTTCTGGCGCTGCTCGACGAGCGGGATCGCCCCGAACAGTCCGAGCTGCATGAGCGCCATCGCGAGGATGCTCGGCACGAGGTACTGGACCGGTCCGATCCCCTCGGACTGCAGCGTCTTGAGCTGGACCGTGAGCGCGGGCGACATCCCGGTGGCCGCCTGGTTGAGCCCTGCCACCGCTGCGCTCACCACCCCGATGATCGTCTGCGACTGCTGCGACGAGGACGGGTCCGTGTAGAGCACGAGGGGCAGCGGCGAGGTGGGCGACGTGCCGCCGTGGGCAGCGACCATGGCCGCCTGGAACCCGGCCGGTACGACCACGACGGCCTGGACCTTGCCGTCCTTCATCTGCTGGAGCGCATCGACCTCGCTCGCCGACACCAGCGTGAAGACGCCGGTGAGCCCCGGCGCGGTCGCGAGCTGCGCGGAGGCGGAGGTCTGGTCGAGGTCGACCCAGCCGAGGGAGGCCTTCCCGCCGCCGCCGGAGAAGATCGCACCGAAGAGGACGATGAAGACGAGCGGGAACGCGAGCGTCCAGAAGACGGTGGCCCGGTCACGCACGTAGCTCCGCGTGTTGGCGACCGTGAGGATCCAGAACCGTCGCATCGCTCGCCTCCTCAGTCGCGCAGGGCGCGGCCGGTGAGCTCGAGGAAGACGTCCTCCAGAGCCGGCTTGCGGATGCCAAGGTTGCGCGGCTCGGTGCCCAGTCGATCGGTCGCCTCGAGGAGGCCACCGATCGTGCCTGCCACGTCGAACGTATAGAGGAGGGTCTCGTCCTCGTCTTCGTGCTTGACGCGGACGACCCCCTGGATCGCCGCCAGGGCGCGATCGTCGAGCGCGTCGATCCGGTCGAAGTGCACGGCACGCTCGCTGAAGTGGCGAGACACGAGCTCCGCCACGGTCCCGATCTCGAGGATCCGCCCGTGGTCCATGATCGCGACCCTGTCGCAGAGCTCCTCCGCCTCCTCCATGTAGTGCGTGGTCAGGACCACGGTCTTGTCGGCGGCGCGCAGCCGCCGGATCAGGTCCCAGAGCGCCCGGCGCGCAGCCGGGTCCATCCCGGTCGTGGGCTCGTCGAGGAAGACGAGCTCGGGGTCGTTGACGAGCGAGAGCGCCACCGAGAGGCGCTGCTTCTGGCCCCCGGAGAGGTCCTTGGTGAGGGCGCGCCGCCGATCGCCGAGGTCGAGCGCGGCGATGACCTCGTCGACCGACCGCGGATCCGGATAGAAGCTCGCGAACAGCCCGACCACCTCCTCGACGGTCAGGCGCGGGTACAGCGACGGCGTCTGCAGCGCGACGCCGATCCGGGGGCGCAGGGCGCCGACCGATCGCGGGACTTCGAGCCCAAGCACGGTGAGCCGGCCGGAGTCAGGGACGCGCAGCCCCTCGAGCATCTCGACGGTGGTCGTCTTGCCGGCACCGTTGGGTCCGAGCAGGCCGAAGACCTCGCCGGCGGCCACCTCGAAGCTGACGCCGTCGACGGCCTGCACGCTGCCGTACCGCTTGCGGACGTCCTCCACGGAGATGACGGACGGCACGGCGCTCGTCATTGCCCTCCCTCCCGGCCCCGCGTGGATGCACGCGCGACGGCTCCCGCCCCGGTCCGGCGAGTCTACCGCACGGCCCGCGGACCGCGCCGGGGTCCCGGCGGGCGGCGCCGGCACTCAGCCGGTCGCGAAAGCACTCGGCCGGGCTGCGCGATCCGTCAGCCGACGCGATCGGCCGGATCGGCGCTGCCCGGGGTCGTCCGCCACGGTGGGGTGTCGATCTCCAGGTCGGGGCCGACCCCGCCGGACTCCGGGGCGGGCGCGCCCACCGAGAGGTACGAGGCGAGGGCGCCCGCGAGCCCGACGTCGCGGCCGGCCCGCTCGGACATGAGCCACTTGTGCTCGAGCAGGTCGCAGTACGCCTGGACCGGATCCCGGTGGTCCTCGATCGCCCACGAGAGGCGCGCGAGGGTGGGCTCGAGCACCTCCGACCGCCACCTCTCGGCCGTCTCGTCGGCGGGGACGTCGCGACCCTCCGACCACTCGAGCCAGGCCCCGTACTCACGAAGGTCGTTGAGGAGGATGCGAGCCTGGTCCTCGAGCGCCACGATGCCGGTCTTCCGCTGGAGGCGGTCCGCGTGATAGCGGCGGCTCCCGACCGCCACGCGCAGCCTGACGTACCCGCCGGCCGGGGCGGGCACGAGCTCCACCTCGTCCACCGCGTACCCGAGGTCGTTGAGCGTGCGGATCCGCCGTCGGACCGCGTGCATGTCGCCCGACGGGAGCTTGTCCTCGCGGTGAACCTCCATCCACAGCCGCTCGTAGCGCGTGCGGACCGATTCGGCGGCCTCGATCGGGTCGTCCTCCTCGATCGGGCGCCCGAGGAAGGCCGCGAGGTCCGCCAGGCCGAAGGCGACGTTCTCCACGAGGACGTCGAGGTCGTAGGCCCGCTGCCCGTCGGACAGCGACGCATGCACCTCGCTCGTCTCCGCGTCCACGAGGTAGGCCTGGATCCGCGTCCCGTCGCGCCGGAACAGCGTGTTCGCGAGGGAGCAATCGCCCCAGTAGATGCCGCGGAGGTGCAGGTCGAGGAGGAGGGAGGCCATCGCGTCGAGCAGTCGCGATCGCGTGCGGCGCGAGGCGCCGGGCATGCGCATGAGCATCCGCCGGTACTGCAGCGAGTGCGGCAGGTACTCGGTGACGAGGATCGCGGTCCCCCGTTCCGGCGCCTCCGCGAGGCCGGTCGCGACGACAGCCGGCAGCTCGAGGTCCTCCATCGTCCGGAGGATCTCGTACTCGTGGACCGCCACCTCGAGCGGCTCCTCCTTGAGCGCGATGATCCGGCCGTCCACGACGACGAACCGCACGAGATGGCGCGAGGGCCCGACGGGGAGATCGCGCAGCATGGCGCGTTCGCCTCCCCACGACGCGAGCGGCAGATCCCACGGCAGCGCGAGGAGCGCGTCGGTGGCACGACGGAGCCGGAGCCGCCCGGAGGCCTCGTCCGCCGGGCCGTCAGCGGCGAGCGGGAGGCGCCTGTCGTCGGCGATCACGCGGCCGCGGGTCGCCGCAGGTGGAAGAGCGTCGCGTCCGATGGCAGCTCGATGGCCTCCGGCGCAGGGATGCCGGCGGCGAGGAACGCCGCGACGGTCTCCTCGCGGGTCTGGAGCGGGCTCCCCTGGAAGAGCTCGTCGAGCGCGATCCCGGCGATGAGCTCGCCGTGGGCGGTGCGGTACGCGTCGAGGTCGGACGGGAGGCACCACGACAGCGCGAGCAGTCGTCCGCCCGGTCGGAGGGCGCGGTACGCCGCGGCGAGGGCGGCGGGCCTGTCGGCGAGCTGGTGGAGCGCGTGCTGGAAGTAGACGAGGTCGAAGGCCCTGTCGTAGCCGATCGCCTCGACCTCCCGCGCCTCGATGCGGATCCGGTCCGCGAGTCCGGCCGCGTCCGCGTTGCGGAGCGCGCGGGCGACGCTGTCGGGCTCCGACTCGACGCCCACGAGCCGCGTCGCGGGGAACCGCTTCGCCATCGCCACGAGCCATCGCCCGCCGCCGCAGTGGAGGTCGAGGATGTCTCCGCCGCGCATGAGGTCCGGCACGACGTCGGGGAGGAAGCCGAGCGCCTCCTCGAAGAAGACAGCGATGTCCTGACGCGTCAGGCGCTCGATCGCCCGGTGGTAGCGCGGCGGCCGCTCGGCCATCGGCTGCCCGCTCCGCATCGCGGTCGCGAGGGCCGCGTGGTCCATCGAGGCGATGACCGAGTAGATGAACTGGCCGCCGAGGTACTCGGGCGTCTGCTCGTCGAGGAGGACGGACGCCACGTCGTCCGCGATCCGCGCGGTGGAGCCGTCGAGATCGATGACCTCGGAGGCGTGCGCGGCGTTGGCCCAGGCGCGGACGGCCGGGAGGCTGCACCCGGCCGCCTCGGCGAGCGACGCGACCTCCATCCCCGCCTGTCCGGCGGCGCGGATGCGCTCGAGCAGCCCGAGCTCGAGCCCGAGGTAGACCACCCACGTGCGGTAGAACCCGACGAGGGAGGCTGCGAGCTCGTCGAAGGCGTCGTCGATCGACATGGCCACGCGATTCTCGCACGCGCGACGACGACACGGGTCGCGGCTGCGCCAATGTCCTGTCACGGCGGGCCGCATCGCCCGTCACACTGCGCGTCATGTCCCGCTCCCCCGCCCCGCGCATGAGCCCGCTCGCCTGGGCCGCGCTCGCGACGCTGTACATCGTCTGGGGCTCGACATACCTGGCGATCCGCGTCTCCGTCGAGACGATCCCGCCGTTCGCGATGGGCGCGATCCGCTTTCTCGTCGCGGGCGCGATCCTCTTCGTCCTCACGGTCCGGCGCGGCGACCGGGCCGCCGACCCGATCGGCGCGCGCCAGTGGGGTGCGTCCGCGGTCGTCGGCATCGCGCTCCTCTTCGGCGGGGTCGGGATGGTGTCGGTCGCCGAGCAGACTGTCGCGTCTGGGATCGCCGCGCTCTTCATCGCCACGCTCCCGCTCTGGATCGCCGTGCTCGGGCGCGTCTTCCTCGGAGACGGGCTCTCGCGCCCCGTCGCGGTCGGGATCCTCGTCGGATTCGGCGGCGTCGCGCTCCTCGTCGCCCCGGTCGGTGGCGGAGCGACGCTCGAGCCCGTCGGACTCGTCGCACTGGTCATCTCGCCGATCGCCTGGGCGTCGGGCTCGCTGTGGTCGCGCGGCGCGCCCCTCCCGAAGCGTCCACTGCTCGCCACCGGGATGGAGATGCTCGCGGGCGGAGCCGCGCTCGCCGTCGCGGCACTGGTGACCGGCGAACCGGGGCGGATCTCTCCCGGCGCGGTCTCGGCCGCCTCAGCCGCGGCGGTCGTCTATCTCATCGTCGCCGGCGCCCTCGTCGGGTTCACGTGCTACATGTGGCTCCTGCGGAACGCGCCCGTGACGACCGTTGCGACGTACGCGTACGTCAACCCCGTGATCGCCGTGGCGCTCGGCGCGCTCCTCCTCGGCGAGCCGATCGGGCCGCGGACGATCATCGCGGGAGCGATCATCGTCCTCGCGGTGGCGGTCATCATCGCCGCGCGCGGTCGCGACCAGCTGCCGCCACCGCCGGACGACTGAATGTCATGAAGAAGGGCCCCTGGCGGCAAAGTGGGTTCTCGTCGGAACCAAGGCCAACCAGGAGCCCCGCTCATGTT
>JAKAJU010000023.1 GCA_021813655.1 Chloroflexota bacterium | reverse complement strand
GCGCCTCCGGGCGGCCGCCCTCGGCCGCCGCGCCCTCCCGCCGGACCGCGCCCTCCCGCCGGACCGCGCCCTCCCGCCGGACCGCGCCGACCGTCTCGTCGCGTGGCGCGTTCGATCGTGCGTCCGTCATGCGGGCGTGCCGGACGCGTCGGCCGGGGAGCTCGCGTCCGCCGTGGCCCCGGGGGTGCCGGGGGTCTCCTCGTCGGGGCCGGGGAGCCGCGGAGCCCGGACACGGCGGCCTTCGCGCTCGGAGACCCTCGCGGCCGCCCGCTCGCTCACCGTGCGGCCGTGGTCGGTGCGCTGCAGGTAGTAGAAGAAGAACGCGCTGGCGACCGCGGCGATCGGGATGCTGAAGATCGCCCCGGCGATCCCGGCGACCTTGCTGCCGACGACGACCGAGCCCAGGACGACGACCGGGTGGATCTGGAGCGCCCCCGCCATCAGCCGGGGCTGGATGACGTTCATCGTGATGAACCAGCCGACGCCCATGATCAGCAGGGCCGGCAGGATCGCCTCCGGCTTCACGAAGATGGCCACCACGACGGGCGGCGCCCACGACACGAACGGCCCGAAGAACGGGATCGCCTGCAGCAGGCCCGAGAGGCTCGCGGTCAGGGCGACGAACGGCAGGTCGAGGACGAGGCACGTGGCCGTCGCGAGGGCCGCGAAGATGACGCCCTGGGTGACCTGGCTCCGGATGAAGCCGCCGAATGACGCCCCGACCGACGTCTGGAACAGGTGCGCCTCGTCGCTGAAGCGCGGGGGCACGAGCCGGTAGAGGAACGACGCGATCCGGTCGCGGTCGACCGCGATGTAGACGGACAGCACGAAGACGATGATCGCGTTGCCGGCGATGCCGATGCTCGCCACCGCGACCGACTGGAGCACGCCGAGGATCTCGGACGCGTTCTTCTGGAACCAGTCGATGGCGCCGGTCGCGAGGGCGACGAGGTCGACGTTCAGCCCGATCGACGCGAGGCGCTCCTGCAGGGGCGCCAGGATCTGCGGGAGGTCCTGCTGGTAGGCGGGGACGTTGTCGAGGAACGACGAGACCGACGACGCGAGCACCGCGGCGAGGTAGACGACGATGACCGCGACGACGAGGACCAGGACGATGTAGACGATGACGACGGCGACCGCCCGGTTCACAAGCGGCACGAAGCGCACGATGACGCTCGCGAGCGGCGTGACCATGAACGCGATGAGCCACGCGAGGAAGAAGACGAGGATGACGTCCCCGAAGCCGAAGAAGAAGCTCGCAGCGTACGTCGAGACGTACAGCGCGAGGGCGGCGACCGCGAGGACGAGGACGGAGTAGACGAGGCGCGGATGGCGCGCCATCACGCTGGTCTCGGCGGGAGGGACGCGTTCCTCGTTCATCCCGGGCCTTCCTCCAGCGGCCGGCCGGCGCCGGCGCCCCCGGTCATCCTACGCGTCAGCGCAGGCCCATCCGCTCGTGCACCTCGTCCATCGTCGCACGCGCGATCGGACGGATCCGCTCGGCCCCCTCGGCGAGGATCCGGTCGACGCCGGCCGGGTCGGCCATCAGCTCGAGGTAGCGCTCCCGGGGTTCCGCGTAGTGGGCGATGATCCGCGCGGCGAGGAGCTTCTTCGTGTCGACGCAGCCGGTCCGCGCGGTCCGCTCGCCCTCCCACACTTCCTCGTAATCGTCGCCGAAGAAGCGGTGGAGCCGGCAGACGTTGCAGACCTCGGGCCGCCCCGGGTCACTGCGGAGGATGCGCTGCGTGTCCGTCACCATGCCCATGACCTGGCGGCGGATCACGTCCGGCTCCGCGAAGATCTCGATGGTGTTCCCGACCGACTTGCTCATCTTCCGCGCGCCGTCGGTGCCGAGCACGACCGGCGCGTCGGTGTGGACCGCGCGGGGCTCCGGGAAGGTCTCGCCGTAGCGCCCGTTGAAGGCACGGACGATCTCGCGGCTCAGCTCGAGGTGCGCGGCCTGGTCCTTGCCCACCGGGACGAGTGACGCCTTGTACAGGACGATGTCCGCCGCCTGGAGCACCGGGTACGTCAGGAGCCCGTGGTTCACGTCCTCGGGCTGGCTCTGGCGCTTCTCCTTGTACGTCGGGGTCCGCTGGAGCCACGCGACCGGCGTCACGGTCGTGAAGAGCCACGCGAGCTCGGTCACCTCGGGTCGGTGCGACTGGACGAACAGCGTGCAGCGCTCCGGGTCGAGCCCGAGGGCGAGGAGCGCCGCCGCCATCTCCCGGGTCCGCGTCCGCAGCACGTCGGGGTCGTGCGTGCTCGTGAGGGCGTGGTAGTCGACGATGCAGTAGATCGCCTCGTACCGGTCCTGGAGCGCGACGTAGTTGCGGATGGCGCCGAGGTCGTTGCCGATGTGGGGCGCCCCGGACGGCTGGATGCCGCTGAAGATCCGGGGGTTCGCGGGGAGCGTCGAGGCAGCCGTCGGGGCCGGGGAGCGGTCGGTCGTCATGGCCCCCGGAGTCTACCGGAGGGCAGGCCCCACGGGACCGGTCCTCCGTGCGGCGGGCCGAACGGGGCGTCGCTCGGCTACCATGCGGGGCCATGACGCTGTCGTTCGATCCGGCCTCCGCCCTCGCCGGGGTCGCCGCCCGCTCCGTCCTCCGCGTCGCCGTCCTCGGCGCCGGAACGGTCGGCTCCGCCGTCGTCCGAGGATTCCTCGAGCGAGCCGAGCGCCTGACCGTCGCCCGGGGGCCGCGGCTGGTGCTGGCGGGGGTCGCGACCGTGGACCCGGATCGTGCGCGCGAGCTCGGCGTCCCGGACGATCTCATCACAGATGGCGCCGCGCACCTCGCGGTGGCGCACGATGTGGACATCGTCGTGGAGCTCATCGGAGGGCAGGAGCCGGCCCGGACCTTCGTGCGCGCGGCGCTCGAGGCCGGGAAGCCCGTCGTGACGGCGAACAAGGCGCTGCTCGCGGCGCACGGCCCCGAGCTCGAGGCGCTCGCCCGCCGGACCGGGGCGCCGCTCCGTTTCGAGGCGGCCGTCGGGGGCGGCATCCCGATCCTCGGGCCGCTCGCCGGCGACCTCGCCGCGAACCGGGTCTCCGCCGTCCGAGGGATCGTCAACGGGACGACCAACTTCATCCTCACTGCGATGGCCGAGGAGGGCCGCGACTACGGCGACGTCCTTCGCGACGCGCAGGCCGCCGGCTACGCGGAGGCCGATCCCACGGCGGACGTCGAAGGCGAGGACGCCGCGAGCAAGATCGTCGTCCTCGCGCGACTCGCGTTCGGCGGCTGGCTCGCGCCGCAGGCGGTGGTTCGCGCCGCTCCCCGGCTCCGCGGCCCCGGCCGCCCCGGGATCACCGGCGTGACCCGCGCCGCGGTGGCCGGCGCCGCGGAGCACGGACTCGTGCTGCGGCTCGTCGCGTCCGCCCGACCCGGCCCGGACGGCTCGATCGCCGCGTCGGTCGTCCCCACCGCGGTCCCTGTCGGTTCCCCGCTCGGACGCACGCGCGGCGTGCTCAACCGGATCGAGGTCGACGGCAGCCCGGTCGGGTCCGTCGCGTTCGCCGGCCCCGGGGCCGGGGGCGACGCGACGAGCTCCGCGGTGCTCGGCGACCTGGTCTCGGTCGCTCGCGGGGCCGGGAGCACGTGGGCCGGCCTCCCCGAGGCCGAGGCCGTCCGGTCGGACCCCGACGCCGCCGTGGCGGCGTGGCTCGCGACGGAGCGCCGGTGGCTCGCCGTCGCGGCCGGTGGCCAGACGATCGTCTCCCGCGAGGCCGTTGACGCGCACGCGTTTCGCCGGGAGCTCGCCTCGATCCTGCCGGCGGACGCCGACGCGGACCTCTTTCCCCTCGAGGGCCTGGCATGAGCTGGGCGGGACCCGGGCGCCCGCGGTTGCTCGACCGCTACGCCGACCTCCTGCCGTTGACCGAACGGACGCCGCGGATCTCGCTCGGCGAGGGAGCGACGCCCCTCGTCCGTACGTCGCGGCTCGCGGCGGACCTCGGCGTCGACGAGCTCTACCTCAAGTTCGAGGGTACGAACCCGACCGGCTCCTTCAAGGATCGCGGGATGGTCGTGGCGGTCGCGAAGGCGCTCGAGGACGGTGCCCGCTCGATCGTCTGCGCGTCGACGGGGAACACCTCCGCGTCGGCCGCCGCGTACGGCGCCGCGGCGGGGCTCGAGGTCGTGGTCCTCCTGCCGGCCGGCAAGATCGCCCTCGGCAAGCTCCTCCAGGCGCTCGTCGCAGGCTCCCGCGTCGTGGCCGTGGACGGGAACTTCGACCAGGCGCTGCGCGTCGTCCGCGAGCTCGCCGAGCAGGACCGCCACCCGGTGACGCTCGTCAACTCGGTCAACCCGTACCGGATCGAAGGGCAGAAGACGGCGGCGTTCGAGGTCGTGGACGACCTCGGCCGCGCCCCGGACATCCTCGCCATCCCGGTGGGGAACGCCGGCAACATCACCGCGTACTGGGCGGGCTTCCGTGCGTACCGCGAGGTGGGCCGGAGCGATGCGCTGCCGCGGATGATGGGGTTCCAGGCGGCCGGCGCCGCGCCGATCGTCCTCGGGCGTCCCGTGCCGGACCCCGAGACCGTCGCGACCGCGATCCGCATCGGGAACCCCGCGTCGTGGGAGCGGGCCGTCGCCGCGCGCGACGAGTCGGGCGGACTCATCGAGGCGGTCACGGACGAGGAGATCCTCGCCGCGTACCGCGACATCGTCCGGTTCGAGGGGATCTTCTGCGAGCCGTCGTCCGCCGCGAGCGTCGCCGGCGTGCGCAAGCTCGCCCGCGAAGGGCGGCTGGATCGCGACGCGACTGTCGTGTGCGTGCTCACCGGCCACGGCCTCAAGGACCCGGACACGGCCGGGACGATCGTGCCGCCGATCATCGAGGCGGGACCCACGACCGCCGCCGTCATGTCCGCGCTGGGCTGGTGAGTCGCCTCGGCCGCCTCGCGCAGCTCGACGGCCGGCGCGTCGTCGTCGACGTCCCCGCCAGCGCGGCGAACCTCGGCGCCGGATACGACTGCGTGGGGCTCGCGCTGGACCTCACGGATCGCATCGAGCTCGAGGCCGTTGCGCGCCCCGACGCCGGGATCGATCTCGTCGTCGAGGGCGAGGGCGCCGGGGAGCTCGTCGCGGACCGCTCGAACCGGCTGGTCCGGGCCCTGGAGGCGACGCTCGCGCGGGCAGCGGAGGGTGACCCGGGCGCGCTCGGCTGGCGGATCCACATGACGAACAGGATCCCGCTCGCACGCGGCCTGGGGTCGTCGGCGGCGGCCACGGTCGCCGGGGTCGTGGCGGCCGATGCGCTCGTGGGCGGGCCGCTCACCCAGCGGGAGCTGCTCGAGATCGCGTCGGCGATCGAGGGCCACCCGGACAACGCGGCGCCGGCGCTCCTCGGCGGCTTCACCGTCGCGGGCCTCGTCGCCGGCGCGGACGGCCGCGAGGTCATCGAGGCGATCCGCTTCGACGTCCCTGCCCGTCTGCGGGCCGTCCTCTTCATCCCGGACCTCCCGCTCGCCACCTCGGCGATGCGGGCGACTCTTCCGCACTCCGTTCCCCACGCGGACGCCGTCCACAACATCGGCGCGGTCGGGCTCGGGGTCGCGGGACTCGCGTCGGGCCGCTACGACCTGCTGCGCGCGCTGACCGTGGACAGGATCCACGAGCCGTACCGAGCGGCCGTCTACCCGCAGCTCCCCGGGCTCATCGCGGCCGCCCGGCGTGCGGGCGCGATCGGGGCGTGCATGTCCGGTGCCGGGAGCACGATCATCGCGTTCGTCGACGATCCGTCGTCGACCGAGGCGGTCTCCGTGGCGCTGCGCGCGCAGGGCGACGCGGACGGTCTCGCCGGGCGGATCCACATCGCGGCTCCGCAGGGAGCGGGCGCCAGGGTCGTCGACCTCTCCTGACGCGCGCGGGGTGGCCGGTCCAGCCTGCCGCCTGTTCAGAGGGCCCCGGGTCAGCCGGCGGCGACGAACGCGAGGACTCGCCCCCACGCGTCGGCCGACGCCTCCGCGAACTCGGCGTGCTTCCGATCGAAGAACGAGTGGGTCGCCCCGGGGTACGACACGATCTCGTGGCGGACGCCAGCTGCCGAGAGCGCCGCGTCGAACTCCGCGATCGCCGCCGGCCCGATGCCCTCGTCCGCCCCGCCGAAGATCCCGAGCACCCTGCCTCGCATCTCGCCGGCCACGTCGACCGGTGCGGGGACGCCGCCGCGGCCCTGCCCGATCGGCCAGCCGTAGAAGCCCACGACGCCCGCGAGGCCCAGGCCCAGCGTCGCCGTGTCGAACGCGAGGCGCCCGCCGAAGCAGAAGCCGACGCTGAAGAGCGACCGGGGGCGGCCGCCCGCCGCGGCCTTCAGCGCGTCCGCGGCCGCCGCCACGTCCGCGGAGAGCGTCGCGTACTCGGTGCGGGCGACGTGGTCCACGTACGGGAACGCGTCGCCGCGATCATCGTCGGGCGCCGTCCGTCCGAAGTAGTCGATCGCGACCGCATCGATGCCCGCCTCCGCGAACCGGAGCGTCAGCTCCTCGTAGTAGCGGTGGAGGCCGCGGACGTCGGGCAGGACGATCATCCCGGCACCGGTCGGCCTGCCGGCCCGGGCGATGTACGCGCGGAGAGAGGCGCCGTCGGAGGAGACGAGCCGCGCCTCCTCGGCGTCGAGCGCGCCGCCCGCGATCGGTGCGATGGGCGGGCGGCTGTCGGTGTCGAAGCACATCGGGACAGTCCTCCGGGCGGCGACGAGGCGTGCATGGTCGCGCGTCTCGCATCGGGCGTCCAGGGTGGCCGCCGCGCCCCGATCCGCATGCGGCCGGAGGATCGCAGGCGGTCCCGCCGGACGATCGCGGGCGGCCGGCCGATCTCTCGCTCGGTCGTCGGCCCCCCTTCGCCGAGTAGAATGCCGTTCATGCCAGCCTCATCCTCCGCCCCTCTCGTCGTCATGAAGTTCGGCGGCTCGTCGGTCGCGGACGCCGACCGGATCCGGCGCGTCGCCCAGCGCATCGCACGCGAGCGGGCGGGCGGCTCGGACATCGTCGTCGTGGTCTCCGCGATGGGCGACACCACCGACGAGCTCCTCGCGCTCGCGGCCGCCATCACCGACGACCCGGACCCGCGCGAGCTCGACGTGCTCCTCGGCACGGGCGAGCACCAGAGCGCGACCCTCGTCTCGATGGCGCTCCACGCGCTGGGCACCGACGCGATCAGCCTCACGGGCGCGCAGGCGGGCATCAGCACCGACGGCCGCCACGGAAAGGCGCGGATCGCCGACATCGACCCGCGCCGGGTCCGGGCGGAGATCGCCGCGGGCCGCGTCGTCATCGTCGCCGGCTTCCAGGGGATCGCCCGCTCGAGGACGCCGGGCATCGACGCGGCGGGCGCCCCGGTCGGCCCGGGCGCCGTGCCCTCGGAGACGGCCGCGGACATCGCCGAGCTCACCACGCTCGGCCGCGGCGGCTCGGACACGACGGCGGTCGCGCTCGCGGCTCGCCTGGGGGCCGACCGATGCCGGATCTACACCGACGTGAAGGGCATCTACACTGCCGACCCGCGGCTCGTGCCGGACGCCCGGCAGCTCCCGGTCATCGGCTACGAGGAGATGCTCGAGCTCGCGTTCCAGGGCGCGCAGGTCATGAACGTCCGGGCGGTGGAGCTCGGCTGGGTCAACAGCGTGGTCATCGAGGTCCTGAGCAGCTTCGAGGACGCGCCCGGGACGCTCATCAAGGAGGATCCCTTCGTGGAGCAGCGCAACAAGGTGCGCGGCCTCGCCCACGACCGCAATGTCGCGAAGGTCACGCTCGTCGAGGTCCCGGACCGCCCGGGCGTGGCGCACGCCGTCTTCCAGCCGCTCGCGGACGCGAACATCAACGTCGACATGATCGTCCAGAACGTCGGGCACGGCGGGGCGACCGACCTGTCCTTCACGGTGCCGAAGGTGGACCTCGCGAAGGCCAAACGGATCCTCGAGCCCGTCATCCGGGAGCTCGGCTTCCGTGAGATCACCCTCGATTCGTCCGTCGCGAAGGTCTCGATCGTCGGCTCCGTGATCCACAACGCGCCCGGGTACGCGGCGCGCATGTTCGGCGCGCTCGCGGACGCGG
>JAKAJU010000089.1 GCA_021813655.1 Chloroflexota bacterium | reverse complement strand
GATCGCGTAGCGGAGACCCTCGCGGCCCTGGCCGGAGTCCTTCACGCCGCCGTAGGGCATGTGGTCCACGCGGTACGTCGGGACGTCGTTCACGATGACGCCCCCCACGTGCAGCTCGTCGAAGCTGTACCACGCGTGGGAGAGGTCGTTCGTGAAGACGCCGCACTGGAGACCGAAGCGGCTGTCGTTGACGCGCGCGATTGCGTCGCGGAAGTCGCGAAACGTCTCGAGGACGACGAGCGGCGCGAACGCCTCCTCGGTGCAGACCTTCGCGTCGCGCGGGACGTCCTCGAGGATCGTCGGCGGGAAGAACGCGCCGTCCGGCTCGCCCCCGAGGAGGACATGCGCGCCGCGACCCACGGCCTCGTCGATCCACGTCCGGGTCCGGAGCACCGCCGCAGCGTCGACCATCGGCCCCACGTCCGTCCGCGCGTCCAGCGGGTCGCCCACCACGAGGGCGCGCGCACCCGCGACGAAGCGCTCGAGGAAGCGGTCGCGGACGTCCTCGTGGACGTACAGCCGCTGGACGCTGATGCAGACCTGGCCCGCGTAGGCGAACGACCCGATGAGGCAGCGACGGGCCGCCCAGTCGAGATCCGCCGTCGCGTCGACGATCGCGCCGGCATTCCCGCCGAGCTCGAGGACGACCTTCTTCTTGCCGGCGCGCGCCTTCATCCGCCATCCGACGAGCGGGCTCCCGGTGAACGAGAGCAACGCGAACCGCTCGTCCTCGACCATGCGGTCGCCCAGCTCGCGCGTCATCGGCAGGATGCTCACGGAGCCGGAGGGCGCCCCGGCCGCGTCGATGATCTCGGCGACCGTGAGCATGACGAGCGGGTCCTTGGACGGTGGCTTCAGGACGATCGGGTTGCCGCTGGCGATCGCGGGCGCGACCTTGTGGGCCGCGAGGTTGAGCGGGAAGTTGAAGGGGCTGATCCCCGCGATCGGCCCGATGGGGAAGCGGCGGACGACGCCGACCCGCCCACGGGACGCGGGAGCGATGTCGAGCGGGATCACCTCGCCCGTGAGGCGCTCGGCCTCCTCGGCCCCGAGGCGGAAGGTGATCGTGGCCCGGTCAACCTCCGTGAGCGCGTCGCGGATCGGCTTCCCGGCCTCGACCGCGATGATCGCGCCGAGCTCGTCCCGGCGCTTCCGGATGCCGACGCTGATCGCGTGGAGGATCCGCGCGCGCTCGTATGCGGGCATGCGGCGGGTGACCTCGAACGCCGCCACGGCAGCATCCACGGCCTCGTCGTACTGCTCGGGGGTCGCGTTGAACGTCGAGCCGGCCGTCTCGCCCGGGTAGCCGGTACGCTCCACGACGAGCGGGTCCGGCGAGTCCACCCAGCGACCCGCGAGGTAGATCGGGTGCGGTGCGACGCCCGTGGCGGTGGTCATCAGGCTCTCCTGGGGTGGTGCATCGCCGCCGCGGTCGTGGTGACCGCCGAAGCGATCCACGCATTCTAGGCGGAGCGCGCAGGAGACCCAGCCGGCGCGGCATCACGCCCGCCCTGGGCTCTCTCCGTCCGTGCGCGGAGCGTCAGGTCCGGGCGGATCCCGCCGTCCGGCGGACGACGGCCTTCGCGACCTCCCACGCGACGAAGAGCGAGATCGCCGACCCGAGGGCGATCAGCCACTGCTGGGTGGAGAGCCCGGTCGTCCCGAGGAGATCCTGGAGGAGGTCGAACTGGGTCGCGATCCACGCGAGCACCAGCTCGACGAGCACGATCAGGTTGAGCGTCATGTTGTCGAACGTGTCGAGCGCGAGAGCGGAGGAGAGCTCGCTGCGGGACTCGTAGACGCACACGATCCGGAAGTAGGCGAAGGCGGTCAGCGCCATCGTCGCGCCCGTCGCGAGCCCGGAGGATCCGCCGAGGTCGTGGCGTTCGACGCCGGCTGCGATGAGCGCCACCAGCCAGAGCGCCATGAAGATGCCGACACCTGCAGCCGTGGCGATGACGCCGCGCGTGAGGATCGACGCGTTCCGCGGACGAGGCACCCGGCCCATGATCCCCGGCGACTCGGCGTCGAACCCGAGTGCGACGCCGAGCGGCGTGTCGATAACGAAGTTGATCCAGAGGATCTGGGACGGCGTGAACGGCTGGCCCGCGGCGATGTTGAGGACGCTCGCGGCGAGGAATGTGAGAACGAAGGCGACGAGCGTGATGAGGATGAAGCGAACGTACTTCGTCAGGTTGTCGTAGAGCTTCCGCCCCTGCTCGACGGCGTGGATGATCGTCGCGAAGTCGTCGTCCGTGAGGATCATCCGTCCGGCGTTCTTCGCGACCTCCGTCCCGGTCCCCATCGAGATCCCGATGTCCGCCGCCTTGATCGCCGGCGCATCGTTGACACCATCGCCCGTCATGGCGACGACGTCGCCCCTCTTGCGGAGGGTGTCCACGAGCAGGACCTTGTGCTGGGGCGCGACACGGCCGACGACGCCGATGTCGTCGACCTGCGCGAGGCGGTCCGCCTCGGAGAGCCTGGCGAAGTCCTCGCCCAGGACCGCCCGCCCGGGGATCCCGAGCTGCCTCGCGATCGCGGCAGCCGTGACGACGTCGTCGCCCGTGACCATCCGGACACGGATGTGCGCCTTGATCGCGGCCTCCACGGCCGGCTTGGAGGTGTCGCGGGCGGGGTCGATCATGCCGACGAGGCTCGCGAGCTGAAGGTCCGTCACGTACGCGAGGAGATCGCCCGTCGCGTCGAACGAGGACGGGTCGAGATCGCGCCACGCCGCCGCCATGACGCGGAGACCCTCGCCCTCCATCCGCTCGACATTCGCCTCGGCCTGCTTCCTCTGGGCGTCGCCGAACGGCGTCGGCGTCGCGCCCGAGAGCGTGGCCGCGGAACGGTCCATGACCGCCGGGGCGGCGCCCTTCACGAAGCAGCGCACGACGTCCCTGCCCGCCGCGTCCCTCGTCGCGTTGAAGGTCGCCATGAGCTTGTACGTGGGGTCGAAGGGCAGGGTCGCGAGGCGGGCAAGATGCGCACGGGTGTCGTCGACGTTCAGGCCGGCCTTCGCGGCGAGGACGAGGAGCGCGCCCTCCGTGGGATCGCCCACGACCTTGCCGTTCTCGAGCTTGGCGTCGTTCGCCACGACGTACGGGAGGATCGCGTCGTCGATCGAGATCGCGGTCCCGGCAGCGTGCTCGACGCGGCCGTGCGTGTCGTACCCGGTCCCGGTCACCGTGTAGCGGTCGCTCGCGTCGACGACCTCCACCGCCGTCATCTGGTTCATCGTGAGCGTGCCGGTCTTGTCGGAGTTGATCGCGGACGTGGAGCCCAGCGTCTCGACGGACGACAGGTTCTTCACGATCGCGTTCCTCTTCGCCAGGTCGACCGCGCCCATCGAGAGGATCACCTGGACGACCGTCGGGAGCGCCTCGGGGACCGCCGCGATCGCGAGGGCGACGGCGGTGATGAAGAGCGTGTCGAGCGGCTCGCCCCGCCGCGCCCCGAGGGCGAACATGACGACCATCGTCACGCCCGCGACGGCCGCGATCCACAGCGTCATCCGGTCGAGCTGGCGGGTGAGCGGGGTCTCCTCCTCCTTCGTCGTGGACAGCATGTGGGCGATCCGCCCGACCTGCGTGTCGCCGCCGATGGCCGTGACGATCATCGTCCCGCTGCCGTGCGTCACCGGCGTGTTCATGAAGGCAATGTTCGACTGGTCGCCGGGCCCGAGCTCCCTGCCCCCGGGCAGCGTCCCCGGGTCCTTCGCGACCGGGACGCTCTCGCCCGTGAGAGCGGACTCGTCGATCTGGAGCGTGGCCGCCGCGATGATCCGGCCGTCGGCCGGGACCTGGTCACCCGCGGCGAGGAGGACGATGTCGCCCGGCACGAGGCTGGTGCCGTCGATCTGTGCCTGCTCCCCGTCGCGGAGGACGCGCGCCTCCGCCTTCATCATCGACCTGAGCGCGTTCATGGCGCTCGCGGCCTTCCCCTCCTCGCGCATCCCGACGATCGCGTTGACGAAGGTCAGGAGGACGAGCAGGAGCCCCGTCTGGATCTCGCCGATGGCGAGCGAGAAGACCGCGGCGACGGCGAGGATGATCTGGAGGCTGCTGCGGTACTCGTCGACGAAGCGGCGCCACTCGGGCTTCGGCCTCTCGGCCGGGAGCGCGTTCGGACCGTGCCTCTTCGCGCGGTCGGCGGCCTCGGCGGCGGTGAGGCCCTTCGCGGGATCGACGCCCAGCTTCGCCTCGACGTCCTCCCCGGAGAGCGCGTACCAGGGGATCCCGGGGGGCGCAGCGGCGGCCGGCCCCCGCGCTGCCGCGGCGTCCGGCTCGGCAGCGCTGCCTCCCGCCGCGCCGGACGGCCCCGGAGACTGCGCCATGGCCTTCGCCTCCTTCGAGGTGCCGGTCAGCCCTTCTTCCCTTTGCCCTTCTTCGCCTTCCCCACGCCGCCGGCCTTCCCGGCCTTGCTCGCCTTCGCCAGGATCTCGGCTTCGATCGGGTCGGGAGCGGCGCCCGCGGGCGCCTCGGCCTCGAGCGCGTCCTTCGTCGCCTGGAGGTCGGCGAGCTGCTCCGGGCTCACCGTCGGGTAGCGCGGATCGATCTCGATAAGGGCGTTGGCGATGACGGCGGCGGCCGCCACGCGCGCGAAGGGCTTGTCGTCGGCGGGGATCACCCACCACGGCGCCCATTCGGTGCTCGTGTTCGAGAGGACGTCGGAGAAGGCCTTCTGGTAGTCGTCCCAGAACGCTCGCTCCTTCGCGTCGGCGGACGAGACCTTCCAGTTCTTCTCGGGCATGTCGATGCGGGCGAGGAACCGGCGGCGCTGCTCTTCCTTGCTCACGTTGAGGAAGATCTTCACGAAGATGAATCCCTGGTCCGTGAGGTAGCGCTCCCAGTCGTTGATCTCGCGATAGCGGCGCTGCCAGACGCCGCGACCCTTCATCTTCGCCGGCAGCTTCTGGCCGGCGAGGATCTGTGGGTGGACCCGGACGACGAGGACCTCCTCGTAGTGGCTCCGGTTGAAGATCCCGATCCGACCGCGCTCCGGCAGCGCCTTCTGGTAGCGCCAGAGGTAGTCGTGGTCCAGCTCCTCGACGGACGGGACCTTGAAGCTGTTGACCGAGACCCCCTGCGGGTTCACCCCGCTCATCACGTGCTTGATCGTCCCGTCCTTGCCGGCGGCGTCCATGGCCTGCAAGACGACGACGACGCCGTAGGTGTCCTGGGCCGCGAGCCGGTCCTGGTACTCGGCGAGCCTCTCGACGCCGGCCTGGAGGATCGCCTTCGCGTCCGCCTTGCTCACCTCTCGCGTGTCGGCGGGATCGAAGTCCCGCGGGAGGCGGACCTTCCGTCCGGGCTCGACCCGGAACGGCTCGATGAATCCTGCGATGCGCTTCGGGGTGATCTCGACGTCCGGCATGTGCGTCCCTTCTTCCGGTTCCGTGTCGTCGGTGCGGCGGGCCCGGCCCGGGGCCGGGCCCGCCGCTGGTCCGTCGCGGTCGCCCTCAGGCGGCGGGTGTGGCGGGAGCCGCGGCCGCAGGGGCATCGGTCACGGTCTCGGGCTCGTCGTCGAGCGGTGCCCTCCAGACGAGCTTCCGGATCTCGGAGACGACGAGGACGAGCAGGCCGACCCCGATGCAGATGAACCACTGGTCGGATGTGAGCGCCGTCGTGTCGAGGAAGTTCTGGAAGACGTTGAGGGTGACGGCGAGGAAGATCGAGGCGATCGACAGGAGCGAGGCGACGACGAACGCGCGGTCCTGCATGACCTCGGCGCTGAAGACGGACTTCGTCTCGTCCTTCGTCGCCCAGGAGAACGCGAGGTTCGAGATCGCGAAGGTGGTGAAGCCCATCGTGCGGGCGACGGCGTCGTTGTCCGACGGGAACGCCGTGGTGGCCCAGGAGATGACCGCGAGCGCCCCGACGCCCATGACGAACCCCGCGAACGCGAGCCAGAGGAGGAGCCGCATCGGGAGGATCGCGGCGTTCGCCGGGCGCGGCTTGCGCCTCATGAGGCCCTCGGCCGGCTTACCGTACCCAAGGCCGATCGCCTGGAAGACGTCCACCGTGAAGTTGATCCACAGGGTCTGGAGCGGGAAGAACGGGATCCCGCCGGCGATGTTGAGGATGGCCGAACCCAGGAACGTGAAGATGAACCCGAACAGCCAGGCCATCTGCGCGCGGATGTACTTCTTGAGGTTGTCGTAGAGGCCTCGTCCGAGCTCGACGGCCTTGACGATCGTCGCGAAGTCGTCGTCGGTGAGGATCATGACGGCGGCCTCCTTGCTCACCTCCGTCCCCGTGATCCCCATGGCGATGCCGATGTCGGCCTTCTTGAGCGCCGGCGCGTCGTTCACGCCGTCGCCGGTCATCGCGACGATGTGCCCCTTCATCTTCAGCACGTCGACGAGACGGACCTTGTGCTCCGGCGTGACGCGGGCGATGACGCCGATCCCGTCGATCTCGCGCATCGCCTCCTCGTCGCCCATCGCGCCGAACTCTGCCCCCGTGATCGCCCGCCCCTCGATCCCGAGGTCGGCGGCGATCGCCTGCGCGGTGACCGCATGGTCGCCGGTGATCATGCGGACCTGGATGCCGGCGGCCTTCGCCGTGGCGATCGACGCCTTCGCGGCCGGGCGCGGCGGGTCGACGATCCCGACCATCGCGAGGAGCGTCAGGCCGTCGACGAGCGGGAGCAGGTCGGCGTTCGGGTCGAAGGTCGCCGGTTCGAAATCCTTCCGCGCCGTTGACATGACGCGGAGGCCCTTCTCGCCGAGGCGCTGGTTCTCGTCGAGGAACATCTGCCGGAACTGCCCGACCGGCATGCACTCTCCGGTGCCGGGCTTCAGACCGTCCGCCGCCCGCGCGAGCAGCTGGTCCGGCGCGCCCTTCACGAAGCATCGGATCACGTCCTTGCCGGACGCGTCCTTCATCCGATGGAACGTGGCCATGAGCTTGTACGCGGCGTCGAACGGGAGCTCCGCGACGCGCGGATACTCCTGACGCGTGAGCGTGGGGTCGATCCCGCCTTTCGCGGCAAGGACGACGAGCGCTCCCTCGGTGGGGTCGCCGATGAGCTCGCCGTTCTTCACGACCGCGTCGGCGCAGAGGGCCATCGGCAGGAGGAACTCGTCGAGCGGCACGTCGGGCTGGCCGCCCGTGCGCGTGATCGTGCCCGTCGTCCCGTAGCCGGTGCCGCTGATCGCGTAGCGTCGGCCGCCGATGGTCATCTCCACGGCGGTCATCTGGTTGAGGGTCAGCGTCCCCGTCTTGTCCGAGTTGATCGCGGAGGTGGATCCGAGCGTCTCCACCGAGCGGAGGCGCTTCATGATCGCACCGGCCTTCGCGAGGGTCTGCGTCCCCATGGACAGGATCGTCGTGACGACCGCGGGCAGGCCCGTCGGGATCGCCGAGACGGCGAACGCGACGGCGGTGATGAACAGCACGTCCCACGCCTCACCGCGCGCGAGCCCGAGCAGCATGGAGGCGGCGAGGGCGAGCCCGGCCACGACGAGGATCTGGTTCGTCAGCTTGTTGAGCTGCCGCGTCAGCGGCGTGGCCTCGGTCTTCTCGGCCTGGAGGAGCCCGGAGATGTGGCCGACCTCCGTCGCCATCCCCGTGGCCGTGACGACGAGGCTGCCGGCGCCCCGCGTGACGTTCGTGTTCATGTAGGCCATGTCCACGCGGTCGCCGAGCGGGGTGTCCGCCTTGTCGACCGGGTCCACGCCCTTCGACGCCGGGACGCTCTCGCCTGTCAGCGCGGATTCGTCGATCTCGAGCGTCGCGGCCCGGATGATCCGGCCGTCGGCCGGGACCACGTCCCCGGCCTCGACGTTCACGACGTCGCCCGGGACGATCTGGTCCGCGGGGACCTCCACGACCTGGCCATCGCGGAGAACCTTCGCCTTGACGAGCATCATCCCCGCGAGTGCGGCGACGGCCTTGGCGGCCTTCCCCTCCTGGTTGAGTCCCATGAACGCGTTGACGAGGGTCAGGATGATGAGCAGGCGTCCCGTTTGCGACTCGCCGATCGGGAAGCAGATGATGCCGGCGACGAGCAGGACGATCTGCATCGGGTCCGCGTACTGACGGAGGAACGCCCGCCAGCGCGGCTCCCGCTTCCCCTCCTCGAACTTGTTCGGCCCGAATTTCGTCAGCCGGCTGGCGGCCTCCGCGGTCGACAGGCCGGTACCCGCGACGACCCCCTGCTGCAGGAGTGCATCGTCGATCGAGAGCGTGTGCCAGGCCGGACCTGAGGGTCCGCTCGGGGCGACCCCCTGTGCGCCGTCGGGCGCGGGCGACGTGGATGCGGCGGTCATCGAACCCTCCCTCGCCTCCAGGGGCAGGACCGCGGACGCGCCCCGACCCGTGGAGTCTATCGAGCGCCGATGGCCAGCGACAGCACCAACAGGCCCTGTCCCGCGTGATAGAGGACCATGACCGCGAGGTCGCCGCGACGCACCGGACGGACGAACCTGCCCTCGGCGAGGAGCATGTCCGACGCCGTGAAGAGGACCGCGCCGACGATCGCCGCGGCGAGGAGCGACCCGACCGCGGCGGCGACCATCACCGAGATCGCCGCGATGTAGGCGACGACCGGGCCTTCGAGCGAGCCGCGGCCGGAGGCCCGGAGAGCCCCGACGAGCCGTCGCCCCACGACGAGGTCGAACGCGAGCATGCCGGCGACGCCTGCCGCGACCGCCGGGAGAGCGATCCCCCCGACCACGAACCCCACGGCGTAGGCGACGTGCGCGAGGAGGAACGCGACGAGACCGGGGACGAACCCACGCTCGGAGAGGAGCGCCACGTCCCCGGCGAGGGAGAGGGCGAGCGCGGCGACGAACCACGCCCTGACCGCCGGGTCGCGTGGCTCCAGGACCAGCGCGACCCCGATGAGCAGGACGAGCGGGAGCGGCTTCGTCAGCCAGCGTGCGCGGGCGGGAAGGGCCGGCCGGCCGCGCTCCCGCGCCGCGACGACGGCCCAGTCGGCGATGGCCCCGATCGCCGCGAGGCAAAGGAGGCCGAGCGCCGCCGGCGTCAGGCCCGCCGGCATCAGGCGTCGGCGCGCGGGTACGAGCCGAGGACGCGCAGGAAGGACGTGACGTCCGCGAGCCGCCCGAGCGCCCGCGCCATCGCCGGGGCCGCCGCGTCGCCGTCCACGTCCACCCAGAAGACGTACTCCCAGGCGCGCTTGAGGCTGGGCCGCGACTCGAGCTTGTGCATGTTGATCCCCTCGTCCGCGAGGACCGCCAGACAGGCCATGAGCGTGCCCGGCTCGTTGCGCACGCCGAGGACGAGCGTGGTCGTCGTCCCGCGCGCGGCCGCCTGCCGGGCGGGCGGGACACGGAGCAGATCGGACGAGAGGCCCGCGTCCGGGCGGGTGATGACGACGAACTTCGTCCGGTTGTCCGGCACGGTCTGGATCCCGTCCGCAAGGATGTGCAGGCCCGCGAGGGCGGCCGCGCGCGGCGAGAGGACCGCGGCGGCGGCGCGCTCGCCGCGATCGGCGATCGACCGGCCGGCCGCCGACGTGTTGTACACGGTGAGCAGCTGCCACGATCGTCGGCGGAGGAAGCGGTCGGCCTGCCCGAGCGCCTGGATGTGGGAGTAGACCCGCTCGATCGTCTCGATCGTCTCGCCCGGGAGCGCGGCGAGGCACAGCTGGACCGGGACCACGACCTCGCCGCGGATCGCGACATCGTGCTCGAGAAGGAGGTCGTAGCTCTCGCGGACTGTCCCATTCACGAGGTTCTCGATCGGCACGACGCCGGCGATGATCGGCGCCGCATCGGGCGCGTCTGCCCCGGCGCGACCGGCCAGGACGGCGTCGAAGACCTCCCGGAACCCCGGGACGGGCACGGGCCGCGGCCCGAAGAAGAACGCGACGACGGCGTCCTCCGCGAACGCGCCCGGCTCCCCGGAGTACGCGACGCGCGGGGCTTCCGCCCCGCTCATCGTTCGCGTGCCGTCGTGAAGTGGCGCTCGCCGCGGCGGCTGATCTCGGCGCCGGACTTCCAGATCGCATACTCGAGCGAGTCGGCGAGCGCGGCCGCCGAGGCGCCGATGATGTTCGTGTCGCTCCCCATCGTGGACCACTCCCGATCGGCGTCCGCCGAGTCGATGACCACGCGCGTCCGGGCCGCGGTTGCCGAGCGACCGTCCACGATCCGGACCTTGTAGTCCACGAGCCGGACGCCGTCGATGACCGGGTAGAACGCGGCGAGCGCCTTGCGGAGCGCGGCGTCGAGCGCGTTGACCGGGCCGTTCCCGTCGGCGGCCGTGTGGAGGACCTCGTCGGCGACCTCGACCTTGACGGTCGCCTCGGCCCGCTGCTCGCGTCCGTCGCGCTGCTCGACGAGCACCGTGAAGTCGACGATCCGGAACGGCGCCTCGTAGTCGGGCTGGTGGCGCCGGACGAGCAGCTCGAACGAGCCCTCCGCCCCCTCGAACGAGGCGCCCTCCGCCTCGAGCTCCTTGATGAGGCGCGAGAGGGTCTTCGCGTCCACGGCCCCCTCGAGCCGGTGGCCGAGCTGCTCGGCGCGCAGCTGCGTGTTCGCCTTGCCGCCGAGCTCCGAGACGATGAGGCGCCGCTCGTTCCCGACGGTCGACGGATCCACGTGCTGGTAGCTCCGCTCGACCTTCGCCACGGCCGCTCCGTGCACTCCGCCCTTGTGGGCGAACGCGGATCGCCCGACGTACGGCGCGTAGTCGTCGGGCATCACGTTCGCGATCTCGGCCACGGACCGTGACAGGTGCGTGAGGTCGGACATGTCCCCGCCGCCGGCCGGCAGGAGCGCGAGCGGCGTCTTGAGCGCGAGGTTCGCGAGGACGCTCACCATGTTCGCGTTGCCGCAGCGCTCGCCGTACCCGTTGATCGTCGCCTGGACGTGTCGGACCCCCGCCCTGACCGCCGCGAGGGAGTTGGCGACCGCGAGGTCGGCGTCGTTGTGCGTGTGGATCCCCCAGGTGACGTCCGGCGCGCCCGGGTCGGACTCCAGCGCCGCGCGCGTCTCGGTGACGATCCGCACGAGATCGTCGGTCAGCGTCCCGCCGTTCGTGTCGCAGAGGACGAGCGATCCCGCGCCGGCCTGCCGGGCGGCCCGGAGGGTGGCGAGCGCGTACTCGGGGTCCGCGCGGTATCCGTCGAAGTAGTGCTCGGCGTCGTAGACGCACTCGCGGCCGTGGCTCACGACGAAGCCGACCGACTCGGCGACCATGTCGAGGTTCTCGGCGGCTGTCGCGCCGAGGACCTTCGTGACGTGGAGGAGCCAGCTCTTCCCGAAGATCGTCACGACCGGCGTCTCGGCGGCGACGAGCTCGCGGAGGTTTGGGTCGGCCTCCGGGCGGTTCGACCGGTGGCGCGTGGACCCGAACGCGGCGAGCTTCGCCCGCTCCCACGTGATCGTCTTGGCGGCCGTGAAGAACTCGATGTCCTTCGGGTTGGAGCCGGGCCAGCCGCCCTCGATGAACGGCATGCCGTACTCGTCGAGCATCCGGGCGACGCGCAGCTTGTCGGCGAGCGAGAGCGTGATGTTCTCGCCCTGGGTGCCGTCGCGAAGGGTCGTGTCGTAGAGGACGACGGGTCGGTCGATCATCAGGCTGCCTCCCCCGCCCCGCCGAGGCGGGCCACGATCGCATCGGTCATCCCCCGCGTCCCCACGGGGGTGAGCTCGGCCGCGACGCCGACGTCGATCGGCATGAGGTCGGGCGTCCGGAAGCCGTCGAACAGGGCGTCGGAGACGGCATCCTCGATCATCCCGGCGAGGTCGACGCGGCCGAAGGACCACCGAAGCATCATCGCCGCGGAGAGGATCGTCCCGATCGGATTCGCGATGTCCTTCCCGGCGATGTCGGGCGCCGAGCCGTGGATCGGCTCGTAGATCCCGTGGATGCCGTGGGCCGTGACCCGGCTCCCGACCGACGCGGACGGGAGCATCCCGAGCGATCCCGCGAGCACGCTCGCCTCGTCCGAGAGGATGTCGCCGAAGAGGTTCTCGGTGACGATGACGTCGAAGTCCCCGGGTCGCCGCGCGATCTGCATGGCGGCCGCGTCCACGAGGCGGTGGTCGAGCGCGACGTCCGGATACTCCGCTCCGACCTCGGTCGCCACGGTGCGCCAGAGCCGGGACGTCGCGAGGACGTTCGCCTTGTCCACGCTCGTGACGTGTCGCCGCCGGGCCCGGGCCAGCTCGAACGCGAGGCGGACGATCCGCTCGACCTCGAGGTCCGAGTACGGGAGCTCGTCCACCGCGTGCCGCGTCCCCGGGGCGCCGCTCATCTCGGTGCGTCGGCCGAAGTAGAGACCGCCGGTCAGCTCGCGGACGACGAGGAGGTCCACGTCCTCGAGGAGGTGGGCCTTGAGCGGGCTGCTCACCGCCAGCGCCGGATGGACCGTGACGGGCCGGAGGTTCGCGAAGAGCTCGAGCCCGCCGCGCATGGCGAAGAGCGCCTGCTCGGGACGGACCGCGGCGTTGGGATCGTCCCACTTCGGCCCGCCGACCGCGCCGAGGAAGACCGCATCGGAGGCGCGGCACGCGTCGAGGTCCTCCGGCCGGATCGCGACGCCGTACGCGTCGATCGCGCAGCCGCCGACGAGGATCTCGTGCCACGCGACGGAGAAGCCATGACGCTCGCCGAGCGCGTCGACGACGCGCCGTCCCGCGGCGAGGACGTCCGGGCCCACACCGTCGCCCGGGATCGCGACGACCTCGTAGCGCGCGGGCCCGCCGCCGGATGGCGCGAGGGCGTCCTCCGCGGCGGGCTCGGCGACGGCGGAGGGTGTCACGGGAGCTCCTGGTCGACCGACGGCGCCGGGATGACCGATGTCGTGTCGCCCAGCTCCATCGCATGCAGCTTGTTCGTGGCGATGAGATACGCCTCGAGCGACGCCTCCACGATGTTCGTGGACAGGCCGTGGCCCGTGACGGTCTCGGCGCGGGCCGCGTCGTCGACGGAGCGCCGGCAGCGCACGACGACCTGACCCTGCGCGTCCTCGCCGCCGGAGACGGCGCGGATCTCGTAGCTCGTGAGGACGGGGTGCCAGCCGAGGACGGGGCCGATGGCCGCGTCCACCGCGCCGTACAGCGCGTCCACCGGGCCGTTGCCGCGTGAGCTGCCGTGCCGCTCGCCACCCACCGCCGAGAGGATCACGTGGCCGCGGGCCTCGCCGCCCTTGGCGGAGCTGACCTCCCAGTCCACCAGGCCGATCGTCTCCGGCACCTCGGCGACTTGCTGCTCGACGATCGCGATGAGATCGGCGTCGGTGACGTCCTTCTTCCGGTCGGCGAGCCCGATCGCCTCGCGGTAGACGAGGTCGAGCTCCGGACCCTCCACGTGGTAGCCCAGGTCGCGGAGCTTCTTCTGGAGCCCCTTCCGGCCGGACAGCTTCCCGATCGTCAGCTGGCTCCCGGTCAGGCCCACCGACTGCGGGGTCATGATCTCGTACGTGAGCGGGTTCTTGATCACGCCGTCCTGGTGGATGCCGGACTCGTGCGCGAAGGCGTTCGCGCCGACGACCGCCTTGTTCGGCTGGATGCTGAACCCGGTCAGGTGGCTCACGAGGCGGCTCGCGGGCGTGATCTGCTCGGTTGCGACGCTGCTGATGAGCTGCGGGAACTGCGTCGGACGGGTGCGCAGCGCCATGACGACCTCCTCGAGGGAGGCATTGCCGGCGCGCTCGCCGAGCCCGTTCACCGTGACCTCCACCTGCCGCGCGCCGGCCTGGACAGCGGCGAGCGTGTTCGCGGTCGCGAGGCCGAGGTCGTTGTGGCAGTGGACCGAGACGATGGCCTCGTCCTTCACGAGATCCTTCACCCGGGCCACGAGCCCGCCGAACTCCGATGGGATCGCGTAGCCGACCGTGTCGGGGATGTTCAGCGTGGAGGCGCCGGCCTCGACGGCCGCCGCGTAGACGGCGAGCAGGAAGTCGGGGTCGGTCCGGCTGGCGTCCTCGGCGGAGAACTCCACGTCGGCGTCGCGGCCGAGCGTGTCGCGGCCGTACCGGACCCAGCGCGCGGCCTCGGCGAGGGCCTGATCGCGGCTGATGCGGAGCTTGTGCTTGAGGTGGATGTCGCTCGTGGCGATGAAGACGTGGAGGTGCGGCCGCTCGGCCACGCCGATCGCCTCGACCGCGCGCTGGGGATCGCCGTCCTTGCATCGGGCGAGTGCCGCGACCGCGACGCCCTTGGTCTCCTCGGCGATCCGCCGCACGGCCTCGAAGTCGCCGGGCGACGCCGCCGGGAAGCCGGCCTCGATGACGTCCACCTTCATCCGGACGAGCTGCCGCGCGACCTGGATCTTCTCGGCGACGGTGAGGCCCGCCCCGGGGGCCTGCTCGCCGTCGCGCAGGGTCGTGTCGAAGATCCGTACGTGACCCTCGGGTACGCCGGGGCCGTAGGTGGGTGAGCTCATCGTCCTGCGCTCCCCTTCGCCGATGCCTGTGCCTGGCCAGCCTTCACGGTCACCGGGTCGAGGAATGCCATCTTCGACCGCAGCTCCGCGCCGACCTGCTCGATCTGGTGACCGCTCTCGGCCTCGCGCATCCGCTCGAACTCGGCACGACCGGAGCGGTTCTCCTCGATCCAGCGGGCGGCGAAGGTCCCGTCCTGGATCTCGGTGAGGACCTGCCTCATCGTCGCGCGGACGCGGTCGTCGATGATCCGCGGGCCCGAGACGTAGTCACCGAACTCGGCGGTGTCGCTCACGCTGAAGCGCATGAAGTCGAGCCCGCCGCGGTACATGAGGTCCACGATGAGCTTGAGCTCGTGCATCGTCTCGAAGTACGCGAGCTCGGGCTGATAGCCGGCCGCGACGAGGGTCTCGAATGCGGCCTTCACCAGGGCCGCCGTCCCGCCACAGAGGACGGCCTGCTCCCCGAAGAGGTCGGTCTCGGTCTCCTCCTTGAACGTCGTCTCCAGGACGCCCGCGCGGGTGCATCCGAGCGCCCGGGCGTACGCGAGCGTTCGCGCCCGGGCCGTGCCGCTCGCGTCGCGCTCGACCGCGAAGAGTGCCGGCACGCCGCCGCCGTCGCGGTAGACGGAGCGGACGAGGTGGCCGGGGCCCTTGGGTGCGACCATCCCGACGTCGACGCTGGCCGGCGGGACGATCTGGCCGAAGCGGATCGTGAAGCCGTGGGCGAAGAGGAGGAGCTGGCCGGGACGGAGGTTCGGCGCGATCTCCGCGTCGTAGAGCGCCTTCTGAGACGTGTCTGGGACGGCCATCATGATGACGTCGGCGGCGCGGACGGCATCCGCCACGTCCATGACCCGCAGGCCCGCCTCCTCGGCGATCGCGCGGCTCTTGCTCGCCGGGGCGAGGCCAACGATCACGTCGACGCCCGACTCGTGGAGGTTCAGGGCATGGGCATGGCCCTGGCTCCCGAACCCGATGATGGCGACTCTCTGGCCGGCGAGCGCGCCCGGGTCGGCGTCGACGTCGTAGTACATCCGGGCGGTCATCGCTTGGTCGCCTCCTCGATCGATTGGGAACCGCGGGCCATGACGACGGCCCCGGTCCGGACGAGCTCCTTGATGCCGAACCCCCGGAGGAGCGCGATGAGCGCGTCCACCTCGGACTCGGTGCCGGTCACCTCCACGACGATCGCTTCGGTCGCGAGGTCCACGACGCGGCCGCGGTACATCTCGACGATCGAGACGATCTCGCCGCGGTTGCGGTCCGTCGCGCGCACCTTCACGAGCGCGAGCTCGTGCTGCACCGACGGCTCGTCGGTCACGTCCTGGACCTTGAGGACGTCCACGAGCCGGTAGAGCTGCTTGATCGCCTGCTCGACATGGAACTCGTCGCCGTGGATCGAGATCGTCATCCGGCTCACGTCGTCGCTGTCAGTGTGGCTCACCGAGAGCGACTCGATGTTGAAGTCGCGCGCGCGCATGAGGCTCGCGACGCGGTTCAGGACGCCGGTGCGGTTCTGGACGACCGCGATGAGGAGATGCCGACGGACCTCCCCGGAGCCGGGGAGGGCGCGCGCGGGGACGGGCCGGGCGGCCGTCGTGTCGGCGCTCATTCCTGATCCTCCAGGTCCTCGATGAGGTCCGAGAGCCCCTTGCCGGCCGGCATCATCGGGAAGACATTCTGCTCGCTCGCGATCTCGAACCACACGAGGGCCGGGCCATCCACCGCGTTCGCCGCGTGGATGGCCGCATCCACCTCCTCCGGTCGCGTCGCCTTCCAGGCCGGGATGCCGTAGGCGTCCGCGAGCTTGAGGTAGTCGGGACCGACCATCTCGGACGAGTGGTAGTTGCCCGCGTACACGAGCTCCTGCCACTGCCGGATCATCCCGAGCTTGTGGTTGTCGAGGAGCGCGATCTTCACCGGGATGTCGTCCTGGACGAGAGTCGCGAGCTCCTGGACCGTCATCTGGAAGCCGCCGTCGCCGACGACGGCCCACGTCTTCTTGTCCGGGCGCCCGAGCGCCGCGCCCATCGCGGCGGGCATCCCGTAGCCCATGGTCCCGAGACCCCCCGACGAGAGGTGGCTGTGGGGCCTGCGGTAGCCCGCATACCGGGCCGTCCACATCTGGTTCTGGCCGACGTCCGCGACCATCGTCGCGTCGTGGTCGTTCGCCGCGCCGATCCGCTCGATGACGTAGTCGGCGGACAGGAGCCCGTTGCGCCACATCCCCGAGCCGTGCCAGCTGCTTCCCTCGGACTCGCGGCGCCATTCGGCGAGCTGCTCCGCGTAGGCGGCGCGCGTCTCGTGGTCCACGGGTGCGACGAGAGGCAGGAGCGCGGCCAGGACGCGCTTCACGTCGCCGACGACGGGGACGTCCACGGCGACGTTCTTGCCGATCTCGGCCGGGTCGATGTCCACGTGGACGATCCGGGCGTGCGGCGCGTAGGTTCGCACGTTGCCGGTGACCCGGTCGTCGAAGCGCATGCCGAGGGCGATGAGGAGGTCGGCCGACTGGATCGCCCGGTTCACGTGCTTCCAGCCGTGCATCCCCATGTAGCCGTAGGCGAGAGGGTGCGTCTCGTCCATCGCGCCGATCCCGAGGAGCGTCCACGTCACGGGGATCTGCGCCTTCTCCGCCAGCTCGCGGAGCTCGTCCCAGGCCTCGGCGATGAGGATCCCGTGGCCGGCGAGGATGAGCGGCCGCTTGGCGCGCGCGATCTCCTGCGCCACGAGCTTGAGCTGCCGCGGATGGCCGTCGAGCGTCGGACGGAAGCCGGGGAGGGCCGCGAGGACGGCGTCGTGGTCCGGGTGCGTCGCCCGCGTCTCCGCCTGCAGGGCGTCCTTCGTGATGTCGATGTGGACCGGACCCGGACGGCCGCTGCGCGCGATGTGGAACGCCTCGGCGAAGACCGCCGGAAGCTCGTCGGCGGTACGGACGAGGTAGTTGTGCTTCGTCATCGGCAGGGTGATGCCGGTGATGTCGATCTCCTGGAAGGCGTCCTTCCCGATGAGCGCGCCCGGGACATTGCCGGTGATCGCGACCATGGGGACCGAGTCGAGCTGGGCGGTGGCGATGCCCGTCACGAGGTTCGTGGCGCCCGGGCCGGACGTCCCGAGGCACACGCCCACCTTGCCCGTCGCGCGGGCGTACCCGTCGGCCGCATGGGCGGCGCCCTGCTCGTGGCGGACGAGGATGTGTCGGATCTCGGGGTAGTCGCCGAGGACGTCGTAGAGCGGCAGGACGACGCCTCCCGGGTAGCCGAACAGGACGTCCACGCCCTGCCGGAGGAGCGCCTCGCAGACGACGTCCGCGCCGATCCGCGTCCGCTTCGTGATGCGCCCCTGGTGGAGCATGTCGCGACGCGCCTTCTCGATCGCGTCCGCGGCCGTGGTCCCCGCGTCGGGCACGTGCGAGTGCACGCTCCCGCGGGGACTCGCGCCCTTCGTGATCGTCATCGTTCGGTCCTCCATCGCCGGCCGTCACCCCGACCGTTCGATCGCATCTCCGCGGCCGCCGCGCGACCGCTCCTTCCAGTCGATCCGGCCGCCGCGCGACCGCTCCGACCCGGGAATGAGAAGACCCCCGCCGCTTCGGCGAGGGTCCTGCAGGTCTCCGTCCTTGGTCGCGCCCAGCGCTACCGCGGTCCTCCAGACTCTCGCCGAGGGCTCCGAATGAGCCCGATAAGGAAGAGGGCAAGGCTGCGGATGCCGAGGATGGATACGTCGAAGGAGCGCCGGTCCTCGACGGGCACGTGCACGCGCCGGCCGTCCGTCGTGATGACGACGGCGACCCGGCGGGTGTCGCGACCGCTGAAGAGTCCCACGGTGCCTCCATGGTCCGGACCGGCTCGCGGCCCGAAGGTGCGGGAAGGATAGCACGGGAGGCTTCCCGTGCAAGGCGACGATGGTACGGGCACGCGTCGCGCAGCCGCGGGACGGCGTCTCAGCCGCTCGCGACTCCCGGGCCGGGAACGGCCGGATCGTCGACCGGCGGGGGCGAGCCGCGTCCGGCGCGCAACCCCTTCGGCCCCGACGGCCACCAGCTCCAGTCTCCGAAGACCGCGGTCAGGGCCGGGACGAGGAGGCTCCGGACGATGAACGTATCGAGGAGGACGCCCATCGCCACGGCCGCTCCCACCTGGAAGAGCACCTGGAGCGGAGCGATCATCAGGGCCGCGAACGTGCCGGCGAGGATGACCCCGGCCGACGTGACGATCGCGCCGGTCCGCGCCGACGCGATCCGGATCCCCTCGCGGATCGGCCGGGTCGCGCTCTCCTCCCGGATCCGGCTCGTCACGAAGATGTTGTAGTCCGCCCCGAGCGCGACGAGGAGCACGAAGACGAGGAGCGGCAGGAAGAACGTGGCGCCGCTCATCCCGAGGAGGTCCTGGAAGACGAACCCCGCCACGTGCAGCGTCGTACCGTACGAGAGGAGAACGGTCGCGACGAGGAAGATCGGGGCGATGAGCGCTCGCAGGAGGACGATGAGGACGAGGAGGACGCCGATGATCGTGAGCATCCCGACCCGCTCGTAGTCCTTCTGGATCGTGGACTGGATGTCCGCCTGGTCGGCGGCAGCCCCGCCGACGACGATCGTCGCGCCGGTCCCGAAGTCCGCCGCGTGAGTGGCTGCGGCCTTCCTGACGGCGAGCACGGTGTCGATCGCCTCGCCCGAGTACGGGTCGGACGCCGGGATCACGTACAGCCGGGCCACGGTCCCGTCCGGGGAGAGGTAGGCGGCGAGGACGCGGTCGATCCCGGTCCCGCTGTCACCCGGCATCCCGCGCGGGATGAGGTAGTCCTCGGCCGGCGTCGCCGCGAAGGCCGCGGCGAGCGTCGTCGCGTCGGTCCGGGCCCGTGCCGCCGCGTCCACGACCCGCTGGGCCGCCGTCGCGTCGCCGCCGGCCGCGGCGACGAATCCCGACTGGAGCGCCGCCATGTCGGCGAGGAGGGCCGTGTAGGTCGGGTCCGAGGCGAGCTCAGGGTGCTCGCGCCCGAGCGCCTCGATCCACGCGCCGCCGCCGGTCAGCTCCCCTCCCGCCGTCGCGCTCACCAGGGCAGCGGCGACAGCCTGCGGCGACGAGAGCAGCCCGAGACCCGAGGCGATCTTCGTGAGCATGACCGAGGGCACGTCCTGCGCGTCGGCCGACCCGTCGCCCGCCGTGGACACGAGGCTCGTGACGCTCTGGACACCCTCGACGCCCGCGAGCGTCTTGGTCAGCGACGCGAGCGCGCCGAGGTTCGTGGGCGCGGCGAGGTCGCCCGAGGCGGGTGCGTCCACCAGGACGGTGATCGGCATGAGCC
Organism: Chloroflexota bacterium; assembly: GCA_021813655.1. Classification (GTDB taxonomy): domain Bacteria; phylum Chloroflexota; class Limnocylindria; order Limnocylindrales; family CSP1-4; genus CAIYQJ01. The sequence continues at coordinate 19,991 of JAKAJU010000089.1, read as the reverse complement.
GGCCCTGGTCCATCCTCGACGCGAAGAGCTGGAACCCGACGCGCGCGTCGGAGTCCTTCGGGAGCTCCTCCAGGGTGTTCGAGCTCGAGGCGACCCCGGGCATGAGGAGGATCGGGAGAGCGAGCCCGGCCAGGACCACGGCGGTGACCACGCCGGGCCTGCGCGTGATGACCGACGCGATCCGCGCCCACGCGCCGCGGTCGCCGTGGTGGTCGTCCTCCCTGGGGTGCCTGGGCCAGAACAGCGGTCGTCCGAAGATCACCAGGAGGGCCGGCGTGAGGGTGAGCCCGGCGGCGAGCGTGATCGCGATCGTGATCGCGAGCGCCGGGCCGATCGTCTGGATCATCCCGAAGCTCGCGATGGCCATCGAGGAGAGGCCCACGATCACCGTCGCGGCGCTCGCGGCGATGACCGCGCCGATGCGGGCGACCGTCGCCCGCGCGGCCGTCGGGCGGTCCGCCTTCGACAGCTCCTCTCTGAATCGGCTGATGAGGAAGATCGTGTAGTCGGTCCCCACACCGAAGACGAGGACGACGATGAACGAATCGAGAAGCGTGGAGATCTTCCAGCCGGAGGCGGCGAGAAAGCCGAGCGTCCCGCGCGAGACGAGGAATGCCGCGCCGATCGTGATGAGCGGGACGAGCGCCGCGAGCGGGGCGCGATAGATGATCAGGAGCACGAGGACGACGAGGAGGATCGTCGCGATCGTCGTCCGGTCGGTCCCCGCGATGATCGCCCGCAGGTAGTCGGCGCCGATGCCCGCGGACCCGGTCACATGGACCGCGAGCCCCGACGGGGCGGTCTCCGCGAGGTGCGCGCGGAGGGCGTCGACCGCGCTGTTGGCCCCTTCCGTGAAGGAGGCGACCTCCAGGTTGACCGTCGCGATCTGCACCGACCCGTCGGCGCTCTCGAACATCGCCTTGAGGTGAGGCTTGGAGGCGAGCGTGACGACGTTGCGGACGACGTCCCGGAGCTGAGGCGGGGCGTCGGTCGTCGCCCAGGCCGACAGCGCCTCGATGTATGCGCGGTCCGCGTCCGTCAGGCCCCCCTCGCGCGCGAAGACGACGGTGGCCGAGCCGGGCGCCGCCTCGTCGGGGAACGCGCGCGCGAGGACCGCCCGGCCCGCTACGGACTCCGCCTCCTTCGGGAGGAAGGTCGCCTCGTCGGCCGACCCGACCTCGGCGAGCGACGGCGCGAGCACGCCGAACGCGGCCGCGGTCGCGACCCAGACGACGAGTACGACCCAGCGGAAGCGGGTGACCAGGATGCCGATGCGAACGAACACGGGCTAGAAGATGCGGCGGAGGACCCGGCCGGACGTTCGGAGGGCCTTGACGCCCAGCCACGCGGTGAGCGCGACGCCTGCGGCCTGGACGGGGATCCACATGAGGCCGCCCGGGTCCGCCGGCCCCGCGCCGATCCCGGTGGGGCGGACGCGGACGAGCGGCAGCCCGCGGCCCATCTCGCGGAGGCGGTCGTCCGAGACTCCGCGTACGTCGCCGGCGGTCGCCCGCCCGATGGGACCCATGTTCGTCATGAGGAGCCGGAACGCGCGGACCCATTCGTCCGGGTCGGTCACCTCCTCGGCCCGGCCCCGGTACGCGCCGATGGGAAGGATGACGTCCACGTCGGGGTTCGCCTGGATGTTGCGGAACCACTGCGTCTCGGCGCCGAAGCCCGCGATGCAGTAGACGCTGCCGTCGAGGAGCGCGTAGCCGAGCGGGACGTCGCGGGGAAGCCCGCTCTTCCGGCCCGTCGTGCGCAGGACCATGAGAGAGCCGAGCACCGGCGTGCTGAACATGGGCCCGAGGCCCGCACGGAGCATCGGGACCGCGAACCAGCGGTTGAACCCGATGAATGCGCCGTGCATCGGCTCCAGAAGACGCGTGAGGGCGGGACCGTACGGGAGGTCGCCGAAGCGGCCCTGCGGGAGATCGGCGGGCGGCTGCGTCGTCATGGTTCCCCGGGGCTGGTCGGGGGCGTGCGCGAGCGGTCCGTCCGGTCGGCGGCCCCTGCTGCGAGCGAACCACCGCGCCCACCCTCGCGAGTAGGGCCGACAAGCCCGTTGGGGCGGGTCCTGTCGGCCGGCGCGCCCGCTCGCGTCCGGCGCGCCCCCGGCCGCTCGCGCCCGACGTTCGTCTGGCCGCCCCTCTGCTACCCTTCTCTCCCCGCGTACCGGAGTGACGAGCAGCCCCATGTCCGAGCCCCAGCCGCGCCCGCGGACCCTCGTCGAGAAGATCTGGGACGACCACGTCGTCGCCGAGGATCCCGGCGCACCCGCGATCGTCGCGATCGACCTCCACCTCGTCCACGAGGTGACGAGCCCCCAGGCCTTCACCGGACTCCGTGAACGCGGGCTGAGGGTCCGCCACCCGGAACGGACCGTCGCGACGATGGACCACTCCACGCCGACGACGCCGCGGGGCCTCCCGATCGTGGATCCGATGGCCGCCGCGCAGATCCAGCAGCTCGTGGACAACTGCGCGCAGTTCGGGATCCCGCTCCACGCGCTCGGATCGGACACCCAGGGGATCGTCCATGTCATCGGACCCGAGCTCGGTCTGACGCAGCCGGGGATGACGATCGTCTGCGGCGACAGCCACACGGCCACGCACGGCGCGTTCGGCGCGCTCGCCTTCGGGATCGGAACGAGCGAGGTCGAGATGGTCCTCGCGACCCAGACGCTCCTCCAGCGCCACCCGAGGACGTACGAGGTCCGCGTCGACGGCCGACTCCGGCGGGGCGTCTCGGCCAAGGACATCATCCTCGCGCTCATCGCACGGATCGGCGTCGGCGGCGGGACGGGCCACGTCTTCGAATACCGCGGTGCGGCGATCCGCGCGCTCTCGATGGAGCAGCGGATGACCGTCTGCAACATGAGCATCGAAGGCGGCGCCCGCGCAGGCCTCATCGCCCCGGACGACACGACCTTCGAGTACATCCATGGCCGCCGCCACGCGCCGCAGGGCGCGGCGTGGGACGCCGCCGTCGCCCGGTGGCGGACGCTCCCGACCGACGACGGAGCAGCGTTCGACCTCTCGATCGTCCTCGACGCGGACCGCCTCGCGCCGATGGTCACATACGGCACGAACCCGGGGATGGGGATCGCTGTCGACGAGGCGATCCCGAGCCCGGACGATGCGCGCGACGCCGCCTCGCGCCGCGCCCTCGAGAAGGCGCTCGCGTACATGGGCCTCACGCCGGGCGTGCCGATCGCCGGGCACAAGGTGAGCACGGTCTTCGTCGGCTCGTGCACCAATGGGCGCATCAGCGACCTCCGTCTCGCGGCCTCGATCCTGAAGGGTCGCCGCGTCGCGGACGGCGTGCGGATGATGGTCGTCCCCGGGTCCGCGCAGGTGAAGGCCCAGGCAGAGGCGGAGGGCCTCGACGAGGTCTTCCGCGCCGCGGGCGCCGACTGGCGCGAGGCGGGCTGCTCGATGTGCATCGCCATGAACGGCGACATGCTCCGGCCCGGCGAGTACGCGGTCAGCACGAGCAACCGCAACTTCGAAGGCCGCCAGGGCCCCGGCGGGCGCACCTTCCTCGCCTCGCCGCTCACCGCCGCCGCATCCGCGATCAGCGGCGCCGTCACCGACCCCCGCACGCTCCAGGGGATCGAGGAGCCGGCCACGGTCGGCGGAGGGTACTGAGCGATGGCCGAGCCGTTCCGCCAGTTCACCTCGAAGGTCATCCCTCTCCGCGCAGAGCACGTGGACACCGACCAGGTGGTCCCCGCGCGCTACCTGAAGGTCACCGACAAGGCCGGCCTCGCGGACGCGCTCTTCCACGACTGGCGCTTCGAGGCGGACGGGTCGCTGAAGGAGCCGCGGTTCGTCATCGACCGGTCCGAGATGGCCGGGCGACGCATCCTCCTCGTGGGCGACAACTTCGGGGCCGGCTCGTCGCGCGAGCATGCCCCCTGGGCGCTCGCCGCCTGGGGGATCAGCGCGATCCTCTCGACGAGCTTCGCCGACATCTTCCGCAACAACGCCCTCAAGAACGGCGTCCTGCCGATCGTCGTGGACCCGGCGATGCACGCCCGGCTCTTCGCCATCGTCGAGGAGGACCCGGACGCCGCGTTCACGGTGGACCTCGCCGAGCAGGGGATCCTGCTCCCCGACGGCTCGACGCTCGACTTCGACATCGACCCCTTCGCGAAGCGGATGCTCCTGGCCGGGACCGACGAGATCGGCTACGTGCTCGGCCACCTGCCCGCGATCGAGGCCTGGGAGGCGGCGCATCCCGCTCGCGTCGACACACGGATCGGGACTGCGCTCGGGGCCTGACCGACGCCGCGCGCCGAGCCGGCAGACACCCTCCCGGCGCGCGCCGACCCGACACGCAGCCGGCCGGAGGCCATCCGACTCTCGCCCCGTCGAGCGCCGCGTGCGACACTCGGCCGCAAACGCGTCCCGGGAGGTGTCGGATGGTCGGGAAGGTCATCGCGCTCGTGCTCGGGATCGTGATCGTCGGGGTCGTCGTCGTGGCGTTCCTGGCCGTGGTCCCGTCCCCCGCGACGTGCACGCCCGACGTCGCCGTCGGGTCGGTGGCCGACGCGCGGGCCAAGTGGGACGCCTGGGCGACCAAGTCGCCGCCAGCGTCCGTGACGTTCACCGAGGCGGACGCGACGGCCGTGCTCCGGGATCAGGCGAAGGACCTCGCGATCGAGGATCCCGTCGTCCACTTCTGCAGCGACGGGACCGTTCAGCTCTCCTTCACCTACCCGGCCGGCCCCGTGTCGGTCAAGGGCGTCGCGACGGGCACGGTGGAGGCGAGCTCGCCCCTTTCGGTGACGGTCGGGTCGATCGCGATCGGCGGCCTCCCGTCCGCCGTGACGGACCCGGTCGTGGGCGCCGTGAAGGACGTCGCGTCGCAGGCATCGTCGCTGGGTCTCGTGGGTCCGGTGAACGCCGTCCAGGTCACCGCCGGGCAGGCGACGATCAGCCAGTAGGCGGCCGCGGCCTCAGCGCGCCTCTCGCGCGGCGCGCACCCACCCGAGGTACTCGCGCACCTTCGCGGCCATCGTCGGGACGTCGCGCGACACGATGAGGGCCGGAGGCAGCAGGTGCGGGCCCACGCCGAGGGCCGCGGCACCCGCCGCGATCCACCGGCGCGTCGCCTCCTCGGTCGCCTCGACGTTCGTCGGCATCACGCGGCTGTGCGGGCTCGGCCCATGGAGGCCGCGGATGAATGCGGGTCCGTCGTACGCGGCCGCGGGGAAGAGCTTGACGATCTCGCAGCCCATCTCCTCCGCCGCGCGGATCTCCGTGGCCGTCGCGCAGCCCGGGACGTAGGCGACGCGGCGCGTGTTGCAGAGGCGGGCGACGCCCTCGTCGTACGACTGGCCGACGATGAAGCGGGCGCCGGCGGCGATGAAGAGCGCCGCGGTCGGGGCGTCGACGATCGTCCCTGCGCCGAGGGCGACCCCGGGCGCCTCGGCATCCACCCGCCGCGCGAGCGTGACGAACGTCGCGTAGGCGAAGTCGCCGCGATTCGTGAACTCCACGACGCGGGAGCCGCCGTCGCGACACGCGGCGACGACGTCGAACGCGGTCTCCGGGTCGGGCGCGACGAAGGTGGGCACGGCCCCGTCCTCGAGGATCATCCGGAGAACCGTGAGGCGGTCGATCCAGGGCATGTGCGCGCGTCCTCCGGTGGGTGGTGGTCCCGCCATGATGCCGCGACCGGCTGCACCCTGCGCGCTCGCGGCCGGCCCGTGCGACCATCGACGGGTGAACTGGCTCGACGTCGTCGCGCTCGCCCTCGTCTGCACGGGGCTCGTCCTCGGCGTGCGGTCGGGCGCCGTGCCGCAGGTCCTGGGACTCCTCGGCCTGCTGGGCGGGGCGGTCCTCGTCCTCGCGCTCGCTCCCCTGGCGCGGACGGTCCTCGCGGGTGTCGACCAGCCGGCACGGGCTCTCCTCGCGATCGCGGGCGTGCTCGGGGTCGTGGGCACGTGCGAGGCGATCGGTTCCGGCTTCGGCCGGTCGATCCGAGCTCGCTACGTCGGTGGCCTCGGCGCGATGCTCGACGGAATCCTCGGCGGCGTCGCCGGAGTCGCCCAGGCGATCGTGATCATCTGGATCGTCGGCGGTCTCATCGCGGCCGCCCCGGTCCCGACGGTCGCCCAGGAAGCGCAGCGGTCTCAGGCAATCCGGACGCTGAGCGGGATCCTCCCGCCGCCGGGGACGCTCACCGGCCAGGTGGCGCGGATCGTGGGCGAGTCCGGTCTCCCGGAGCTCTTCCTGGGGCTCGAGCCGGCGCCCGCCGCACCCGTGGGCCTCCCGTCGGATGCCACGGCGAGAGCGATCGGCGAGCCGGTCGCTCCGAGTGTCATGCGGGTCGAGTCGGAGGCGTGCGGACGGATCCTCACGGGCACCGGCTTCGCGGTCGCGCCGGGCTACGTCGTGACGAACGCGCATGTCATCGCCGGATCGGGGCGCATCCAGGTCACCGCCGACGCGACCGGGATGGGCCGGCCCCGGGACGCCGTCGCCGTCCTCTTCGACCCGACGCTCGACGTCGCGCTCCTCCGGGTCCCCGGACTCCGCTCGCAGGGTCTTGCCTTCGCCGCGGCGATGCCCGAGCGCGGCGCGCCGGCGGCCGCACTCGGGCATCCGGAGGGAGGCCGGCTCACGATCATCCCCGCGGCCGTGACCGCGACGTATCGTGCGGCAGGGCGGGACCTGTACGGGGACCGGACCGTGGACCGCCAGATCGTCGAGATCCGGGGCGAGATCCAGCCGGGCGACTCCGGCGGACCGCTCGTCCTCGCGGACGGCACCGTCGGCGGGGTGGTGTTCGCCGAGTCGCGATCGGACCCATCGGTGGGATATGCCCTCGCCGTCGACGCCGTGAGCGCGACAGTCATCCCGGCCGTCGGCCGGTCTGGGGCCGTCGCCACCGGACCCTGCACGTGATCGCGGGCCGGCAGCGCGCACGCGCCGCGACGGCTAGCATCCCGGGATGACCCAGCAGCACCGCCCTCCCGCCGGCCAACGGGTCGCGGCGACCCCCGCCACCTCCGACCCGGCAGAGGCCGACATCGCCGAGACCGACCTTTCCGCCCTCGCGCGCGAGTACTGGGACTCCGTCCTCGCCGACGAGCCGCTCTTCGCGACATCGATCGGGGATCGCCGGTACGACGACCGCCTCGACGATCCGCGCCCGGCCGCGCGCGCAGCTCGGCTCGTGAGACTGGACGCGTTCGCCGCGCGGGAATCCGCGCTCGACGACCGAACGCTCGACATCCCCGGACGGGTGACGCGGTCCGCGTTGCGGGAGGCGGTCCGCGGCGACCTCGCACGACTGCGGACCGGCCTGGACGACTGGACGGTCGATCCTCTCGAGGGCCCCCAGATCGAGTTCTCGAACATCGAGGCGTACCAGCCGGTCACGACGCCTGCGCAGGGGGCGGCGATGATCGCCCGGTGGCGGGCCATGGGCCCGTACCTGGACGCGACGATCGAGAATCTCCGTCACGCGCTCACCGAGGGCCGGGTCGCGGTGCGGACCCCGGTCGCCCGCACGATCGCCGAGCTCGACGCCGAGGCCGCGACGCCTGACGCGTCACTCGCGCTGCTCGCGCCCGCCCGCGCCGGGCATCCCGACTGGTCCGCGGCCGACCTCGACGCCTTCCGTTCTGGCCTGGCCGACGCCGTGTCGACCATCGTCCGGCCCGGCTTCGCGCGCCTCCGTGCCGTGCTCGCCGACGAGATCCTGCCGGCGGCCCGGCCGGACGACCGGCCGGGGATCATCCACGTCCCCGGCGGGTCCGCCGCCTACCGCGACCTGATCCGCCACCACACGTCGCTCGATCTCACGGCCGAGGATCTCCACGGCACCGGACTCGCGGAGATCGCGCGGATCGACGCGGAGTTCGCGGACCTCGGCGCACGCGTGCTCGGTACGCATGGGCTCGACGAGACACTCGCCCGCCTGCGCGACGACCCCGCCCTCCACTTCGCGATCCGCGATGAGATCGTCGCGGTCGCCGAGGCCTCCCTTGACCGCGCACGCGCGGCACTCCCGTCGGCCTTCGGGATCCTCCCGCGCGCGGGCTGCGACGTCGTCGTCATGGGCCCCCACGAGGAGGAGCACTCGACCATCGCCTACTACCGGCAGCCGGCCGCCGACGGCTCGCGCCCGGGCCAGTACTTCGTGAACACCTCCGCGCCGGAGACGCGACCGCGGTACGAGGCCGAGGCGCTCGCGTTCCACGAGTCGATCCCCGGCCACCACCTTCAGATCGCGATCGGGCAGGAGCTCGTAGGGATCCCGGAGTTCCGCCGGCACCTCGGCCCGACCGCGTTCTTCGAGGGATGGGGCCTCTACGCGGAGCGCCTCGCGGACGAGATGGGGCTCTACTCCAGCGGCCTCGACCGGTTCGGGATCCTCTCGTTCGACGCGTGGCGTGCGTGCCGGCTCGTCGTGGACACCGGGATGCACGCACTCGGCTGGAGCCGGGATGCGGCCATCGACTTCATGCGCGGGCACACGGCGCTGGGCGCGAACAACGTCGCGAACGAGGTGGACCGGTACATCGTCTGGCCGGGCCAGGCGCTCGCCTACAAGGCGGGGCAGATGGAGATCCTCCGACTCCGGGACGAGGCCCGCGCCGCGCTGGGCGCCCGGTTCGACGTCCGCGGATTCCATGACGCCGTCCTGTCCGGGGGTGCGCTCCCGCTGGCGACGCTCCGCGACGTGGTGGCGCGGTGGGTGGAGGCGCCCGCGAGCTGATCCGGCGCGACCCGACGGCCGCCCTGCCTGCCGCGCATCGTCACGGCGGAGCCGGTCCACGACGTCCCCGACGACGTCTGGACCTTGTCTGGCGGCGCCGCGCCGTGCGATGGTCGGCGGTGCGGTCGGTGACCGACGGGCGACGGGCACGCGGCGGATGCGATCCCGCGTCGCCCGCGACGGGCGCCCCCGCGATCGGACTCGGGATCGCCGGATGGACCACCACGCGATCCGCAGGCGCCCGACGACCGCTGCGCCGGAGCACGCGCCTCGACGGATTCCTGTCCCGATCATGCCGGGCCGGTCCTCGCCAGCCCGGGACGGGAGGCGCCCCCCGATGACCCGCCGGATCCCGGGGCAGGAGGACGGGGACGCGGAGCCCGGCCTCTGGGCGCTCGTCCTCGCCGGCGGCGACGGGCGCCGTCTCCGCGGCCTCGTTCGCGCGGTCCATGGAGACGAGCGCCCGAAGCAGTTCGCCGCGCCCGACGGCGGCCACTCGCTCCTCACGACGACCCTGGAACGTGCCGGCCGCATCGCCCAGCCGGATCGGACCGTCGTCATGGTCCGCCACGAGCATGGCGGATACCTCGCGGATGCGGTCGAGACCTGGTCCGACGCGCACTGGCTCTTCCAGCCGGCCGAGCGCGGGACGGCCGTGGCGATCCTCTGGGGCGCGCTGTGGATCGCCGCGCGCGACCCCGGCGCGACGGTGGCGATCCTCCCGAGCGACCACCATCTCGCCGACGAGGACACCTTCGCGGACCACCTGCTTGCAGTCGCCGCGGCCGTCCGACCCGGCGAGACCGTGCTCTTCGGGGCACCCGCCGACGGCCCGGAGACGGGCTACGGGTGGATCGAGGTCCGCGCCGCGACCCTCGTCCGCCTCGTCGCGACGACGCTTCCGGACGTCGCCGACGTGGTGACATCGTTCGCCGCGTGCCCGATCCCCGGCGGCGCCTTCGCGCAGGCGTTCCACGCGTGCCGGCCGGCGGACTTCTCCGGCGAGGTCCTCGAGCGCCTTCCCGGCGCGCTCCTCGTCTCTCCGCTCCCGCCGGTCGGGTGGGCCGACTGGGGGACGCCGGCGCGGGTGCTGCGCTCGCTGCGCGACGCCGGCATCCGGCCTGCGTGGGCCGCGGGTCTCGGCGAACCGGCCGACGAGCCCGCGGGTCGGCCGACGGGTCCGGCGTTCGTCGGGCGGACGGTCGGGACAGGAGTCCGGTCCGGGTCGGGATGAGGGCGGTCCGTCCGTCGTACACTCGGCCCGCTCCCCCACCCGCCCGAAGGACGCCCGATGCCCGAGCCTCGCCACCCGTACGACAGGCCCACCGACCCGGCGAAGCGGCGCTCCGCCGCCCTGACGGAAGGTCCCGATCGCGCCGCCGCGCGCGCGATGCTCAAGGCGATCGGCTTCACCGACGACGACCTCGCGAAGCCGCTGGTCGGTGTGGCGACGACGTGGATCGAGACGATGCCGTGCAACTACAACCAGCGACGGCTCGCCGAGCACGTGAAGGCGGGGATCCGGGCCGCCGGCGGGACGCCCATGGAGTTCAACACGATCTCGGTCTCCGATGGCGTCTCGATGGGCTCGGAGGGGATGAAGGCGAGCCTCATCAGCCGCGAGGTCATCGCCGACTCGATCGAGCTCGTCGTCCGCGGCCACCTGCTCGACGGGCTGGTCTGCCTCGTGGGGTGCGACAAGACGATCCCCGCGGCGGTCATGGCTCTCGGCCGGCTCGACGTCCCGGGCGTGGTGCTCTACAACGGCACGATCTACCCGGGGATGTACAAGGGGAAGCGACAGGCGACCGTCGTCACCGTCTTCGAGGCGATCGGCGCCTACCGGGCCGGGAAGATGACCCTCGACGAGCTGTACGAGGTCGAGAACGTCGCGTGCCCCGGCGCGGGCGCGTGCGGCGGTCAGTACACGGCGAACACGATGAGCACCGCCTGCGAGTTCCTCGGGATCTCGCCGGCCGGCCTCAACGGGATCCCGGCCGAGGATCCCGCCAAGGACGCTGCCGCGCGCCGGACCGGGGAGATCGTCATGGACCTGGTCCGCGACGACGTCCGGCCCGGCCGGTTCATCACCCGGAAGTCGATCGAGAACGCGATCGCGTCGGTCGCGGCGACGGGCGGGAGCACGAACGGCGTCCTCCACCTGCTCGCGATCGCCCACGAGTACGGGATCGGACTCGACATCGACGAGTTCGGGGCGATCGCCGACCGGACGCCGATCGTGGCCGACATGGTGCCCGGCGGCCGGTACACGGCCGCCGACATGTACGAGGCCGGCGGGATCGGTCTCGTCATGCGCGAGCTCCTCAAGCTCGAGTTGATCCATGGCGACCTGCCGACGGTGGACGGCCGGACGATCGCCCGGATCGCCGAGGACGCGGTCGCGGCCGAGGACCAGAAGGTCGTCGTCCCGATCGAGACGCCGATCAAGCCGGTCGGCGGGCTCTCGATCCTCCGGGGCTCGCTCGCACCGGACGGCTGCGTCGTGAAGCTCGCGGGCCACGAGCGGCGCCACCATCGCGGGCCGGCGCGGGTCTTCGACTCGGAGACCGCCTGCTACGACGCGGTCCGCGCCAACCGGATCAGGTCCGGCGACGTCGTCGTCATCCGCTACGAGGGCCCGGTCGGCGGACCCGGCATGCAGGAGATGCTCAGCGTCACGGCCGCGCTCGTCGGCGAGGGTCTGGGCGAGTCCGTCGCGCTCATCACCGATGGCCGCTTCTCCGGCGGGACCCACGGCCTGATGATCGGGCATGTCGCGCCGGAGGCCGCGCTCGGCGGCCCGATCGGCCTCGTCCGGGAGGGCGACACGATCGTCATCGACGTGGACCGGCATGTGGTGGACCTCGAGGTCTCCGCGGACGAGCTCGCACGGCGGCACCTGGAGTGGACCCCACCGGCGCCCCGCTATCGCAGCGGCGTCATGGCCAAGTACGCCGCGCTCGTGAGCTCGGCGTCGCGGGGCGCGGTCACGACCGGCGCACGGCTCGCGGCGGCGCTGGGACGAGCGGAGGACTGAACCGTGGGCGACGACGCGGCGCGTGACGGCGCCGGCGTTCACGATGGAGCGTCGGGGCCCGAGCCCGATGCCTCGACGGCGCCCGCCGTCGAGACCGAGCCGGGGACCGCATCGCCGGGACGAGGCTTCCCGGGCTTCCCGGCGGGCGACCCCCGTCAGCCGCCGCTCTCCCAGCGGCCGCGGGGCCTGGACGCTCCGCCGCCGCCCGGCGGGAGCGACCCCGAGATCGCCGAGACGCTCGCCCGCGAGCGACCGTACGTCCGCCTCCTGCTCGCGCTCGTCGCGATCATCGTCGGAGGCTCTCTGCTGCTGACCTTCCTCGCCCTCGCGTCGGTCGCCCTCCTGCGCTGACCGACCCGGCGGCCGCGTGCCCGGCCGTCCGGCCTCCGAGCCCGGGTGCGATGCCGTCCCGCGAGGCTCGCTCGCCCGTCCCGTCCGCCGTCACTGGACGGTCGTCGTCAACCCGTCGATGAGAGCCTCGAAGGGCGCTGGACCCACCCGGATGTCGCCTCGGAAGGGGTTGTCGAGCATGAACACGAGGAGCAGGGAGACGCCGATGACGCCGAGTGCGACGAACGTGATCGCGAAGCGGCTCGCCAGCGGACCCGTGTCGGTCAGGACGATGTACGCCACGTACAGCGCGGTCCCGATGAGCAGGACGATCCAGAGGACCGGCGGCAGGTCGCTCTGCGCTGCCGTGATCCGCTCGGAGCGGTAGGTCTGGGCAGCGAGGACCTGCGAGACAGCGTGCTCCACGAGCACGCCCTCCTGGCCGCTCTGGGCGAGCGCGAGGATCTCGTCGCGGACCGCCCGGAAGGCGCCCTCCGCGCTCGCGGTCGTGTGGCCGTCCGCGAGCGCGTCCCACTCGTCGACCGCCGCGGTCGCGTACGCGACGATGTCCGCGCGGACCCGGTCGGCGGTCCCGACACCGAGCTGGTCCACGAGAGCATCGATGTTGCGGAGGGAGTCGGCCTCGTTCTGGACCGCCGTGCTGGCGGCGTTCATCTGGGTCCAGAGCATGACGATCATGAACCCCAGGAAGATCATGAACGGGGCGGTGATCGAGCTGCTGACGGCCAGCGACGAGCGGAGGTTCGCCTCGCGGTATTTGGCGGGGACGAAGCGCTCGGCGATCCGTGGCAGCAGGATCGCGAGGGCGAGCGCCAGGACGAGCACGAGCGGCCCGACGACGATGAAGGACTGCACGCGGCTCCCCCGCCCCCAGCTCGAGCGATCCGACGGCCCGGCTCTCAGGCCGGGCCGGGGCCCCCTTCCGGGGCCTTGATGAGCCTACCGCGGCGCGTGACGGCGCGGGTCGCGAGAGCTGCGACCGCCATCGCGACCACGGCGCGCTCCGCGGGCGGCAAGGGCCGGACGACGCGCAGGAACTGCGCCGCCCGCGCACGGTCGACCACCGCGACGAGCAGGCGCCCGCGCCGGGTGAGCGTCACGCTCCGCTGGCGCCGGTCGGTCGAGTCGGTGGTCCGCTCGACGAGCGAGCGCCGGGCGAGGCCGTCGACGAGCCGGCTCGTCGCCGACGGCGACCGCCCGATCGCCTCGGCGAGCTCCGCGACCCGCAGAGTCTCCGCGTCGGACAGGACGTAGAGGGCGGCAAGCTGCGTGAATCCCAGGCGCATCTCGCCGAGCTGGACGGCGAACCCGATGACGAGCTCGCGCCAGAGCGCCCGGCCCATCGCGATCCGGCCGGAGACCTCGCGCGGGTCCTGCACGCGGCGACCGGCGGTCTCGACGGCCCCGGAGAGCTCGCCGTAGAGCTCCTCGGCGGGGTGGCGCGGGAGGGGCGTGCGCCGCGCGGACGGCCGGCGGCGGTCGGGATGGTCGGGGTGGGCTGCCATGAGCAGAGCGTATCCGAGGCGACCGATACGTGCACATATGCACGTGTCAGGCGACGGTCGAGGCGGACGGGACTACGCTGCATCGACCGCGGCCCTTCGGACCGTGAGCCAACGGAGCAGGCATGGCATCGATCGCATTCGTCTTCCCCGGCCAGGGGTCGCAGTCGCCCGGCATGGGCGCGGCGCTCGCCGCCGCATCGCCCGCGGCGGCGGCCGCCTTCGCCGAGGCCGACGCCGCGCTCGGCGAGTCGATCTCGCGGATCGCGTGGGACGGCCCGCCAGAGCAGCTCGACCTCACGCGCAACGCGCAGCCGGCGCTCGTGGCGGCATCGATCGCCTACCTCGAAGCGCTTCGCGAGCGCCGCGCGGCGGCGGGGCTCCCGCCGCTCGCGCCGGCCTACGCGGCCGGCCACTCGATGGGCCAGTACTCCGCGCTCGTCGCGGCCGGGTCGCTGACCCTCGCCGATGCGGTCCGTCTCGTCCGGATCCGCGGCGACCTCATGCAGGCGTCGGGCGCCGGCCGGCCCGGGGCCATGGCCGCGCTCATCGGCCTGGACGACGCCCGCCTCCCGGAGGTGGTGGCGGCCGGGGCCACGACGGGCATCGTGACCGTCGCCAACCGCAACTCCCCGGGCCAGGTCGTGCTCTCCGGCGAGCGCCCGGCGGTCGAGGCCGCGCTCGCCGCGGCGAAGGCGGCCGGCGCCCGGCGCGCGATCGAGCTCCCCGTCTCCGTGGCCGCCCACTCGCCGCTCATGGCGGACGCCGCGGCCGGGATGGCCGAGGCGCTGGCGTCGATCCCTGTCGCCGACCCACGTCCGCCGCTCCTCTCGAACGCCGAAGCCGCACCGATCGCGACGGCCGACGGCGCCCGCACCGAGCTCGTCGAGCACCTCACGCGCGGCGTCGACTGGGTCGCGATCGTCGAGCGGATGCGGGCCGACGGCGTGGACACGTTCATCGAGGTGGGTCCCGGCAAGGTTCTCACCGGACTGATCCGGCGGATCGCGCCTGATGCGACCGTCATCGCTCTCGACGACCCCGCCGGCCCCGGCGGGCTCGCCGAGGTCTCCCTCTAGCCCGCGCCCATCGCGTCCCACAGGAGAGCAACGAACGTGCGCAAGCCCGACCCCACACGACGGATCGCCGTCACCGGCCTCGGCGTCATCAGCCCGGTCGGCCAGGACGTGGACACCGTCTGGGAGAACCTCGTCAACGGCCGATCCGGGTTGCGGCGGATCACCCGCTGGGACCCGACGGATCTCGACTGCCAGGCCGCCGGCGAGGTCGACTTCGACCCGACGGGCTGGATGGACTTCAAGGCGGTCCGGCGCACCGCGCGCAACGTCCCGATGGGCGTCGCGGCGGCCAAGCAGGCGCTCGCGGACAGCGGCCTCGAGGTCACCGACGAGAACCGCGACGACCTCGGGGTCATCTTCGGGTCCGGCATCGGCGGCCCGGAGCTCCTCATCGACAACGTGGAGATCCGCGACACGAGGGGCCCCCGGGCGGTGAGCCCGTTCTTCATCGCGAACATGCTCCCGGACACGGCATCCGGGCAGATCGCCATCGAGACCGGGATCCGCGGGCTCAACACGTGCATCGTCACCGCCTGCTCCACGGGCACCAACTGCATCGGCGAGGCAGCGGAGGCGATCAAGCGCGGCGACATCATCGCGGCGATCGCCGGGTCCGTGGAGACGCCGATCCGCGACATCGCGTACATCGGGTTCTCGAACATGCGGGGGATGGGGACGCCTCTTCCCGGTGAGGGGCTCGAGACCACCAGCCGCCCGTACGACGTCACGCGCAACGGGTTCGTGCTCGGCGAGGGCGGCGGCGCGCTCATCCTCGAGGATCTCGAGCACGCGCGGGCGCGCGGGGCGAAGGTCTACGCCGAGGTGGTCGGCTACGGCTCGACTGCAGACGCCTGGGACCTCATCCAGCCGATCGAGCGCGGCAACGGGGTCCGCCGAGCGATGCAGATCGCGCTCGATCGGTACGGCGTCCCGGCCGACGAGGTCGACATGATCAACCCGCACGGGACCTCGACGCCGGTGGGCGACCTGCGCGAGGCGCAGGCGATCGCGGACGTCTTCGGCGATCACACGCCCGACGTCCTCGTCAGCGCGACGAAGTCGATGACCGGCCACATGATGGGCGGGTGCGGATCGTTCGAGGGGCTGGCCACGGTCCTCTCCATCCACAACCAGGTGGTCCCGGCGACGACGAACACGCGCGTCGTCGACCCGGAGATCGCGGCCACGGGGCTCAACGTCCTCACCGGCGCCTCGCGCGAGACCCGGGTCCGCTATGCACTCTCGTGCAACGTGGGCCTCGGGGGTCACAACGCCGCCGTCATCTTCAAGCGCTACGTGGGCGCATGAGGACCGGACTCCGCGCCGCGGCGGCCGGCCTCGCGCTCGCGACGGCGGCCGCCATCGCGCCCGTCTCGGCGGTCCCTCCGGCCGAGGCCGCCGCGCCACTGCCCGTCGTGCTCGTCCACGGGTTCAACGGGTCGCCATCGGGCTTCTTCACGATGGCGGCGCGCCTTCGCGAGCGGAACCACACGGTGGTGATCGTGAAGCTGCCGGGCAACGACAACGTCGTGAACGCGAAGGTGATCCGCGACGTCGTCGCCGCGCGGGGCTGGACGAAGGTCGCGATCGTCGGCCACAGCATGGGCGGCCTCTCGAGCCGCCAGTACGTGCGCTACGACGGCGGCCGGCGGGTCGTGACCGTGTACGTCTCGCTCGGGACCCCCCAGAAAGGACTGCCGATCGCGTGTCTCGCGAACGTCTCGAACGGCGGCCAGCTCTGCCCGACGTCCGACTTCCTCACAGCGCTCAACGCCGGCGACGAGACGCCGGGGCCCACGAAGTGGACGAGCGTCTACAGCACGACGGACGGGCTCGTCCCCACGTCGGCGTCGCGCCTCGTGGACGGCGCGTGCAACGTCCGGATGACCGGCCCGACACACGCGCGGCTGCTCACCGACCCCGCAGTCTTCCGCATCGTCCTCGGCGCGATCGACGGGAAGCCGTGCGCCGGGACGTACGTGAAGTAGCCAGCGCGACAAGGGCAACGGCGGTCCCGAGAGGGACGAGACCGCGTCCCGGGAATGGCGTGGGCGCGGACCCGGGAGGGGCGCGACCGCCGAGCGGAGCGCTGTCCGGCCGTTCCACGCTGGTAGGATGACCGCCGTCCGGGGGTGGGGTGCCCGGCCCATTCGAGGAGTCGCCGTGCCGCCCAATCAGGATCCCGCGCGCCGCGCCGTCGTCACTGGCCTCGGAGCCGTCATGCCGATCGGGAACGACTTCCCGACCTACTGGCGCAACCTCGTCGGCGGCGTGGTGGGGACCCGGCACGTCCGCAGCTTCGACGCGTCCGACTACGAGGTCCGGATCGCCGCGGAGGTGATCGACTTCGACCCGGCGACCGGGATGGATCCCAAGATGGCGCGCCGGATGAGCCGCTTCGTCCACTTCGCCATGGCCGCGGGCAAGGAGGCGGTCGCCCACGCAGGGATCGACTTCGAAGCGATGTCGCAGGAGCAGCGCGACCGATGCGCCGTCGTCATGAACACGGGCGGCGGCGGTCTCGAGCAGGTGATCGACGGGACGCACGTCGGTGAGCAGAAGGGTCCGCGCTTCGTCAGTCCGTTCGCGATCCCGGCGCTCTCCGCGTCGATGGGCGCGTGCATGCTGTCGATGGAGTACGGCCTCACCGGGCCGGTGATGACCCAGTCCGCAGCGTGCGCGACCTCGATCCTCGCGTTTC
This sequence comes from Chloroflexota bacterium, assembly GCA_021813655.1. Taxonomy (GTDB): domain Bacteria; phylum Chloroflexota; class Limnocylindria; order Limnocylindrales; family CSP1-4; genus CAIYQJ01. Next base: position 2,585 of record JAKAJU010000089.1, on the reverse strand, counting down.
ATGACGCCCTGCGCCTCATCGCGACGGACGAGGTGGACGTCGTGATCGCGGGCGGGTCGGAGGCGCCGGTCCTGCCGATGGCGCTCGCGGCGCTCGGCAACATGGGTGCCCTGTCGAGGCGCAACGACGATCCGGCGCACGCCTCGCGGCCATTCGACCGCGACCGCGACGGGTTCGTCCTCGGCGAGGGCGGCGGGGCCGTCATCGTGGAGTCGCTCGCGCACGCACTCGCGCGCGGAGCTACGCCGATCGTCGAGATCCTCGGCGGCGGGCTCACGGCCGACGCGTTCCACATCAGCGCGCCGGAGCCGACCGGGCGCGGCGCCACCCGCGCGATGAGCATGGCCATGCGCAACGCGGGCGTCGCGCCGGATGAGATCGACTACGTGGTGGCCCACGGGACGTCCACATCGCTCAACGACGTGACCGAGACGCGTGCGATCAAGGCGGCGTTCGGGCCCGCAGCGCGGAAGCTCGCGATCAGCTCGCCGAAGTCGATGGTCGGCCATCTCGTGGGCGCGGCCGGCATCGCCAGCGTCCTCGCCGCGATCGGCGCGCTCCGCGACCAGGTGATCCCGCCGACCGCCAACCTCGAGAACCCAGACGAGGCGTGCGACCTCGACTACGTGCCGCTCGTCGCCCGGCCGGCGAAGGTCGACACCGCCATGGTCAACGGCTTCGGCTTCGGCGGACAGAACGCTGTGGCTGTCTTCCGCCGGTACGCGGGCTGACCGATCGTCTCGCGACCCGCCCCGTCACGCGGCGCGGCCGCTGGGCGGATCAGTCCCGGTGGACGAGCATCGCCCGGCGCTCCGCTGTGACGTCGGCAGCGGGTCGCAGGTCCCAGCTGGCCCGACGCACGCGCGGGAGGATGAGGGCCGGCACCGCGAGACCGACGACGACGCCCCCGATGACGATCGGGTACAGGTGCGGTGGGATCCCGGTGAGGTCGGCGGGCGGCACGAACGCCAGCGCGAGCGCCGCGACGGAAGCGACCATGCCGGTCCCGGCGACGAGGGGCAGGGCGGGCACCCGATACGATCGGACGACCTGAGGCGCCGACCGGCGGAGCCTGATCGCCGCGGCGAACATGAGCACGTACATGACGAGGTACGCCGCCGCGGTCATGTCGACGAGCGTGAAGAACGCGGTGTCGACATCCGGCACGACGACGAAGAGCAGGGCGAGGAGCGTGACGACGGCGCCCTGCACGGCGAGGATTGCCACCTGGACGCCGGCGGCGTTCGTGCGCTGGAGCGCGGGAGGGAGGAGCCCGGTCCGCGCCGCCGCAAGGAGACCCTTGGACGGTCCGGCGATCCACGTGACGACGGACGCGATCGCGCCGAAGGCGACCGCCGCCGCGAAGACGGGCGTCAACCAGCCGATCCCGAAGGCGTCGAAGAACGTGCGGAAGGCGACCAGGATGCCATCCGCGAGCCCGAGCGAGGCCGGAGGCACCGCGATCGCGACGGCGATCGTCGGGAGGATGAAGATGCCGACGATCACGACCGAGCCGACGAGGATGGCGCGCGGGAACTGCCGGCCCGGGTCCCCCATCTCGTTCGCGTGGACCGCATTCATCTCCATCCCCGCATACGCGACGAAGTTGCTCACCACCAGGACGAGGCCGGCGAACCCGGTGAACGGCGGGATGACGTCGGGCGGCTGCAGCGGGACCTCGCTCGGATGGCCGGTCCCGAGCCAGGCGGCACCGAGGAGCACGAGGACGAGGCCGGGGATGATCGTCCCCACGACGCCGCCGATCGATCCGACTCGGGCGAAGAGGCCCCCGCCCCGGAGCGTGAGGAGGGTCGCCGACCAGTAGACGACGAGGATCACCGCCGCGGTGTACGCGCCCGACCCGGCGAGCGCGGGATCGGCCACCACGTACGCGAGGCTCGCGGCGATGAACGCCAGCTGGACGGGGAACCACAGGATGTTCGGCGCCCACTGCTGCCAGATGGCGAGGAACCCGAGCCGGTCTCCGAGCCCCTCACGCACCCAGACGTAGACGCCGCCGTTCCATCCCGTGGCGAGCTCGGCCGAGACGAGCGCCGTGGGGACGAGGAAGACGATCGCGGGGATCACGTAGAGGGTGACGCTGCCCAGGCCGTACGTGGCCATCGCGGGGAGGCTCCGCAGGCTCGCGACCGCCACGACGGTGAGGATCGCCAGCTGGGCGGTCGAGAGGCGCACGGAGCGCCCGCGCGCGTCGGTCATCGTCAGGCGCCGCGGAGCCGTCGTCCCTCGAAGGCCTCGAGAGCCGCGACGATGTCGCCACGGAGTGGCTCGACCCGGCCCGCGTCGTAGTCGAAGCCGACCTGGACCGTCGAGGCCGTGGCAACGAGCCGCGCGTGCCCGTACGGGTTCTCGTCCGCCGTGAGCCGGAACTCCATCGTGAACGAGCTGCGGCCGATCGAGGCGGTCCGCACCTCCACCGTGAGGATCTCCCCGAAGAACGCCGGCGCACGGAACCCGAGGCGGGCCTCCGCGAGGATGAGCGCCTGCTCGCGCTCCGTCGCCCCGATCCCGATCCGCCCGCCCGTCACGGCGCGGTAGTAGCCGGCGCGCGCGAGCTCCAAGAT
>JAKAJU010000084.1 GCA_021813655.1 Chloroflexota bacterium | reverse complement strand
CGCGGCCCCCACGGCCTCGACGACCTCTGCCACCTCGACGGCCTCGGAGGCTTCCCCGGCGGCCGGCGCCTCCTGGGCCTCCGCCTCGACGGCCTCGGCGCCGACCGCCACCTCGACCACCTCCACGGCCTCGACGGCCTCGGGGGTTTCGACGGCCTCGGGGGCCTCCTCGCGTCGGTCGACGGCGACCCATGCGCGGTCGAGGAGGAGATGGATCACGGTGGGCTCGCCCGAGCGCACCGCGTCCGTCATCGCCCCGGCCAGATCGGCGTCACGCTCGACGGTGACGCCGCGTGCGCCGAGGCCGCGCGCAACCGCCGCGAAGTCGATGTCGCCGAGATCGGTCGCGACGGTCCCGTGGCCTCCGTGCACCTGGTGGTCGCGGATCATCCCGTACCGGCGGTCGTCGAAGACGACCGCGATGACGGGAAGGCGGAGGCGAACCGCCGTCTCGAGCTCGGACATCGTCATCGCGAAGCCGCCATCGCCCGCGACTGCGACGACGGCCCGGTCCGGCGCCCACAGTGACGCCGCGATCGCCGCCGGCAGGGCGTAGCCCATCGCGCCCGACGTCGGGCCGAGGAAGGTGCCGGGCCGGCGGAACCGGTAGCCGCGGGCGATCCAGCCCGCGAAGTTGCCCGCATCGGTCGTGACGACCGCGGTCGGAGGGAGCGCAGCCTGGAGCGCCGCGACAGCCTTCCCGGGATGGACGCCGGCGTCCGACGACGCGCTGTCCGCGAGGGACGTCGCGGCGAGGAATGCCGCGCGGTCGGCGGCGTTGGCCGCCCGCCGTGCGTCGTAGCGCCCCTTCTCGTGGACGGCGCCCCCGACCGCGCGCAGGGCAGCGCGGAGGAACGCGTCCGCATCGGCCGTGAGGGCCAGCGCAGGACCTCCTGGCGCCGCGCCATCGGCAGCCCGGGGCTCACGGTCCACGTGCGCCCACTGCGTGCCGTCCGCGGGGATCGCGTACCCGAACGTCGTGACCTCGGACAGGCGCGACCCGAGGACGAGGATCGCGTCGGCCGCGGCGAGCCGCTCGCGGACGACGCTCGGCGCGCCGAAGCCGGCCATGCCGAGGTAGAGGCGGTGGTCGTTCGGGAAGACATCGCCGCGCCGCCACGAGGCGATGACGGGCACCTCGAGCGTCTCGGCGAGCCGAACGAGGTCACGCGTCCCGCGCGACCTGAGCACGCCCGCGCCCGCGAGGATGACCGGGCGCTCGGCTCCGGCGAGCATGCGGAGGATCGCGGAGGCCCGCGGGAGCGAAGGTTCCGGCGCACGGCGCTCGGGCGGCCGGGTGGACCCGCTGAAGCGCGCGTCCGCCGTCGTCTCGACGAAGACGTCCTCGGGAACGGAGATGACCACGGGCCCCGGACGGCCGTCCACGACCCGGTGGAGCGCCTCCTCGATCGCGCCCGGTGCGACCTCCGGGTCGCGGATCTCGACGGCCCACTTCGCGAGCCGGCCGACGGAGCCCGCGATGTCGATCTCCTGGAACGCCTCCCGACCCAGGTGGTGACGCAGGACCTGCCCCACGACCACGACCATCGGCGCGGAGTCCGCCCGGGCTGTCACGATCCCGATGGACATGTTGGCGGCCCCGACGCCGCGCGTGCCGAGGACGGCGGCCGGGTGGCCCGTGAGCTGGCCCCAGGCCTCGGCCATGAACGAGGCTCCTCCTTCGTGCCGGGTCGCGACGACGCGGATCCCGCGTGCCTCGAGCGCGTCGAGGAGGGGGAGGAAGCTCTCGCCCGGGACGGTGAACGCGATGTCGACGCCGGCCGCGACCAGCGCGTCGGCGAGGAAGCGGGCGATGGTGCGACCGGGCGCGAGCGCGGTCGGTTCGGGTGTCGTCATGGCAGGACCGCCTGTGTGACGGAGGTTGCGCCGACGGGCGTCAGCGGTAGTTCGTGAACTGGAGCGCGACGTCGAGGTCGAGCTCGCGCAGGCGCGCGATCACGCGCTGGAGGTCGTCCTTGCTCTTCGAGGAGACGCGGACGGCGTCCCCCTGGATCTGGCCGTGTGTCTTCGGGAACTCGTCCCGGATGATCTTCGTGATCTTCTTCGCGTTCTCCTCCGAGAGGCCTCGACGGAGGCCGATCCGCTGTCGGACACGGTTGCCGCCGGCCGGCTCGACCTTCCCCCAGTCGAAGATCTTCAGCGAGAGACCGCGGCGGACCGCCTTCGACTCGAGGAGATCCTTCACGGCCTCGGCGCGGTACTCGTCGGTGGTGACGAGCGTCAGCTCGTCCCTGCCCTGCTCGAGGTCCACCACGACGCCCTTGAAGTCGAAGCGCTGCGAGACTTCGCGCCGGACCTGGTCGAGCGCGTTCCGCAGCTCCTGGACATCGAAGTCGCTCACGACGTCGAAGGACGACTCCCCGGCCATGGACCCTCCTCGCGCTGCGATCGCGCCCGCCCCGCGCGCGCTGCGATCGCGCGCACCCGTGCCCCCGGGCGTGGCCTCAAGTATGCCGCGGGGGCCGCTCCGCCGCCGCGAGGAGCATCGCGAGCGCCGTCCGAGCGCTCGACTCCTTGTTCGCGCTCCGGTCCCCGTCCCACGCGCACCGGTGGACCTCGACGCCGTCGCGGGAGGCCACCGCGATGAACGTGAGGCCGACCGGCTTCGCCGGCGTCCCGCCGTCCGGACCGGCGATCCCCGTCACGGCGACGGCGATGTCGACCCCCAGGCGCGACCGCGCACCGTCGGCCATCGCGGCCGCGACGGGCTCGCTCACGGCCCCGTGCGCCGCGATGAGCGCCGGATCGACGCCGAGCAACGCGGCCTTCGCGCGGTCCGCGTACGCGACGACGCCTCCGATGAGACACGCGCTCGACCCGGGGACCTCCGTCAGCAGGTGCGCGACGAGCCCGCCCGTGCAGGACTCCGCCGTGGCGATCGTGAGCCCGCGCTCCACGCACGCGGCGCGCACGGCCTCCGCGAGGGCGTAGAGGTCGCCCGCCGCGGCCGTCTGGCTCGCCGGTCCCCGCTGGACGCGGCCACGAGCCGTCGCCGGGTCGCTCATTCGTGCTTGGTCTTCTTGGGCGCGCCCTTCGGCGTGTACAGCCAGGTCTCGGGCTGGACGGTGTCCCCCATCGCCCCGAGGTCCTTCCCGTTGACGGTCACGTACGTGACCGTCGGGTCGGCGCTCCGGATCTCGACGGTCTTCCCCCCGGTGAAGACGAGCGACCTGCCGTCCGCGATGACCTTGCCGCCGTCGCCGGTGCGTGGGTCGACCTTCCCGTCGACCCACGCCTTGAGCCACGCCTTGCCGCCCTCGAGCTTGACGACGACGGAGACTCCCGAGAAGGCGATGGTGACCGTCCGGGTCAGCGGCTGGCTCGACTTCCCGGCCGCGCTCTGCGCCGTGATCGTGAGCGTCCAGCGGCCCGACGTGAGCGGGACGGAGACGCTGAACGATCCGTCCGCGCCCACGGCGACCTGCGCGGGCTTGGGGGCCGGCGGAGGCGTGACGGACTTCGCGCTCGCCGGCGCCCCGGCGGGCGGCCCGAGGTACGCGGAGCTGACGGTGACCGTCTGCGCGCCCTGCGCGAGCCCCTTCACGACGACCGGTCCGGCATCGAACGTCGCCCCGTCCGCCGGCGAGTCGAGGGAGACCTGGGGGGCCGCCTCCCCGCCGATCGGGACGGTGATGTACACGCGCGCCGGTGTCGGGCTCGTCTTGCCGGTGTCGGCGTCGGTCGCGGTGACGTCGAACTGGTTGCGCCCGCGCACGAGCGCCACGTCGGCGGACCAGCGGCCGTCGGGCCCGGCCGTGACGCGGACCGTCTCCCGGCCAGGCGTGTCGATCGCGACGGATGCACCCGCGATCGTCGTTCCGCGCAGGGTATAGGTGGTCGCCGTGGGCGAGACCTCCATGACCGCGTCGAGCGGGTCGGTGATCGCGATCGTCGGGGGCTGCGAGAAGCGGATGAGCTGCATGCCGAGATAGCCGGCAAAGACGACGACGCCGACGGCGAGCAGGACCGCGAAGATCGTGCCGCGTCCGATCGTGACCGTGGGGCGCGGCGCGTCGAGGCCGCGGGGGACGACGACGACCGGATCCGCATCGGTCTCCCCGCGCTCGCGCCGCCACTGGCGGAGGACGTCGTCGGGGTCGAGGCCAAGGTACTGGGCGTAGTTGCGAAGGAACCCCTTCGTGTACACCGAGCCGGGAAGGTCCCGGTAGTCGCCCCGCTCGAGGGCCGCGAGGTACCGCACCCGGATCTTCGTGTCCCGCTCCGCGCGGGCGAGGTCGACTCCCTTGTGCTCCCGTGCCGCGGCCAGGCGCTCGCCGAGCGGCGGCTCGGCCGGGCGGACGGGCGCGGGCGTGCGCTCGCCGCGGACCCGGTTCACGAACCTGCCCGGGTCACCCGGGATGCTCGCCGGGAGTCGGGGTCGGGTCAGCGACGGCCGCCGGAACCCCCCGGGCCCCCGGGGTCGCGCCTGGTCGTCGCGGGAGCTCACAGATCGTCCTCGCCGGAGTCGCCGCCTCCCCGGGTCTCGGGCACCTCGCGTCGCAGGACCTGCCGAGCGTTCGAGCCGTCGAAGGGCCCGATGTACCCGTGCGCCTCGAGCTGGTCGATGATCCGGGCCGCGCGCGCGTAGCCGATCTTCAGGCGGCGCTGGAGGAGCGAGGCGGACGCGCGGTCGTACTCCTGGATGACGCCCACGGCGTCCGCGAAGAGGCGGTCGGTGTCCGCGTCCTCCACGTCCTCGACGCGCCCCGTCGACTCCTCGTCGCTCTCCACGATCGAGAGGTCGTAGTGCGGCTCCGCCTCGGCACGCCAGTGCGCGGTGACGCCGCGGATCTCGCGGTCGGAGACGAAGACCCCCTGGAGACGGATCGGCCGCGGCAGGTCGGACGGCTGGAACAGCATGTCGCCGCGACCGATGAGGTCCTCCGCGCCCGGGGCGTCGAGGATCGTCCGGCTGTCGATCTGGCTCGCCATCGCGAACGCGATCCGCGACGGGAAGTTCGCCTTGATGAGACCCGTGACGACGTTGACCGAGGGCCGCTGGGTCGCGAGCACGAGGTGGATGCCCGTGGCGCGCGCCTTCTGGGCGAGCATGACGATCGGCTCCTCGGTGCTCCGGCCGTCGCGCATCATGAGGTCGGCCAGCTCATCGACGATGATGACGATGTACGGAAGGCGGTCGGCCGGATCCTCGCGCGTCTCGTTGTATGCGGTGATGTTCCGGGCCGTCGCCCCGGCGAATCGTCGGTAGCGATTCTCCATCTCGCGGACGCACCAGATGAGGGCGGCCTTCGCGCGGCTTGCTTCGGTGACGACCGGGACCAGCAGGTGCGGGACCCCGTTGTAGTCGGCGAGCTCGACCCGCTTGGGGTCGACGAGGATGAGCCGGACCTCGTCGGGGGTCGCGCGGACGAGAAGGCTCGTGATGAGCGCGTTGACCATGACGCTCTTGCCCGAGCCCGTCGCGCCCGCGATGAGGAGGTGCGGCATCTTCGCCAGGTCCGCGGCACGCGCGTGCCCGGCCACGTCGCGCCCCAGCGCGAACGCGAGCTTCGACGGGGCGCGCAGCACGTCCGGGTCCTCGAGGATCCGCCGGAGTCCGACGACGTTGAAGTCCATGTTGGGGATCTCGATGCCCACGACGGTCTTGCCGGGGATCGGCGCCTCGATCCGGATCGTCCGCGCGGCGAGCGCCATCGCGAGGTCGTCGGAGAGGGACTCGATCCGGCTGACCTTCACCGACGGATCGGGCGTCACCTCGTACTGCGTGACGACCGGCCCGGCGTTCCATCCCGACACGGTCACCGGGATGTTGAAGCTCGCGAGCTTCGCCTCGATGATCTGGGCGTTGCGCGCGTGGTCCATCCCCGTGTCCGTGCTCCGGAGGGCGATGTCGTCGAGGAGCGTCAGGGGCGGCAGCGCGTACGGCCGGTGCACGCGGGGTTGCGGCGCGTCGGAGGCTTCCGTCACCCCATCGCCGTCGAGGTCGGACGCGCCCGCGATCGCGGCCACGTCCCGGCCGAGGGCGTCGCGTCCGCCAGCGGCCGCCACGGATCCCGCGACACCCACGGCCCCCCCGACCGCCGCGGCCGCGGCGAGATCGGGAACCGGTCCGAAGACGGCGGAGACCGGCGCAGATCCCGGCGACGGCATCGGGAGCGGAACCTCCGGGCGCCCGTTCACCTCGCGCCCCGTCCGGGACCCGGCCGCGGAGGCTGTGTCGTCGCCCGGCCGCGCGCCGTTCCTCGCGGCGGGCGCCTTCCCGTCCGCCGCCGACGCCGGCCCGCCGTTCTCGGGGCGGGGTGCGAGCAGGACCCCGCCCGTCGTCCGGGCGGCGTCCCACATCGGGCGGAGAAGCGAGCCGAGCGTGGCGTTGAGGGCGATGAGGACCCCGATGACGAGGATCGCGAGGCTGACGATGAGCGTCCCCGGTGCGGTGATGAGCGGCGAGAGAGTCTCGGCGATGAAGGCGCCGATCCGGCCGCCGCTGCGGCCGCCGAGGTACCCCGCGTCCACGACGATGGCGACGACCCCGAGCAGGCCGACGAACGCGATCGCGACCCCGAGGAGCGTCCAGCCCCAGCCGGCGCGCCTCCCCACTCTCTCCACGTAGATGCCGAGCGCGAGGAGGAGGAAGGGCAGCAGGTATCGTCCAGTCCCGAACCACGGCGCGAAGATGTCGCGGATCCAGTCCGTGAGGACCCCCTTCCCGGGGAGGATCAGGCCGATGAGGAGGATCGCGCCGAGGACCATGAGGACGATCCCGACGATCGAGCGGATGACCTCCGGGGCGACGTCGACGGTCGGCGCGGCGTACGTGGGCCGGCGCCGTGTCCGCGACGTGCTCCGGGACGAGGTCGACCGCGAGGTCGACCTCGTCGAGCGGCGCTGCGGCGAGGTCATCAGACCTCCACGACGACCGGGAAGACCATCGGCCGTCGCTTCGTCTGCTCGTACAGGTAGCGCGAGACGCCGTCCTTGATCTGGGTCTTCAGGAGCGCGACCTCGCTGATGTGGTCGCCGGGCGTCTCGATCGCCGCGACGATCCGGCTCACGGCGCCCTCCATGATCGGGTCCTTCTCGTTGAGCGGCGTGAACCCGCGGGTGACGATCTCCGGCCGGCCCACGACCGTCCCGGTCTGCTTGTCCACGGTGACGACGACCATGAACATCCCGTCGTTGGCCAGCGCCCGCCGGTCGCGGAGGACGATCTCGCCCACGTCGCCCACCGACAGCCCGTCGACGAAGACGTAGCCGGCCGGAACGGGCGTCCCGCGTCGGGCGGTCCCATCCGGCGCGACCTCGATCGGCTGGCCGTTCTCGATGATGAAGACGTTCTCCGGGAGCACGCCGGTCTCCATCGCGAGCCGACCGTGCTGGACCTGCATCCGGAACTCGCCGTGCATCGGGAGGAAGTAGCGCGGCCGGGTCAGGGCCAGCATGAGCTTGAGCTCCTCCTGGCTCGCGTGCCCCGAGACGTGAGCGTGCTTGATCGTGTGGTAGTAGACGTTGGCGCCGGCCTTGAAGAGGTTGTCGATCGTCCGCGCGACGTACTCCTCGTTCCCGGGGATCGGGCTCGCGCTCACGATGACGGTGTCGCCGGGCTGGATCTCGACGAAGCGATGGTCGTGGTTCGCCATCCGGGCGAGGCCGGCCATCGGCTCCCCCTGCGCGCCCGTCGTCGCGATGACGAGCCTCTCGGGCGCGGTCTCGCCGATGCGGTCCTTCGGCACGATCCGCGACGCCGGGTACGTGAGGTACCCGAGGTCGCTCGCGATGCGGAAGTTCTGCTCCATCGACCGCCCGACGACCGACACCTTCCTGTCGAACGAGCCCGCGGCGTCGATCACCTGCTGGATGCGGGCGATGTTGCTCGCGAAGGTGGCCACGATGACGCGGCCGTCGAGCCCCTCCATGATCTCGCGGAAGGCCTCGCCGACGGTCCGCTCCGAGGGCGTGTAGCCGGGGTTCTCCGCGCGGGTGGAATCCGACAGGAGCGCGATCACGCCCTCCTCGCCGTACCGCGCGAGCGCCTGGAAGTCGGACGGCTTCCCATCCACCGGAGTGTGGTCGAACTTGAAATCGCCGGTGTGGATCACCGTCCCGACGGGCGTGCGGATCGCGAGGCCCATCGCGTCGGGGATCGAGTGACCGATCCTGAAGGCCTCCACCCGGAACGCACCGGCCTCCACGGTCGCGCCGCCGGGCTCGAGCGAGAGCATCGGGTTGTTGTGGAGCTTGTGCTCCTTGATCTTGTTCCCCAGGAGCCCGCGGGCGAGGGTCGACGCGTAGATCGGGACGCCGGGGAACGACGGGAGGACGTACGGCAGGCCGCCGACGTGGTCTTCGTGCGCGTGGGTGATGAAGAAGGCGCGGACCTGCTCGCGACGCTCGCGGAGGTACGTGACGTCCGGGATCACGAGGTCGATCCCGAACATCTCCTCGTCGGGGAACATAAGGCCGCAGTCCACGACGATGATGTCGTCGCCGAACTCGTAGACGTACATGTTCTTCCCGATCTCGCCCATCCCGCCGAGCGGGATGATCCGGAGCGGGGTGTCTGCGACCATCGGGGTGGGCTCCCTGCGTGTCATCAGAAGAGGGTCAGCTGGTCGGCGGCCGGTTCGGCGGCCGCGGGTGCGCCGGGAGTGTCGCCGGTCGACGCATCGGCGGTCGCGGGTCCGCCGTCCGGATCGGAGGCGGCGCCGACGACGCCCATCGCGGGTGCGGCGGGCTGCTCGCTCGCGCGGGCGCGCCGGGCACGCGCATCGAGGAGCGCCCGCGGGACGCCCTGCATGTCGGCAAGGAGGGTCGCGCGGAGCGAGCCCTGGTGGAGCGCAGCTGCCGGGTGGTACATCGCGAAGACGAGTGAGCCGTCCGCCCACGGCGCGGCGGCGGGAGGACGGGCGGCGCCATGCACCTGGCCGATGCGTGCCCCCGGCAGGAACGTCCCGAGCGAGTGACGCCCGAGCGTCACGACGAGGGCCGGGTCCATGACCGCGAGCTGCCGCGCGAGGTGGGGTGCGCAGGCGGCGATCTCGTCGGCCTCCGGATCGCGGTTCTCCGGCGGGCGGCACTTCACGACGTTCGTGATGAAGACGTCCTCCCGCCGCCACCCGACCGTGCCGAGCAGCTCCGTGAGGAACGCGCCGGCGGCACCGACGAACGGGCGGCCCTGGCGGTCCTCGTTGAATCCGGGTCCCTCACCGACGAAGACGACCTCCGTGTCCGGACTCCCCTCCCCGGGCACCGCCCGAGTGCGCCCGACGTGAAGCCGGCAGCGCGTGCAGGCCCGGACCTCCGCTGCGACGGCGTCCAACGCCTCCCGACGTTCTCCAGGCGTCACGCACCGCTCCGGCCGCCGGCGCTCGCGCCGACCGCGCCACGCCGCGAGGCCGGTGCGATCCAGCCGCGGTCCACGAGGATCTCGGCGAGCTCGACGGCGTTCGTCGCAGCGCCCTTGCGGATGTTGTCGCTCACGACCCAGAAGGCCAGCCCGCGCTCCACGGACGGATCGCGACGGATCCGGCCGACGAAGACCTCGTCGCGCCCGGCGGCTGCCGTCGCAAGGGGGTAGACGTGCTTCGCCGGCTCGTCCTGGACGACCACGCCCGGGACGGCCGCGAAGACCTCGCGCGCGCGCTCGACCGTGATCGGCCGCGTCGTCTCCACGTGGACCGCCTCCGAGTGGCTCGCGACGACCGGGACGCGGACGGCCGTGCACGAGACGCGCAGCTCCGGCAGGTGGAGGATCTTCCGGCTCTCCGTCACGACCTTCCACTCCTCGCGGCTGTAGCCGTTGTCGAGGAAGACATCGATCTCGGGGAGCGCGTTGAACGCGATCGGATGCGGGTACACCGAGGCGATCTTGGGAGCGCCGTGGGCGTGGGCGAGGATCTGCGCCTCGAGCTCGGCCACGGCCTCGGCACCCGTCCCGGACACGGCCTGGTACGTGTCGACCACGACGCGGTCGAGCCCCGCCTCGTCACGCAGCGCCATGAGCACGGGAACGAGCTGCATCGTGGAGCAGTTGGGGTTCGCGATGATCCCCTCGTGCCACGCGAGGTCGTCGGCGTTCACCTGGCTGACGACGAGCGGCACGCCCTGCTCCATGCGCCAGGCGTTCGAGTTGTCGATGACGGTGGAGCCGTGCTCCACGGCGCGCGGGGCGAGATCGCGGGAGACGTCGGTCCCTGCACTGAAGAGGGCGATGTCGACGCCGTCGAAGGCCTCGGGCGTCGCCTCGCGGACGACGATCCGCTCTCCGCCCACCTCCACCGCGCTCCCGGCGGAGCGTCCGGACGCGAGGAGCCGCAGCTCGCCGATCGGGAACTCGCGCTCCCGGAGGACGGCGATCATGGTGCGGCCGACGAGACCGGTGGCTCCGACGACGGCGACGGTGAAGCGTGTTCGGGACATAGGGATCTGCCTCCGCGATCGGGGGCTCGGGAGCACGCCGGCCCGGCCGAGTATACCAGCGCGCCGCCGGCTTCCCGGCGGCGCGCTCCTTCGTCAGGCATCCTCGGGGCGCCCCGGACGGGCGCCCGGCGTGCTCAGCGGCCGTCCTTCGCGAGATGCCGCTGCATGGCGGCCTTCCGCGAGAGGTTGACGCGCCCCTGCCGGTCGATCTCGGTGACGACGACCATCACCTCGTCCCCGACGGAGACGACGTCCTCCACGGTCGGGACGTGGTAGTCGGCGAGCTCGCCGATCCGGACGAGACCCTCCTTGCCCGGGAGGATCTCGACGAACGCGCCGAAGTTCATGATCCGCGTGACCTTGCCCAGGTAGAGGGCGCCGACCTCGACCTCGCGCGTGAGGCTCTCGATCCACTGGATTGCCTTGCGCGAGTTCTCGCCGGAGACGGCCGCGATCTCCACGGTGCCGTCGTCCTCGACGTTGATCTCGGTCCCCGTCTCCTCCTGGATCTTCCGGATCATCGAGCCGCCCTTGCCGATGATGTCCCGGATCTTCTCGGGGTTGATCTTGATGGTGATGATCCGCGGGGCGAAGTCGGACATCGTCTCGCGGGTCTCGGGCAGGACCTCGAGCATCTTGTCGAGGATGAAGAGCCGGGCGGCGCGCGCCTTCGCGAGGCCGCTCCGGATGATCTCCTCGTTGATGCCCTTGACCTTGATGTCCATCTGGAGGGCGGTGATGCCGTCCGAGGTCCCGGTGACCTTGAAGTCCATGTCGCCGAAGGCATCCTCCTTGCCGAGGATGTCGGTCAGGACCGCGAAGCGGCCGTCCGGCTCGCTCATGAGGCCCATCGCCGCGCCGGCGACCGGCGCCTTGATCGGGACGCCCGCGTCCATGAGCGCGAGCGTGGAGCCGCAGGTCGACGCCATGGACGTGGAGCCGTTCGACGTGACGCACTCGCTCACGAGGCGGACGACGTACGGGAACTCCTCGTGGTCCGGGAGGACGGGCACGAGGGCGCGCTCGGCGAGGTTGCCGTGCCCGATCTCGCGCCGGCCCGGGCCGCGCATCGGCTTGTTCTCGCCGGTGCTGTAGGGCGGCATGTTGTAGTGGTGGAGGTACCGCTTCTCGGTCTCCGGGCTGATCGTGTCGATCCGCTGGACGTCCGAGGACGGACCCAGCGTGCAGACCGTCAGCGCCTGCGTCTCGCCGCGGGTGAAGAGGCCGGAGCCGTGCGCTCGCGGAAGGAGGCCGACTTCGACGCTGATCGGCCGGATCTCGTCGATCGCACGGCCGTCCATGCGGACGCCCTCGTCGAGCGTGAGCTTCCGGGCCGTCTTCTTGTGGACGAGCCCGAAGAGCGCCTTCCCGACGCGCGCCTGGCGGCGGGCCGCCTCGAGCAGAGCCTTCGGGTCCCCGTTCGCGTCGCGATTGGCGCGGATCGAGGCCGCGATCCCCTCCTTCAGCTGCGCGAGGCGCGGGCCGAGGTCGGACGCGAGACGGAGGACGAGCGCGGCGGTCGCCTCGGCGTCCGGGAGCGCGCGGTGGGCGTTCTGGAGCTCGATGCCGAAGAAGCGCGACAGGTCGCCGAGCTTGTAGGACTCGAGGTCGGGGTACGCCTCGCGCGTCAGCACGAGCGTGTCGAGGTAGCGGTCGTACGGGAACCGGTAGCCGCCGAGCGCCTCCTCGATGAAGCCGAGGTCGAAGCCGACGTTGTGGCCCACGACGACGGCGTCGCCCGCGAAGTCGAGGAACGTGTCCGCGGCAGCCTTCGGGGCGGGAGCGCCCTTGAGGTCCTTGTCCGTGAGGCCGTGCATCTGCGCACCGACCACGGGCCGGCCCGGGTCCACGAGCGTGGACCAGCGGTCGACCACCTTGCCCTTGCGGATCCGGACGGCGGCGATCTCGACGAGATCGGCCATCTTCGGGTCGCGGCCCGTCGTCTCCACGTCGACCACCACGAGGTCGCGGCCGGCCTCGACGAGGTCCACGAAGCGCAGGACGGACTCGGTGCCCGGCTCGAGGAACGGGAGCTTCTTGGGCTTGCCGACGAGCTCGCGCAGCTGGTCCTGCAGGTCGATGAGCGGCTGGAGCGCGCGGTGTCCGAAGAGGATGGCCTCGGCCATCGTGTCCTCGGAGACGAGCTTCGCGCCGGCCTCGACCATCATGATCGCGTCGCGGGTGCCGCTGACGATGAGGTCGAGCTCCGACTCGGCGAGCTGCTCGACGGTGGGGTTGACGACGAACTCGCCGCCGATCCGGCCCACCCGAACCGCGCCGATGGGGCCCTGGAACGGGATCTCGCTGATCGTGAGGGCCGCGCTGGCGGCGACGGTGCCGAGGACGTCGGGGTCGTTCTCCTGGTCCGTCGACATCACGGTGATGACGATCTGGATGTCGTCCTTGTACCCCTCGGGGAAGAGCGGGCGGATCGGGCGGTCGGTGAGGCGTGCGGCGAGGATCGCGCCCTCCGACGGTCGGGACTCGCGCTTGATGAAGCCGCCGGGGATCTTCCCGGCCGCGTACATCCGCTCCTCGAAGTCGACGGTGAGCGGGAAGAAGTCGAGGCCGGGGCGCGGCTCGGACCGGTTGGCGGTCCCGAGCACGACCGTGTCGCCGAAGCGCACGGTGACGGCGCCGCCGGCGAGGCGCGCGAGCTTACCGGTCTCGATGGTCAGCGCACGACCACCGAACTCGGCGGAGACGGAATGAACGGGCACGAGGCTCCTCCTGGCCGTGCCGGAGGAGGACCGGATCTGCGCGGGGAGCGCGCGGGCGACCGCGGTGGCCGGGGCTCTCAGCCTCGGCGGCCGGTGGCGGTGCTAGCGGCGGAGTCCGAGCCGTCCGATGACGGCGCGGTAGCGGGCCGGGTCCTTGCGCACGAGGTACGCGAGAAGGCGGCGGCGCTGCCCCACGAGCTTGAGAAGGCCGCGCCGGGAATGGTTGTCCCGCGGGAACTGCTTCAGGTGCTCCGTGAGCTCCTTGACGCGCTCGGTGAGAAGCGCGATCTGGACCTCCGGCGATCCGGTATCGCCCTCATGCGTCGCGTACTCCACGACGAGGCGATCCCTCTCCTCCCGGCTGAGCGGCACTCGGTCCTCCGACACGAACGAATCTACGGACGTCTTTCTCTGACCGGGGAATGCTACCAGCAGTGGCAGAAGGCCGCAAACCCTCAGGCGCGCGGGTCGGGGGCACGGCGCGCGGGTGGCAGGAACGCGACCCGGATGCGCGGGCCCGGCGCGAGATCGGATCGCGATCGCAGAGCGACGCCGTCCTCACCCGCCCCGACGATCGCGGTACGCCCGACGGTCGCCCGGACGGCGCCGCTCTCCGGGTCCCACGCCCGACCGATCCGAACGCGGTAGCGACCAGCCGGCGGCAGCGCGACGGGCATCGGGAACGTCACCGGGATGGCGTCGCCCGTCCGCGCGCCCGGCGCGCCGACGACCGCGACGTGGCGCCCGAGCAGGCGCGCAGCTCCCCTGAGATCGCCCTCCGCGATGAGGCCGCGGATCGCGTTCGACCGGACCTGCCGGCCGTCGACCTTGAACGGCGGGACCACCAGGACGTCGAAGCCGTCGCGGCGGCCGAGCCGGCTGAGCGTCTCCGGGGTCCCCTCGCGGTCCCTGCCGAAGGCCGCGTCCGGCGTCATGAGGAAGCCGGCGAGGCCGGCGCGCGCGCGGATGTGCTCGACGAACGTGGTGTACGGGGTCGCGCGCAGCTGGGCATCGAAGTGCTCGACGATCGTCACCTCGACGCCCGCCTCGGCGAGTCGGACGAGGCGCTCGTCCGGATCGCACAGGACCGGCGGTGCCGCGCCGCGGACGATCTCGTCCGGGTGGTGGTCGAACGTCAGGACGGCCGGGCGCGCGTCGACTCGGGCAGCGGCGTCGCGGAGGCACCGCAGGAGATAGGCGTGCCCGCGGTGGAGGCCGTCGAATGCCCCGACCACGACGAGCAGACGGCCCGCCGAAGGCCCCAGGGCGTCGAGCCCCCGCACGAGGAGCGGAGTGGCGCGCATCTCAGTCGCCGGCGCCGGCGCCGGCGGCCGGCCGGAGGACCTTCACAGGCGAGATCCACCCGCCCTCGCGCCGACCGACCGCGACGAGCTCGCCACCGGGGGCGCGGAGTCGGACGGCCGGCGTCTGGACATCGGCCGGTCCTTCGGCTGCCGGCTGAGGATCGCGGATCCGCTGACCCCGCTCGATGGCCCGGACACCGTCCGCATCGAGCACCACGATCGGCATCGCGTCGAGGCCGGCGTCGACGGGCAGCAGGCGTCGGGCGATCCGCTCCCGCGGATCGTCACGGAGATCGTCGAGGTCCACGGCGTCGTCGTCGGAGAACGGCCCGCTCGCAGTCCGCTGGAGGGCACCGAGGTACGCTCCGGAGCCGAGCGCAGCGCCGAGATCGCGCGCGATCGCGCGAACGTACGTCCCGGCGGAGCATCCGACGTCCACGATCGCGACCGGGCGCTCCGGGTCCGTGGCGTCCCACTCGACGAGGTCCAGATGGTCGATCGTCACCGTGCGCGGAGCGATCTCCGGCCTCTTGCCCGCCCGCGCGAGCGCGTACGCCCGACGCCCGGCGATCTTCACCGCGCTGTAGGCGGGAGGGACCTGGACGATCGTCCCCCGGAATCCGGCCAGCGCGGCCTCCACGGCAGCACGGTCAGGTGCCGGGCCCGTCGCCGGCGTGAGCTCGCCCTCGAGGTCGTCGGTCGTGGACGACGCTCCGAAGCAGATCGTCGCGCGATACCGCTTGCGGTCGGCCATGTGGTACTCGACGACCCGCGTCGCCCGGCCCAGGAAGACCGGGAGGATCCCGCTCGCGAACGGGTCGAGCGTGCCGCCGTGCCCGACCCGCCGCGTCCCCGCGAGACGGCGGACGATCGCGACGACATCGTGCGAGGTGGGCCCCACGGGCTTGCGCACCAGGAGGACGCCGTCGAACCCCTGCGCATGGCCTGACGTCGGCTGGGGGCGCGCTCCGCCGGATCGGTGGGCGTCGCGCCGTTCCCGCGATCCGCTCCGGCCGTCGCCGGGACCGCCGTGCCGCGGCTCGCGCACGTCGCTCATCTGACCACGGCCCTGGCGAGGGACGATGCGGCCGGCAGAATCTTCTCGGCGGCCTCGGCGACCGGCGCCGCGATCGTCGCGCCGGAGGCCCGGGCATGACCGCCGCCCCCGAACGCCCCGGCCAGCCGCGTCGCGTCGACCCCGCCGTCCTTCGTGCGGATCGAGAGACGGGTCTCGCCGCCGCGCTCCTTGAGCAGGAGGACGACCTCCGCCTCGGCCGCCTGCGACATCAGGTCGATGATGCCCTCGCTCATCGACTGGTCCGCGCCCGTCGCGGCCAGGTCGTCCTCGAGAAGCTCGCTCCACACGACGAGGCCGTCATCCGTGGTCCGCAGCCGCGCGAGGACCCGCCCGAAGAGCCGCAGCTGCGACTCCGGCTTCGTGCGGTACAGCAGCCGCGAGATGTCCGACAGCGGCGCGCCCGCGGCGACGAGGGCCGAGGCGACGGCGAGCGTGCGGTGGGTCGCGTTCGGGTGCTGGAAGGTCGCCGTGTCCATGACGACGCCGGCCATGAGCGCGTCCGCGAGCGCGCCGCCGCCGCTCGTCAGGGGGACGTCCAGCCGAACCGCGAGCAGGGCCACCATCTCGCACGTCGCGGCGCTCCGCGCGTCGACCCAGTCCGTCGGGCCGGGATCGTTGGAGGCGTGGTGGTCGATCGAGATCACACGGTCCGCGGAGAAGAGGGCCGGGTGCCGGTCGCGGACCTCGCCGACCCGCGCGGCGTCGGCGCAGTCGCAGAGGACGACGAGGTCGTAGGCGACGTCCGGCTCGGGATCCGTCCGGAACCGGTCGATCCCCCGGATGAACCCGTAGATGGCGGGGATCGGGTCACTGCACACGGCCGTCGCCCGCTTGCCGAGCGCGTCGGCGATCGCCACGAGGCCAAGGACGGCGCCGAGCGTGTCCCCGTCGGGGTTCTCGTGGCTGACGGCGACGATCCGCTCGGCGGCGGTGAACCGCGCGACGAGCGCGTCGGGCACTGCGCCGAGGTGGTCCCGGAGGATGGCCGACGGATCGCCCTGCGCCGCACCCTTCATCGGGCGCCCGTCCCGTGCGTGCGCCGGCCACCGTGCGGCCCCGATCCGCCGTGCGGCCCCGATCCGCCGCCTGTGCCGGCACGCGCCGAACCCTTCCGCGCTCCACGCGGTGCGACCGTCGCGCCCGCGCGGGCTGGCGCGACGTCGGTCCCCTGCCCTGCCGGCCCACCGGGATCACCCTCGGGCGCAGGCTCCTCCGGTGCGTCCTCGGGCTGCGCGCGCCGCCGTGTCGGCGTCGGGAGCGTCTCCCCGGGCAGGACGGTCGCGTCCGGCGCGAGCGGGTCACCCGCCTTCCCGGCTCCGATCTCGTCGATGAGCTTCAGGACGCGCGCCCCTCGCTCGATCGACGCGTCGAGGTGGACGTGGAGAGCGGGGATCCGCTTGATGTGGATCCGGCCGCCGACCCTGCGGCGGACGAACGGCATGGCACGCTCGAGGGCGCGCATCGTCTCCTTCCGCTCGTCGGGCGTCCCGATGATGCTCACCCACACGCGGGCATGGGCGAGGTCCGGCGACGTCTCGACGCGGGTGACCGTGACGAACCCGATGCGCGGATCGCTGACCTCGCGCTCCAGGATCGCCCCGATCTCCTGGCGCAGGAGCTCGTCGACGCGGTCGAGGCGCTGGCTCATGGTGGGCGCCGCGGCCGGCAGGACGCGTCAGCGCCCGACCGCGCGGCTCACCTGCTGCTGCGTGAACGACTCGATGACGTCGCCCTCCACGATGTCGTGGAAGCCGTCGAGACCGATGCCGCACTCGAAGTTCTGGGTGACCTCGCGGACGTCGTCGCGGAATCGCCGCAGGGACTCGATCCGGTCGGTCGCGACCACCTTGCCGCCGCGCCAGACGCGGGCGCCGCTGCTGCGCACGATCCGTCCCTCGGTGACGTAGCACCCGGCGATGACCGTCGACTTCCCGACCCGGAAGATCTGCCGGACCTCGGCGCGACCTTCCACCTGCTCGACGAGGACGGGCTCGAGCATGCCCGAGAGGGCTGCTTCGATGTCGTCGGTGAGCTTGTAGATGATGTCGTAGCTCCGGACGTCCACGCCCTCCGCCTCGGCCGCGCGCTTCGCCGTCGGCGTGATGCCGGTGCTGAAGCCGACGACGATGGCGTCGGATGCGGACGCGAGCAGGATGTCGTTGTCCGTGATGTCACCGGCGCCCTCGTGCAGGACGTTGATCTTCACCTCGTCGGTGGCGATCTGCTCGAGCGCGTGGGTGATCGCGCCGAGCGATCCCGCGACGTCCGCCTTGAGGACGATCCGCAGCTCCTTCGCCTGACCGGCCTGGATCTGGCGGTAGAGGTCCTCGAGAGTGGCGCGCCCGCTGCCCGACTCCTTCGCCGCGGCGGCGGCTCGCCGCGCCTCTGCGATCGCGCGAGCCTTCCGCTCGTCCTCGACGACCTCGAGGACGTCGCCCGCGCCGGGGACGTCGCTGATCCCGAGGACGACGACGGCGCTCGACGGTCCTGCCTTGGTCACACGCTTGCCGCGTGCATCCTCGAGGGCGCGCACCTTCCCGAACGTCTGGCCGACGACGACCGCGTCGCCGATCCGCAGCGTCCCCGTCTGGACGAGGACCGTGGCGACCGGGCCACGGCCCTTGTCGAGCTCGGCCTCCACGATCGTGCCTGCCGCCGGGCGCTTGGGGTCGGCCTTCAGCTCCTGGAGGTCCGCGACGAGCAGGACGACCTCGAGAAGGTCCTCGAGACCCGTCCGCGCCTTGGCGGACACGGCGACCATCGGGACGTCGCCGCCGTACTCCTCGATGATGACGTTGGCCTCGGCCAGCTCGTTCTTCACGCGGTCCGGGTTCGCGTCAGGCTTGTCGATCTTGTTGAGCGCGACGACGATCGGGACCTTGGCGGCCCGCGCGTGGCTGATCGCCTCGAGCGTCTGGGGCATGACGCCGTCGTCGGCCGCCACGACGATGATCGCGATATCGGTCACGCGGGCGCCGCGCGCCCGCATGGCGGTGAAGGCCTCGTGGCCGGGCGTATCGAGGAAGGCGATCCGGCGGCCGTTCTTCGTGACCTCGGAGGCGCCGATGTGCTGCGTGATGCCGCCGCGCTCGCCCGATGCGACGGCGGTGCTCCGGATCGCGTCGAGGAGGCTCGTCTTGCCGTGGTCGACGTGGCCCATGACCGTGACGATCGGGGCCCGGGTCTGGAGGTCGGCGGACGCGTCCTCGTCGAAGATCGACGGCTTCGCCGCCTCGGCGACCGCCTCCGTCTCGGTCTCCACGGCCTCGGGAGCGGCGGCCTCGCCCACCTCGTAGCCGAGCTCGCCCGCGACGAGCGTCGCGGTCTCGCGGTCGATGAGCTGATTGATCGTCGCGAAGATCCCGCTCTTGATGAGCTCGCGGATCACATCCGCCGGATTCACCCGCAGGAGGTCCGCGAGGTCCTTCACGGTGATCGTCGCAGGGATCTCGACCGGTCCGACCGCGGACGGGTCCAGCGTCTGGACGGCGGCCCCGCCGGCGAATTCGCGCCGCGGCGGCTTCCTGGGCCCGCGCTTACCGCGGGTCCCGCTCCTACTCCTGGCCACGGGCTCCTCCTTCGTCGGTCGTCGTCATCGATTCGGGTGCGGGCGACCCGAGCAGCTCCGCACGGAGCGCGCCGGGGATCGGGACCGCGAGCGCCCGCGCCAGGGCGCCCTTCTTCACGGCTGCCGCGCGGCAGGCCGGATCGTCGCAGAGATACGCCCCGCGGCCGCCGAGGCGACCCGTGGGATCGAGGACCACCCGTCCGTCCGGCGTGCGGACGACGCGCGTGAGGTCGCGCTTGTCGCGCACGGCGCGGCAACCCACGCACGACCGCGCGGGCGGTCGGCGCGTGCTCGCTCGAGCGGTGGCGGTGGTCGCTACGGCACTGCCTCCTCGGAACGCTTGGCCGCCCGCTTCGCACGGGCGGGTGCGACGGCGGCCGCCTCGACGGGTGCGGGCATCGCCGCGACCGCCGGTGTCGCGGGCTCGCCGGGGGCCGGGTCGCCGGCCTGCACAGCCCCGAGGGGATCGCCTGCCGCCGCCGGCTCCGGCGCCGCGACGGCCTCGGGCTGCGGGACGTCCGAGCGGATGTCGATCCGCCAGCCGGTGAGCTTCGCGGCGAGCCGCGCATTCTGGCCTTCGCGGCCGATCGCGAGCGACAGCATCCGCTCGGGGACGGTGACGGACGCGATCCGGTGCTCCTCGTCGATCCGCACCCCGACGACCTGCGCGGGGCTCAGGGCATTCGCCACGAAGACGGCCGGATCCTCGTTCCACGGGATGACGTCGATCTTCTCGCCGCCGAGCTCGGCCACGACCGCCTGGACCCGCGCGCCGCGCTGGCCAACGGTCGCCCCGACCGGATCGAGCCCTTCCTGCCGCGACGCCACGGCCACCTTGGAGCGACTGCCCGGCTCGCGCGCGATCGCCTTGATCTCGACGGTCCCGTTGTGGATCTCCGGGACCTCCAGCTCGAAGAGCCGGCGGAGGAATCCCTTGTGCGTCCTGCTCACGAGGACCTGGGGCCCCTTGGTGGAGCGACGGACCTCGAGGACGTACGCCTTCACGTTCTGGCCGATCCGGTAGTGCTCCGTCGCGGACTGCTCGGTCACGGCGAGGATCGCCTCGGCCTTCCCGACGTCGAGGATGATCGCTCGAGGCTCGACGCCCTTCACCGTCCCGGTGATGAGCTCGCCCTCGCGGTTCGCGTACTGCTCGAAGACGACGTCGCGCTCGGCCTCGCGCAGCCGCTGGAGGACGACCTGCTTGGCGGTCTGCGCGTGGATGCGGCCGAAATGCTCCGGATCGAGCTCCTCGGTCTCGACGAGGTCGCCCACCTCCGCGTCCGGCTGATAGGCACGCGCCTGCTCTGCGGTCATCTCGGTCGCCTCGTCCTCGATCTCGACGACGACGCGACGCGCGCGGAAGACGCGGATGCGTCCCGACTCGGGGTCGATGCGGACGTGGACGTCCTCGTCACCGCTGAAGCGGCGGTACGCGGACTGGATCGCGTCCTCGACGGTCCGGACGAGGTGCTCCTGGGGGACGCCCTTCTCGGCGTTGAGCTGGAGGAGCGCACCGATGAAGTCCCGGCTCACCTCGCGCCTCCTTCCGTGATTCAGGCCCCACTCACGAAGAAACGCGGGTCATGCCCGCGTTCGGAGAGGCCGGATCGCAGTGCACGGGAGTATACACCCGACCCCGTGGACCCTCAATGAGCGGCCCTGGGCGGGTGTGCGCGCCCGCGGCGGGATCGGTCAGGCCGTGGAGGCCCGCCCGTACCGCCGGTCGACGTATTCCTCGAGGATCCCGATGAACTCGGCCACCAGGCCTTCGCCCCGGAGCGTCCTGTCGAGCCGCCCGTCGACGAAGACGGGCGCCACCGGGTCCTCGAATGTGCCCGGGAGGCTGATCCCGATGTCCGCGTGCTTCGATTCGCCGGGGCCGTTGACGACGCAGCCCATGACGGCCACGCGCAGGTCCTCGACCCCGGGATACCGCTCGCGCCACTCGGGCATCCTGGCCCGCAGGTGCGCGTCGATGTCGCGGGCCATCTCCTGGAAGAAGGTCGAGGTGGTCCGACCGCAGCCGGGGCACGCCGAGACCTGCGGGACGAAGCTCCGGAGCCCGAGCGCCTGGAGGATCGATCGCGCGACCTCCACCTCGCGCGCCCGATCGCCGCCCGGTTCGGGCGTGAGCGAGACGCGGATCGTGTCCCCGATCCCCTCGTCGAGGAGGAGCGCGATGCCCGCGGCGGACGCGACGATCCCGCGGTCCCCCATGCCAGCCTCGGTGAGACCCAGGTGGAGCGGGTAGTCGCAGCGCGCGGCGAGACGGCGGTACGCGTCCGCGAGGTCGCGCACGTTGCTCACCTTCGCGCTCACGATGATCCGGTCGTGGCGGAGGCCGGTCTCCTCCGCCAGCTCGGCCGAGCGCAGGGCGCTCTGGATCATCGCCTCGATCGTCACCTCCCGGGCGGCGGCCGGCTCGGCGAGAGCGGCGTTCGCCTCCATGAGGGAGGTGAGCAGGTCGGCGTCGAGGGAGCCCCAGTTCACGCCGATCCGGACCGGCTTGTCGTTCTCGATGGCGACCCGCACGATCGTCTGGAAGTTCGCGTCGCGGTGCCTCGTCCCGACGTTGCCCGGGTTGATCCGGTACTTGGCGAGAGCGCGGGCCGTCTCGGGATGCTCGACGAGGAGCTTGTGGCCGTTGTAGTGGAAGTCGCCGATGATCGGGGCATCGCAGCCGAGGTCGCGGACCCTGCGGACGACCTCGGGCACGGCCGCGGCCGCGGCGTCCGAGTTGACCGTCACGCGGACGAGCTCGCTCCCGGCGACCGCGAGCCGCGCCACCTGCAGGGCGGTCGCGTCGGCGTCGGCGGTGTCCGTGTTCGTCATCGACTGGACGACCACCGGGTGCGCGCTGCCCACGAGCACGCCACCGACGTCCACGCTCGGCGTGGGCCGGCGCCGCGGGCGGAGCCGGTCGGGGCTCGTCACGGTGTCGCCCCGCCGGCGATCTGGCGGATGACGTCGAAGAACGTGATCCAGATGATGAGGCCGAAGAGGGCGACGAAGCCGACCAGGTACGTGAGGCGCTCGGCCTGGACGGACAGCCGGGCGCCCGCGACCGACTTGATGAGCGTCATGAGGACCCGCCCGCCGTCGAGCGGCGGGAACGGGAGGATGTTGACGAGCGCGAGGTTGGCCGAGAGGAGCCCGACGAAGTAGAGGGTGAAGATCGGCCCGAGCTGCCAGAAGACGTCGCCGACCTGGACCGCGATCCCCACCGGCCCGGTGACCGGCGGCGCCGTCGTGGGGTGCGCGAAGATCGACGAGGCGAGCTGTCCCAGCCCCTCCACGATGAGGAGGAGCGCCGAGACCGTCCGCTGGGCACCGAGTCGGAGCGCGGTGACGAAGTCCGTCTGCGCGTAGTCTCCGGTCGGCGTGAAGCGCAGGCCGCTGATCCCGAGGGCGCCCTTCGTCGGTCCGATCTCGGACTCCGGCCGGAGCGTGGCCGTGACGTCCGCCTTCGAGCCGTCCGCGTGGACGATGCCGAGCACGACCTGCTGCCCCGCGTGGGCGCGGAGCTCGGCGATGACCGGGTCGGGTCCCGCGAAGTAGTCGAAGGTCCGCCCGTCGATCGCGTACAGGCCGTCGCCGGCGATGAGCCCCGCCGTCGCTGCGGGCGAATCGGCCTGGACGTCGTCCCACGTGATCTTCGCCAGCGGGGTCGCGAGCAACGCGATCCCGAAGAAGATGACGAACGCGAGCAGCACGTTCATGAGGACGCCCGCGACGAGGATCCCGACCTTCACCGGGAGGCGCGCGCGCGTGAACGATCGCTCGTCCTCCGAGTCGCCGTCCTCGCCTTCGAGCTTGACGAACCCGCCGATCGGGAGCCAGTTGAGCGTGTAGAGCGTCTCGTGGTCCGACCCGAGGACCTTCGCCCTGGGCGGGAACCCGATCCCGAACTCGTGGACGCGGACGCGCGCCGCGCGCGACGCGATGAAGTGGCCGACCTCGTGCACGAGGACGACGACGAAGAGGATCGCGATGAACAGGACGATCGTGATCGCGGACTGGACGAGCGGCATCAGGCCAGGTCTCCCGCGGCCGGCTCTGACCAGGCACCTCGGGCGAACGCCGCGCGGACCTCGGCGTCGAGCGAGGCGAGGTCGTCGAGGCCGGGCGGGGCGTCGTGGCCGGACCCGAAGCGCCGGACGGCCGCCTCGAGGAGGCGCGCGATCCCGGTGAAGCCGAGCGATCCCTCGAGGAAGCGCGGGACCGCGACCTCGTCCGCGACGATGAGCGCCGCGGTGGACCACGGGCCGGCGCGGCCGGCGTCGCGCGCGATGCGCAGTGCCGGGAACCGCGATTCGTCCGGCGCCTCGAATGTCAGCGAGCCCATCGCCACGAGGTCTGGCGGGCGGGCCGGCGACGGAAGCCGACGCGGGAACGTGAGCGCGTACTGGATGGGGATCCGCATGTCTGGGGTACCGAGCTGCGCCTTCAGCGAACCGTCCCGGAAGAGGACGGCCGAGTGGACGACGCTCTGCGGGTGGACGACGACGTCGATCGCGTCGTACGCGACATCGTAGAGCCAGTGGGCCTCGATGACCTCCAGGCCCTTGTTCGCGAGCGTCGCGGAGTCGATCGTGATCTTCGCCCCCATCGTCCACGTAGGGTGGCGGAGCGCCTCCTCCGGCGTCACGCGCGCCAGGCGTTCGACGGCCATGTGCCGGAAGGGCCCGCCGGAAGCCGTGAGGACGATCCGCTCGAGGCCTTCGCCCGGCTCGCCCGCAAGGCACTGCCAGATCGCGCTGTGCTCCGAGTCGATCGGCCGCAGCCAGCCCAGCGGGCTCGCCATCGGGCTCGTCGGGTCGGCCGCCGCCACGGCCGCGGCGCGTGCGCGCGCGAGCGGCATGACGAGATGACCAGCGGCCACGAGGACCTCCTTGTTCGCCGTGGCGACGATCTTGCCGGCTGCGAGCGCCGCGAGGACCGGGCGAAGGCTCACGATCCCGCCGGTGCCCACGACGACGAGATCCACGTCCTCGCGCGTCGCGAGCTCCACGAGCGCGTCGCCGCCGCCGACCCGCTCGGTGCCGTCCGGGAGGTCGAGCTCGTCGAGCGCCGCATCGTCGGCGAGCGAGACGGCTGCGGGACGGAGGCGGGCGGCCTGCTCCTGGAGGACGACCGCCTGGCCGCGGGTCGCGAGGGCGGTGACGCGGTATCCGCCACCGAGGGCCGCGAGGACGTCGACGGTCTGGCGGCCGATGGAGCCGCCCGAGCCGATGACCGCCACGCGCACCGGGTCGGTCACGGCCGGCGTCCCTCCCGGCGCGGTGCGGCGGCCGTCAACCGAGGAGGACGACATATAGGACGGCGACCGGCGCGGCGAAGAGGAACGAGTCGACCCGGTCGAGGATCCCGCCGTGGCCGGGGATCAGGTCGCTCGAGTCCTTCGCGCCGGCGGCGCGCTTGAGCAGCGATTCGGCGAGGTCACCCGCCTGGGCGGCGATCGCGACGACGGGACCCCACAGGATCCCGGCGACGATCGGCTGGCCGAGGAGCCAGAACCCCGCGATCCCGACGACCGTCGCAGCGAGCACGCCGCCGACGAGGCCCTCGATCGACTTCGACGGCGACACGTGCGTGAGGAACTTGTGGCGGCCGATCTGGCGGCCGACGAGGAACGCTCCCGTGTCGTACGACCAGACGGTCAGGAGCAGGAGCACGAACCACGCACAACCGGCTCCGATCGCGTCCGCGGGCGCCGTCGACGGGACCCCGGGAGCGGCCTCCCAGAGCCGCGGCAGGAATGCCAGGAGCCCCACGTACATCGCGCCGAAGACGGTCGCCATCCATGCCTCGAACCCCCGACGGGTGTCCGTCTGGCCGAGGGCGGCAACCCCGGCGAGGACGATCGCGAGCCCCACGACCACGCCGGTCCCTGCGAAGGAAGCGCCCGGGACCGCCGGCTCGAGGACGATCGCGACGGCCGCGAGGATCCCGACCGGCGCGAGGGCCTCGAGGCCCGCGCCGCGGAGGAGGCGGAACGCCTCCCAGGCGGCCGCGGCCGCGATCGCCGCGACACCGAGGGTGAACCACGGCTGGCCGACGACGACGAGCGCGATGACGACGGGGACGAGGATGACGAGGCTCTTCGCTCGGTCGACGAGCACGGCTACCGCCCGAACCGGCGCGATCTGCGTGCGTAATCGGAGAGCGCGTCGTCGAGCGCCTCCGCCCCGAACGCCGGCCACTGCACGGGCGTCGACACGAACTCGGCGTACGCCGACTGCCAGATGAGGAAGTTCGAGAGCCGCTGCTCCCCGCCCGTCCGGATGACCAGGTCGGGATCGGGCATCCCGGCCGTGTACAGCGCGTCGGCCACGGTCGCCTCGTCGATCTCGTCGGCGGGCGTCCCGGCCCGCACGATCGCCCGGACCGCGTCGACGATCTCGGACCGGCCGCCGTAGTTGAAGGCGATGTTGAGCTTCAGCCGCGGTCCACCCCGGGTCGCCTCGAGACCCGTCTGGATCGATCGGCGCGTCTGATCCGGCAGCTCATCGAGGCGGCCGAGAAGCCTGACCTCGATGCCCTGCTCGACGAGCTCCGGCGTCTCCGTCCGGATCGCGGATTCGAGGAGCGCGAACAGGAACGAGACCTCCGTGTCGGAGCGACCCCAGTTCTCCCGGCTGAAGGCGTAGAGGCTGAGCATCGGGATCCCGCGGCGGACGGCGTGGCGAACCGTTCGTCGGACCGCGTCCACGCCGGCGGTATGGCCCTCGGCCTCCGGCAGCCCGCGCTCGCGTGCCCAGCGCCGGTTGCCGTCCATGATGATCGCGACATGGGTCGGGAGCGGGTCGAACGCCGGCTCCGGCGCGTGCCCGGACCACCCTCCGGTCCCCGTCTCGGGCTGCGCGTCCCTATCCCTGTCGGGACCCACGCGCGGATCGCCCACTAGACCTCGAGGACCTCCTGTTCCTTGTGATGCCCAGCCTTGTCCACCGCCGCGATGCTCGCGTCGGTGATCCGCTGGAGGTTCTCGAGCTCGCGGTGCGCCTCGTCCGTGCCGAGGACGCCGTCGCGCTCCTCCTTCTTGATGGCGTCGGCCGCATCGCGGCGCAGATTGCGGATCTCGACCCGCGCCTCCTCCATCCGCCGATGGACCTGCTTCACGATGTCGCGCCGGCGCTCCTCGGTCAGGGGCGGGATGTTGAGCCGGACGACGGTGCCGTCGACGTTCGGGGTGAGGCCCACGTCGCTCTTGAGGATCGCCTTCTCGATCGCGCCGAGGACCCCGCGGTCCCACGGCTGGATGAGGATCTGGTGCGGCTCGGGCACGCTGATCCCGGCGAGCTGGTTGAGCGGCGTCTGCGTCCCGTAGTAGTCGACGTGGATCCGCTCGACGAGCGCCGTGGACGCCCGACCGGTGCGGAGGCCCGAGAAGTCGCGCTCCATGACCTCCACGGCCCGCTGCATCTTCGGCTCGACCGTGGCGAGGACCTGGCTGCTCACGCGGGGTCACCTCCGTTGATGAGGGTGCCGATCGCCTCGCCCGCCGTCACGCGGCGGATGTTCTCGGGGCGGTCCAGATCGAAGACCACGATGGGCAGATCGTTCTCCATGCACAGGGATACGGCCGTGGAGTCCATCACCTGCAGCCGGTCCCGCAGCAGATCGACGTACGTGAGTCGATCGTACCGCCGAGCGCCCGGGTTGGAGACGGGATCCGCGTCGTAGACGCCGTCGACCTTCGTCGCCTTCATGAGGACCTCGGCGTGGATCTCGACAGCCCGGAGCGCCGCCGCGGTGTCCGTCGTGAAGTACGGGTTCCCCGTCCCGGCCGCGAGGATGACGACGCGACCCTTCTCGAGGTGGCGCACGGCGCGGCGGCGGATGTAGGGCTCGGCGACCTCGTTCATCGCGATCGCGCTCATCACGCGCGTCGGGACGCCTGCACGCTCGAGCGCGTCCTGGAGGGCGAGCCCGTTCATCACCGTCGCGAGCATCCCGATGTAGTCGCCGGTGGCGCGGTCCATGCCCCGGGCCGCCGCCGCGAGCCCGCGGAAGATGTTCCCGCCGCCCACGACGATCCCGACCTCCACGCCGGAGGCGGCCACATCCGCGATCTGAGAGGCGATGAAGGCGCAGAACTCGGGGTCCACGCCGTACTGGCGCGTGCCGAGGAGCGCCTCCCCCGACAGCTTGAGGAGGATCCGGCGGTACCGCCGGCCAGCCCGATCCGGATGCCCGTCCTCGCTCACAGCTCCTCACCGAGCGCGAACCGCGAGAACCGCCGGACGCGGATGTTCTCGCCGAGACGCGCGATCGCCTCCGTCACGAGTGTCTTCACGGTGATGTCGGTGTCGCGGAACGGCTGCTCGTAGAGCACCACCTCCGTGAACCACTTCTTGAGCTGCCCGTCCACGATCTGGCCGCGGATCGCCTCGGGCTTCTTCTTGAGCTCCTCGGAGGCGAGGAGCTGGGCGCGCTTCTCCTCGATGGCCGCCGCCGGGATCCGCTCGACCTCGACGTAGAGCGGCGCGAGACCGGCGACCTGGATCGCGAGGTCGCGGACGAGCTTGCGGAAGTCGTCCGTGCGGGCGACGAAGTCCGTCTCGCAGTTCACTTCGATGAGGACGCCGACCTTGTTGCCGGGATGGATGTAGCTCTCGACGAGCCCGTCCTTCGCGGAGCGGTCGGCCTTCTTCGCCGCGGCCGCGAGGCCCTTCTCACGCAGTCGGGCGACGGCCTTGTCGACGTCGCCGTCCGCCTCCTCGAGGGCGCGCTTGCAGTCCATGAACCCTGCGCCGGTCCGCTCGCGGAGGTCCTTCACAGCCTCCGCGCTGATGGTCGCCATGCGGTCTCGCTCTCCTGTCGTCTCTCTCCGGCCCGCGCCTCGACGCGCGGGTCCGCGGTGATGCTGGGTGGCTCGGTGTCAGGCGGCGGGCCCGGCCGCCGCGTCCGGCTCGGGCCCCGGGACCACGGCAGCCTCGGCCGCGCGGGCGCCCGGCAGGAGCTCGTCCTCGTCGACGTCCGGCTCGAACGTGAGAGAACCGCCCGCCGCGAGGGCCGCGACCAGGTCCTCCGCCGGGGCCCCGATCTCCTCGGCCTCGGTGACGGCCTCGAGCTCCGGCTCGGGTGCGGTGCGACTGCCGCGCTCGCGCATGCCCTCGATCGCCGCGTCGGCGATCACCGACGCGAGGAGCCGGATCGCCCGGATCGCGTCGTCGTTCGCCGGGATGATGTAGTCGAGATCGTCCGGGTCCACGTTCGTGTCGCCGGTGCCGACGATCGGGATCTCGAGCTTGCGGGCCTCGGTCACCGCGATCCGCTCGCGGGCGGGGTCGATGATGAAGACCATCCCCGGCAGACGGCGCATCTTGCGGATCCCGCCGAGCGTCAGCTCGAGCTTGCGGAGCTCCTCGTCGAGCTTCGCGGCCTCCTTCTTCGTCATCCGTTCGAAGTCGCCGGCGGCCTTTCGGGCCTCGAGCTGGTCGAGGAGGCCCAGACGCTTCTTGATCGTCACGAAGTTCGTGAGCATGCCGCCGAGCCAGCGGTGGTTCACGTAGGGCTGGCTCGCCCGATCCGCCTCCTGGGCGATCGCGGCCTGGGCCTGCTTCTTCGTCCCGACGAAGAGGATCGACTCGCCGCGTGCGGTCGTCTCGCGGACCGCGTCGATGGCGCCGTCGAGTCGCTTCGCCGTCTGGGCGAGATCGATGATGTGGATCCCGTTGCGCTCCGCGTAGATGAACGGGCGCATCTTCGGGTTCCAGCGCCGCGTCTGGTGGCCGAAGTGGACGCCGGCCTCGAGGAGCTGGCGCATGGAGACGGTGGACACGAACAGACCTCCTGCGGTTATGCCTCCGCGCGTCGATCCCGGGATACCGCCGGATCCGTCCGGCCGGCACCGCCCCGGTGCTCGGGTGTGCTCGCGCGTGTGTGATCGCGCCCTCGCGGGCGCCGACCGACGTGGTTGACGGCCGCGGGGAGTGTAGCACGGCGACGGTGGCAGACCTCCCCTCTCACTCGAGCGCGGCCCGGTGGTGTCGCACGATCATGAGCCCGTGGATGTCCGGTTCCGCCGCCACGAGGTCGAGGCGTACGGGCAGGCGCGGCAGCGGCGTCCCGTCGGGGAGCGTGCCGCGCGCCATGAGGCACGCGAGCCCCGCGCGGAGCGCGCGGCGCTTGGCGTGACCGACCGTCTCCTCGGGGAGGCCGTGCGACCGTGAGGCGCGCCAGCGGACCTCGACCACCACGAGCGACGCCGGCGGTCCGGGATCCAGCGCGACGATGTCGAGCTCGTGACGGCCACAGCGGACGTTGCGTGCGAGGACCGTCCACCCCGCGGCGGCCAAGCGCTCTGCGACCCGGGCCTCCACGGCCCTCCCGATCCCGAGCGGACCGACGGTTTCCACGCCCGAAGCATCGCGGGCGCCGATCGCCCCGCGATCGTCGGCCGCTCACCGACCGATCGACCGCCACGTGCCCGCGGCCCGCCGTCCTCCGCCGCCGGATCAGCCGCCGGTCGCGCCGTCCTCCGCCGCCGGATCAGCCGCCGGTCGCGCCGTCCTCCGCCGCCGGATCATCCGTGTCGCCGGTCGATCCGACGCCCCCACCCCCGCTCACGTACGCCTCGATGAACGTCCGACGGTGGATCGACGTGGGTCCCCGGTCGACGATCGCCGCGCGGTGCTCGGGCGCGGCGTAGCCGCGGTTCCGCGCGAACCCGTACCCGGGGAACGTGAGGTCGTACGCGTCCATCAGGGCGTCGCGGGCGACCTTCGCCACGACCGACGCCGCGGCGACCGATGCGCAGAGCCGATCCGCGCCGACGAGCGCACGCTGGCGGATCGAGAGGTGCGCGATCTCGAGGGAATCCAGGAGCAGGGCGTCGGGCCTCACGGAGAGGTGCGCGACCGCCAGCTGGCTCGCGAGGATCGTGGCCTGCAGGATGTTCATCCGGTCGATGAGCGCGGGCTCCACGATGCCGACGCCCCAGGCCACTGCGTGGGCCCGGATCTCGGCGGCGATCCGTTCGCGGTCCTTCGCCGGGAGGAGCTTCGAGTCGCGGACGTCCCGCGGGATCCAGCCGTGCGGGAGGATCACCGCCGCTGCGACCACCGGGCCGGCCAGGCAACCACGGCCGACCTCGTCGACGCCCGCGACGGCGCGGTACCCGGCGAGCTGGAGCCACCGCTCTTCCGCGAGGTCCGGATCGAGGCGCGGGCGGTGCCACGGAGCGAGCGTCGCCCGTCCGCCGGGGGACGCCGGCGCAGAAACGGAGCGACCCCGCCTCCTGACCGTCATGCCGGTCCGAGCGGGGTCGATCGTCCGCATCGTCTCACCTGCGCCGTGCCGCCGGCGCCGGCGTCAGCCGTTCTGGCGACGCTCGCGAAGCGTCGCGGCCTTGCCGACCCGCTTCCGGAGGAAGTACAGCTGCGCGCGACGCGCCACGCCGTGCCGCACGACCTCGATCTTCTCGATGCGTGGGCTGTTGATCTTGAAGGTCCGCTCCACCCCGACGCCGCTCGCGATGCGGCGGACCGTGATCGACCGGGTGATCCCGCCGCCGCGGAGGCGCATGACGGTCCCCTCGAAGACCTGGATCCGCTCGCGGTTGCCCTCGACCACCTTGGCGGAGACACGCACGGTGTCGCCGGTGGCGAGTGCAGGGAGGTCGGACCTGAGCTGTTCCTGGGCGATCTCGTCGAGGACGTTCACGTTGCGGTACCTGCTCTCGTCATGGGCAGCGGTGCGCTGCGCGTCGGGCGCGGGGAAGCGACCGCATGGGCGGCCGACGGCGGAGTATAGCACGGGCCCGCCGGGTCTCGGCCCCGACCCCGCCCTGCTGCGCCGGTCCGGCTGATGGCGCCGGTCCGGCCCGGAGCCGGCGCAGCTCGGCGTGCGATCAGCCCCGGCGCCGGCGCCGCTTCGCGTCCTCCGTGTCGATCCCGTCGATCTCCGCGAGCATCCGGCGCTCGTCCTCGCTGAGGCCGCGCGCCGCGAGCAGGTCCGGGCGGCGCTCCCGGGTGCGTCGGAGCGCCTCCGCGTGCCGCCACCGTGCCACCGCCCCGTGGTCGCCGCTCGTGAGGATCTCGGGGACGCCCATCGCCCGGTAGACGGCGGGACGCGTGTACTGCGGGTACTCGAGGAGTCCATGCGCGAACGACTCCTCGGCGATCGACGCCTCCTCGATGACGCCGGGGACGAGGCGGACGACCGCGTCGATGACGACGAGGGCGGGGATCTCACCCCCCGAGAGGATGTAGTCGCCGATCGAGATCTCCCTGTCGACGAGCGAGCGGATCCGCTCGTCCACGCCCTCGTAGCGCGGGCACAGGATCACGAGGTGCTCGCGCGTCGCGAGCTCGTCGGCGATCGACTGGCGGAAGGGCTCGCCCGCCGGGTCCATGAGGATGACCGTCGACCCGGACCGGCGCAGGGCAGCCAGGGCGTCGCCGACCGGCTCGGGGCGGAGGACCATCCCGGCCCCGCCACCGTACGGCGCGTCGTCGACGCTCCGGTGACGCCCGATCCCCCACTCCCGCAGGTCGCGCACGCGAACGGAGACGAGGCCGCGCGCGATCGCGCGACCCGGGATGCTCTCATCGAGCGGCCCGGCGAGCATCGCGGGGAAGAGCGTCAGGACGTCGATCTGGAGGGTCATCGGTCGGGACCGGATGCGCGCGCCGCGGCGGGCCCGTCCTCCGGCGCGGCCGGCAGCGGCTCGAGGCCGAGGCGGTCGGCGTCGACGACGATCCTGCCATCGAGCGGCGCCCATTCGACGATGAACGCTCGCACGACGGGCATCTCGAACGGGCGGACGACTCCGCCGTCGACCACGATGACCTCGGCCCCGCCGGCCCGGTACACGTCCCGGATCGTGCCGAGGTCGCGGCCGTCCGCTCCTCGCACGGCGACGCCGCGAAGCTCGTGCCAGAACACGGCGTCGGGTTCGAGGTCGCGGCCACGGTCGACGCCGGCCTCGAGATCCATATCCCGGAGCGATTCCGCCGCGTCACGGTCCGGGACCTCCGCGAAGCGGACGCGGAGCCCGGGGCCGTCGGGGACGGCCTCGACGACGGTCAGCGTCCGCGCGCCAGCGACGACCCGCGCCCCACGCGCGAACCGCTCCTCGGGCCGGTCGGTCAGGATCTCGACGCGGACCGCGCCGCGCAGACCGTGGAGGCCGCGGACGCGGCCGACCGCGACTCGCTCCGGGATGTCCGCCATCCCGGCGCCCGTCAGACGATCTCGAGCGTGACGCTCTCGCCGTCGCGCGCGGACATCACCTTCAGGAGGGTGCGCAGAGCCTTCGCCACGCTCCCGTTCCGCCCGATCACCTTGCCCATGTCACCCTCGGCGACCTGGAGCTCGATGACCGTGCCGCCGGGCTCGCGGTGGGCCGTCACCTGGACGGCGTCCGGCTCGTCGACGAGGTTCTTGGCGACGAACTCGACGAGATCGCGCGCTGCCATCGGGGGCCTACTTCTTCGCGGCCGGGAGGATCCCGGCGGACCGGAAGAGACGCTCGACCGTGTCGCTCGGCTGCGCACCCTTGGCGAGCCATGCCTTCGCCTTGTCGGCGTCGACGACGAACTCGACCGGCTCGCGGCGCGGGTTGTAGTGGCCGATCGTCTCGAGCGAGCGACCGTCTCGCGCATTGCGACTATCGGTGACGACCACCCGGTATGCGGGCTGCTTCGTCGCGCCGACGCGTGTGAGTCGGATGCGGACTGCCATGGGCTCCAGTCTCCTCGTCCTGTCCGGGTCCCGGTCGGGATCCCGATCGATGGTGGGCCGGTCAGCGCGCGCGGACCGCGAGCGCGAGCCGGAGTCGGATGACGTCGTCGGCGACGGTCCAGGCCGCGCCGAGCGACTGGATGCGGTCGACGAAGGACGAGACGTCCCCGCCGAGCGCGGTCGAGATGGAGGGATCCGCCGACCGGGCCAGGTCGACCGCGGCGGAGGCGTCCACGAACGCCTGGCCGTCGTTCGAGGGCCCGACGAGGGCCACGAGGGCTCCGTAGTCGGCGGACGTCGCGAGCGAGTCGGCGGGCGTGGTGTCCACGACGTCCTTCACGAACGCCGCGTCCGTCCCGAGGACGAACACGCCGCGCTGAACCGTGTAGGCGACCGACGCGGACGCCGGCAGCATCTCGCGGATCATCGCGAGGTCGGTCGCGGGCATCGCTGGCGTGCCGCCCGCGATCCCGTCCGTGATCGCCTTCGTGACGGCGTCGCGGACGTCCCCGAAATCGACCGTGACGATCTTCCCGTCGCCGTAGGGCTCCTCGGTGAGGACCGGACGGCCGTTGGGCCCGTCGGCGAACGCGAGGAGCGCGCGGATGGCCGCGACACGGGTCGCGGCGACGTCCGGCTCCGTCGCTGTCACGACGATCCCGCCGCTGGGCGTGCCACCGGAGCGCGTCAGGACCACGGCGCCGTCCCCGGCCCAGTCGACGAACGACCCGAGTGCTCCGTCGACGATCGGGGCGGCGGGCCCGAGCTGGTCCGTCAGCCCCGGCGTCTTCGCCACGGCGTCGAGCACCCTCTGGGCGCGCGCGCCGACGTCGCGGACCTCGATGGCGGCGATGGTGTCGCCGGGCAGGCGCTCGGCGACCGTGCTGACGTGCGGGGTGTCGACCGGGATGTCCGTTGGGCGCGGAACCACGACGTCGACGGTCAGACCCGAGGCCGCGGCGCGGACATACGCGACGGCCCACGGCGGGGGGATCCGGGTCGTCGCCGCCGACGGCAGTGGCGAGGCGTCGGGCGCCAGCGCCGTCCGCGCCGCGAGCGCCGCGCTCTCGAGGGTCGGCAGGTCGGCCCACGCCGTGGCGACGTGCTCTGCCGGGACGTACGCGTAGGCCTGGCGGAACGCCGCGACGGCGCCGAGGCCGCCCGTCGCGTGAGCGTCGATCCCGCTCTCGACGGCGGCGCGGTCGCCGACGAGGACCGTGGTGCCGACGACAGCCCACGCGATCGACCGGTCCGTGAGCCCCGGGACGGCGACGTCCTGGACCGTGGCGGACCCGATCGTCTCGGTGCGGGTCGGGGTGCCGAAGCGCGCGGTGAGGAACGCCTGCGCGACCGCCGGGTCCTTCGTCGTCGCGAGGAGGAGGCCCCATCCGCCGGTGACGCCGCCGTTCGACGACGGCGCGAGTGTGTCGATCGAGCCGACGGCGAGCGCGATCTCGCCGCCGAGCCAGGGCTTCAGGTCCCGGCCGTAGTCGACCGTCGAGCCGCTCACGCGCGCGACGAGGTCGCCGATCGCCGTGTCCACCTTCATGTCGAGGGACGCCTGGTCGTCGAACCCGGGGAACCGCGCGAGGAGCGACCCGACCGCGGCCTGCTGGTCTCCCGGGAGGTCGGTCCGCAGCTCGGCGTACGCGGTCGTCGTGGCCGGCGCCCAGGGCGCGAGAGCGGACGACGCGCCGCCGAACGCGGCAACGCCGACGCCGACGATGCTCACGGCCGCGACAAGCGCGACGATCGCGAGGGCGACGGCCCAGCGTGCCCGGCCCGAGGTCCGGCCGGATGCGCGGCGGATCGGCTCGAGCGCCGGCTCGAGCGCCGGCTCGATCGCCTGCCCGACGGCCTCCTCCTTCGCGTCCGTCGCGGGTGTGGGCGTCGCGGGGCCGACGTCCGGGGCCTGGTCGAGCCCTGCCGGCCGGGTGATCTCGTTCGTGTCCATGATCTCGCCGCCTAGCGTCGCATGAGGCCGGGGATGCGCCGGCCGCCCGAGAGCTGCTTCATCATCTTCTGCATCTCGAGGAACTGCTTCACCAGCCGATTGACGTCGGTGAGGCTCGTCCCCGATCCCGTCGCGATGCGCCGCCGTCGCGAGGCGTTGAGGACCGTCGGGTCGCGTCGCTCCGACGGGGTCATCGCGCGGATGATCGCCTCCACGCGCCGGAGGTCGCCCTTGTCGACCGACGCCTGCGCGTCCTTCGCGAGGCCGCCCATCCCCGGGATCATCTCCATGAGCTGGCCGATCGGGCCCATCTTCTGGACCTGCTGGAGCTGGTCGAGCATGTCCTCGAGGGTGAAGCTCGCGGTCCGGAGCTTCTTCTCCATCTGCGCGGTCTGCTTCGCGTCGAACGCCTCCTGGGCCCGCTCGACGAGCGTCAGGACGTCGCCCATCCCGAGGATCCGGCTCGCGAGCCGGTCAGGGTGGAAGACCTCGAGGGCATCGGTCTTCTCGCCCGTCCCGAGGAACTTCACCGGGAGGCCCGTGACCGCGCCGATCGAGAGCGCGGCCCCGCCGCGGGCGTCGCCGTCGATCTTCGTGAGGACCAGACCCGTGAGCGGCACGGCGGCGTGGAAGGCCTCGGCGACGGCCACCGACTCCTGCCCGGTCATCGCGTCCACCACCAGCAGCGTCTCCACGGGAGCGACCGCGCGGCAGAGGTCGGCGATCTCGGCCATGAGGGGCGCGTCCACCGTGAGCCGGCCGGCCGTGTCGACGATGACCGTGTCGCGGACGAGCCGCCGCGAGGCCTCGATCCCACCCCGGACGATGTCGAGGACGGACGTCCCCGACGGCGCGCGGTGGACCGGGATCTCGATCGACCTGCCGAGCGTCTCGAGCTGGTCGGCCGCGGCCGGGCGGTACGGGTCGGCTGCCACGAGGAGCGGGCGGCGTCCGACACGGACGACATGACGGGCGAGCTTCGCGGCCGTCGTCGTCTTGCCGGAGCCCTGCAGGCCCACGAGGACCACGACGGCCGGGCTGCCCGAGAGGTGGAAGACCCGATCGCCCGCCCCGAGGAGGTTCGTCAGCTCCTCGTTGACGATCGCGACGACCTGCTGGCCGGCGGTCAGGCTCTCGAGGACCTCGGCGCCGACGGCGCGCTCGCGCACCCGGGCGACGAAGTCCTTCACGACCTTGAAGTTGACGTCCGCCTCGAGGAGCGCGAGACGGACCTCGCGCATCGCCGCATCCACGTCCGCCTCGCTGATCCGGCCGCGGCCGGTGAGCGAGGAGAGCGTCCGACGCAGACGGTCGGAGAGGGCGTCGAACATGCGGGAGCTGGCTCCTTGGGGACCGGTCGTCGCCGGCGGGGCGGACGCCCGCCGCGCCTCGCTCGCGGGTTCTGGCGAGACCGAGGCAGCCGGAGTGTAGCCGATGGCCCGGGCGGCCGCCCCCGACGCCCGCGGGCGGGGGCGTGGCGGGCCGGGGGTAGACTCGCCGCCATGGCCACGATCCGGATCGCCGTCGCCTCCACGCCGCTCACGGCGACGCTCGAGGAGGCCGTCCCCGCGGCGATCGCCGCCGTGGAGGAGGCCGGCCGCCTCGGGGCAGCGATCGTCTGCCTGCCCGAGACGGCCCTGCCCGGCCATCGCAGTCAGGCCCGGCCGGTGCCTGTCGTGTCCGCCGAGGCCATCGACGCGGCCATGGACGCCGTCGCCGGCGCAGCGCGGGCGGCCGGCATCACGGCGATCGTGAGCGCGGAGCGTCCCGGGCCGACGGGCCGGGAGATCGTGGCCGTCGTCATCGGCCCCGACGGAGGACGGCTCGGCGTCCAGCCGAAGACCCAGATCGATCCGTCGGAGGAGGCCGACTACGTGCCCGGATGGGGACGGCGTGTCTTCACCGTTGGCGGGCTCACGTTCGGCGTCGCCATCTGCCACGAGGCGTTCCGCTACCCCGAGATCTCACGGTCGCTCGTCCTCGCCGGCGCGCAGGTCATCTTCGTCCCTCACTACGTGACGACGCACGACGGGACCCTCCCCGACCGCTGGTGCGATGCCCGCAATCCGTACAACGAGAAGGCGCTCCTCTGCCGCGCGCTCGAGAACTCGGCCTACGTCGCCGCCTCGAACGTGGCGGCACCCGACCAGGGCTCCGCCACGTGCGTGATCGCGCCCGACGGGACGCGCGTCGCCGGGCTCGACTACGGTGCCGTCGGCGTCGTCGCAGCTGACGTGGACCCCGCCCTGGCGGACCGCCGCCTGGCGCTGCGATGGGCGCCCGAACGGAGCCTCCCGGGCCCGGGGGGCGGGGGCGGCGCGGACGGCCGGGGCGGCGACGGCGCGGGCGAGGAGTGCGGGCCCCGCTGACGCAGCTGGCCCGGACGCGCGGGCGTCAGGCGAAGAGCGCGGCGACGAACGCCTCGGGATCGAACGCGACGAGGTCAGCCGCACGCTCCCCCACTCCAACGTACCGGACCGGGATCCCGAGGGCGTCCTCGATGGCGAAGACGATCCCGCCCTTCGCCGTCGAATCGAGCTTGGTGAGGACGATCCCCGTCACGCCGGCTGTCTCGTGGAACGACCGGGCCTGGAGAAGGCCGTTCTGGCCGGTCGTCGCGTCGAGAACGAAGAGCACCTCGGGCGCGGCGCCGGGGAAGCGCTTGTCGATGATCCGGCGGACCTTCGCCAGCTCGTCCATGAGGTTGGCCTTCGTGTGGAGGCGTCCCGCCGTGTCCGCGATGACCACGTCCGCGCGACGTGCCGCGGCCGCGTCGAGCGCGTCGTAGACGACAGCCCCGGGGTCGGCGCCCGGCGCGTGGGCCACGATGTCCGCCCCGGTCCGATCCGCCCACACGCGCAGCTGGTCGATCGCCGCCGCGCGGAACGTGTCGGCCGCGGCGAGGACGACGCGCGCGCCCTCGCGGTGGTACCGGTCGGCGAGCTTTCCGATCGTCGTCGTCTTGCCGGTTCCGTTCACGCCGACGACCAGCACGATCGCGGGCGCCCCGGGCGCGGCCGGCGCGGGCCGCCAGGCCGGATCCGACGGCAGGAGGATCGACTCGAGCTCCGCCCGGACCGCCGCCTCGGGACCGTCGGGTTCGCGCCGCTTGCGCGCGCGCTCGACGATCGCCATCGCGAGCGCACCACCGACATCGCCCGCGATGAGCGTCTCCTCGACGTCGTCCCAGGACGGACCCGTCGCGTCGGCCACGCCGAGGATCGAGCGCAGGCGTCCCACGAAGCCCGCGCGGCTCTTCTGGACGCCGAGCGCGAGCTCCGCTGCGTCGATGGCCGCCTCGTCGGCGGGCGTGCCGCCGGGGAGGCCGGGCCACCCGGGGACCGACGCGCCGTCGTCCTCGCGCGCGCTCTCGGGGGTCTCGGACGGCACGGGCGCGTCGCCCACCGTGCCGTCCTCGGGTCGGGACCATCGTCGCCAGAACGCCATGCTTCCCTCTCAGGCGGGACCGGACGCGCGTGCGGCGTCCGCGATGTCACGGGCCTCCTCGAGGCGGAGGCTGATGACGCGGCTGACCGCGTCGTCGCCGATCGTGACCCCGTACAGCGCGTCGGCCGCCTCGATCGTCCCGCGGTTGTGCGTGATGACGATGAACTGGATCGCGCGAGCGAGATCCGCGAGCGCCTCCGAGAAGCGGCCGATGTTCGCCTCGTCGAGCGCCGCGTCCACCTCGTCGAGGACACAGAATGGCACCGGCCGGACCCGAAGCATCGCGAAGAGCAGCGCGACAGCTGTGAGGGCGCGCTCGCCACCGGAGAGCATCGCGAGCGCCTGGGGCTTCTTGCCCGGGGGCCGGGCGACGATCTCCACGCCGGTGGCCGCCAGGTCGCTCGGGTCGGTGAGCGAGAGCTGGGCGTAGCCGCCCCCGAAGAGCGTCTTGAACTGCGCGTCGAACTCCCCCTCGAGCCTGGCGAAGGTCGTCCTGAAGCGCTCGGAGATCAGCGTCTCGAGCTCGCGGATGAGCGCTCGTGTCTTCTCGATCGCCGTGCGGAGGTCCCGCTCCTGCGACTCGAGGCCGTCGAGCCGCGCACGGATCTCGGCGTATTCCTCGACCGCGAATGGGTTCGTCGCTCCGACGTCGTGGAAGCGGCGACGCAGTGCCGCGAGCCTCCCTGGCGAGGGAACCTCCCCTTCCGGTGCCTCCGCCGCCCAGCGCTCACCCGCGCGCGCGAGCACCTCCTCGAAGACCTCCGCGAGGTCCGTCTCGCCGCCTGCCTCGGAAGCGGCCGCGGCGCCTGCGCGGGTCTGCCGCGCGTGCTCCGCCACCGTGGCGCCCTCGTCGGGGACGGCGACCCCGACCTGCCAGGATGCCGGGGGCACCGTGGCGCCGTCGATGCCGGTCTGTGCGATGAGCGCGCTCAACCCGACGTCTCCGAGCGCCGCAAGCTCCACGAGCAGCTGCTCCCGGACGCCGTCGAGGGCGAGCCGCGCCTCGACCTCGGCGATCTCCAGGCGGCGCAGCCGGTCCGACCCGGCGTGCGAGCGCTGCCGCGTGCGGACGATCTCCTCCTCGGCCTGCCGCACCTCCTGTCGCAGGGCCCCGACACCGGCACTGCGCATCTCCAGCGCCGCGCGCGCCGCAGCCTCCGCGGCGGTCGCGTCCGCCTCCTCGGCGCCCGTCTCGCGGCGCGCGTCCGTGGCACGCGCCGCCCGTTCGGCGAGATCGGCGACGGCGCGGTCCGCAGCCGCGATCCGCTCCTCGGCGAGGGCCGCACCGGCCTCCGCCCGGGCGCGCACGCGCTCCGCATCGGACCGGGCCCTGTCCACCTCAGCGGCGCGGGCCGCCGCCCGATCACGCCTGCCGGAGACGTCGGCGAGCCGGGCCTCCCACGTCGCGATCGCGGCATCTTCGGCGTCGTCGGCGACGTCGGGCGCTGTCGCCGGAGCCCCTGCGGGGGGCGCCGCGGGTGGCTCGGCTCGCTCCGCGTCGCCCTGCGCGGCCCTCGCGCGCGCGAGCTCGGC
>JAKAJU010000149.1 GCA_021813655.1 Chloroflexota bacterium | reverse complement strand
CGAGCAGCCACGCCTCGTCGAGGTCGAGGTGGACGAGACCGTCGGAGGTCCGGACGTGGTCGCCGGGCCGCGCGGCGACGCGCTTGATCGCGAGGATCTCGCTGCCGGGCTCGCGGACGACCACCACCGAGCCACGCCGCGGCCAGCGGCGGACGGTGGGGTCGAGGAGGAGGAAGTCGCCCGGCATGATCGCGGGGGACATGCTCTCCTCCGCGACGGCGGCCCTCCAGGGCCGCCGTCGGCGGGTCTCCTCCGCGCCCGGGCCGGGCTCCGGCGGCGCGCCGGCTCCCGGTCCGTCGGGCGGCAGGAGGTCGGTCAGGTCGGCTACTTCTTCGTCTCCCAGAAGATCGCGGAGAACTCCTCGACCTTCGCGATGAGCTGCGCGGCGGCCTCGGCGTCGACGTTCTGCTTGTTCTTGCCCGCGAGCTTGAGGATCGACCAGGTGAGCTCGTGGATCTGGGGGAACTTCTCGAGGTGCTCGGGCTTGAAGTAGTCGCTCCAGATGACCTGGATCTCGCGCTTCACGATCTCGGCGTGCTGTTCCTTGACCATGACGCAGCGGACGAACTTGTTGCGGTCGCCGACGGTCCTCCCCTGCTCGGGGATCCCGCCGATGATCTCGACCATCCGTGCCACGGTCTTCGCCCCGAGAAGGGCGGCGGCCGGATCGTAGATCCCGCAGGGGATGTCGCAGTGCGCGCGGACGACGGTCTTCGGGGTGAGCAGGGACGTGAGACGGGACATCGGTCTCCCTCTTCGAATCATGCTCGGACCGGGTCTCGCCGTGGTGGTTCGGCGGGGCGCGCCGGTGCGCCGTCGGGCCCGTGCCAGAAGTGTCCGGGGGCGGGGAGTGGCTGTCAATCGTGGGCCGGGAGAGGCCGGTGCCTCCTCGGGAGTACGCTTGACATGCTCGACGGCAGCCACCGCCGGGCCATGCCCCCGGGCCGAGGAACCGGTCGCGGGGGCGCTCCACGCCTGGCGCGCCGCTGCGCGACCGCGCGCGGGTCTGCGCGGCCGCTCACGGGTGACCAAGGGCACTGGTGGCATCCGCGAACCGCGGGACACTCGGGCGGGCGACGATGGTGCCCACCGTCCGGGACACTCCGCCCCCATCGTGGCATCTACATGGCATGAGCGGCCTCAGCGCAGACGCCCTCGAGTCGACGGTCCAGCTGGCGGCTGCCGGCGACGAGGCGGCGTTCGCGCGGATCGTCGCCGCATACCGCGATGAGATGGTCCGGGTCGCGTACGTGGCCTGCGGCGACCGCGATCTCGCTCAGGACGCGGCACAGGCGGCTCTGTGGGTCGCATGGCGCAAGCTGCCGATGCTGCGAGACCCCGAGCGTCTCCGGCCCTGGCTGCTGAAGGTCGCGCTCAACGAGAGCCGGAAGCTCGCGCGCCACCGGCGGCGTCACGCGGTCGTGGACCTCACGGAGCCCATCGAGCAGCGGCCGGTCTCGGATCCCACGACGGGGATCGGCACGCTGGATCTCGCGCGCGCTCTGGCCGGCCTGAGCGGCGATGACCGGGCCCTGGTCGCGTTGCGGTACGTGGCCGACCTGGACTCGACCCAGATCGGTGGACTCCTGGGGAAGTCGGCCTCGGGGGTCCGCTCGCGGCTCGCCCGCGTGCTCGAACGGCTCCGGAAGGATCTGGATGATGATTGAGCAGGATCGCTTCGAGCAGAGACTGCGCGAGGCGGTCGGGCGGTACGTGGCGGATGTCTCGGGGGACTTCGATGCGTACGCGTTCGCCCGAAGCGTCGCCGAGACCGAGCCGCGCCGCCGGGAATGGCTCGCCGCCGGATCCGGGTCGCGTGCGGCCGCCGTCCCGCGGCTCGCGTGGCTCCTCCTGCTCGGCGCGCTGCTGCTCGCCGCCGCGGCCGGGATCGTCGCGGGCACCGCGCTGCTCCGGACCGACGATCTCAGCGTCGTGCCCGCCCCGACCGTCGCGTCCGTCGCGACACCGGCCGCTCCGACGGTCGCGCCGGACGCCGCCCCGACCGTTGCCCCTCCGCCCGAGCAACGCACCGCGATCCTCGACCTCGGGGATGAGGTGACCGACCTCGCGGTCGCCCCGGACGGCGGCATCTGGGCGGCCACCGGGCGGGGGGTCCTGCACTGGGATGCGGTGAGCGCACGGGCCGACCTGTACGGAGCTGTCGACGGGCTTCCGGATGCCGCCGTGGTGCGCGTGAAGGCCGGGCCCGACGGCGTGGTGTGGGCGAGCGGCTCTACGTGGCTGGCGCGCTTCGAGGACACGTGGACGACGCTGGCCGGTCCCGATGCGCTGGCCGGTCTCGACGTGGTCGACTTCGGGGGCATGGCCGTTGACGCGGCGGGGCGGCTGTGGGTGGCCGCGGACACATCGGAGGGCGCGAAGCTGCTGCGCGTCGATGGCGGCGTGACCGTCGTGGACGTGCCCGAGTCGATCGTGCCCCTCGGCAGCTCGTTCGCCTACGTCATGAGCGTCACGCCCGCCGGCGAGGTCTGGGCGACGCTCGGGCAGGGCGGCATCGCGGTCTTCGACGGCCTCGCCTGGACCGTCCACGCGCAGGGCGCGGCCGGCCTCCCGCAGACGCCGTG
Source organism: Chloroflexota bacterium (assembly GCA_021813655.1). GTDB lineage: Bacteria > Chloroflexota > Limnocylindria > Limnocylindrales > CSP1-4 > CAIYQJ01. The sequence goes on along the minus strand of JAKAJU010000149.1, from coordinate 5,591 downwards.
GCAGACGGCCGTCGGCCGCGACGGCTCGGTCTGGGCCGAGCTCGGCGGCGACGGGTGCTCGTTGACGGTCACCAACGACGTGTCGTGCGCCGTGCCCCCCGCCGGCGTGGCGCGCTTCGACGGGACGCGATGGAGCGTCTACACGACCCACGACGGACTCGCCGCCGACGACGCCTGGGTGTATTCGGGCCTCGACGGGACGGTGTGGGCCGTCCATCGCGGCGGGTCCGCCTCGCGCTGGGAGGGGACGCGCTGGGTCGCCTTCGAGAACGCCGGTGTCGTCGAGCGCTCGGGCGCGACGGTCGCCCCTGACGGCGCGCTGTGGTCCTGGTCGTCCGGCGGGATCGTCCGGTTCGATGGGCGGCAGGCATCGGCCGTCACGGTCCCGCCCGTCAGCATGCCCGTGGCGCAGGCCGCCATGATCCTCTCCCGGGTCGCGGGGCCGGAGTCGACGGCCACCTCCATCGGGGGCGTGACCTGGCAGGCGTTCGAGATGTCGGACTACGCACTGGTCGATGTCCTGGCCACGCGCCACGGCCTCGTGGGCGTCGACGGGAGGAGCGGCCTGCGCTGGTCGACGGACGGCGAGACGTGGCAGGGCATCAGCGTGTCGATCCCCTCCGCCAGGTTCGCGGCCGCTGACGGGGACGATGTCCTTGTCTACGGATCAGGGGCGGTCCGTGTCCGATGGGACGGACGGCAGTGGGGGGAGGTGGAGAGGCTGGAGATCGAGGACGAGCTCTACGCCGAGCAGATCGTGTCCGGCCCGCGCGGAGCCGTCCTGACGAGTCGAACGAGCACCCTCTTCTCCAGCGACGGGCGGCACTTCACGCGTGCCGCGCGAGGGCCTGATCCCGACCGCCTGGAGCCCGGCTGGACGGACCGTGACGCCTCCGTCGGCGGCTGCTACTCCACCGGCTGGGGCAGCGGACCCGGCGAGGGCCGGGTGGGTCCGGTCCTCGTCACCGAGGACGGCTTCGTGGCGCTCACCGCAGGACACTCGGCCGACTGGAACCGCGACCCCATGTGCGAGCCCGTTCTCTGGCCCTCGCCCGACGGCAGTGACTGGGAGCTCCTCTCGCGGGAGTCGCCGTTCGGTGTGGGCGCCTGGGTGACGGACGTCGCGTCCCGCGACGGGCGCCACGTGGCCGTGGGGGGTCACGAGGGAGTCGGGGCCGCCTGGGTCTCGGACGACGGGCGCACGTGGACGAGGCTGGACCTCCTGGTCGGCGAGGTCGCGGCCGTGGCCGCCGGCCCTGCGGGCTGGGTCCTGTTGGAGGGCGGAGGCGGGCCGAGCCGCGCCTGGACCTCGAAGGATGGCGTGACATGGGAGAGCCTCCCGGGATCGTGGCCCGGTGTGAGCACGCTCTTCCCTGCGATCTCGGTCGGGCCCGGGACCGTCGTGGCGGTCGGCCGGTGGAAGCGGCCGGACGCCGACTCCTGGATCTCGGCTGTCGTGCTCGGCACGGTCGGGGACTGACCACCGCGGTCCGGGCGCACGGGCCCCCGTGCCCATCCGCAGGCGCTCCATGCCCGGCGCGCCGCCGCACCCGTTCGGTCCATACGGCACTACTACCGCCGGCGGATGTCGCGGTCCACTCGACGAGTCGGCTGGTCATCCCATCGTGTCCCCGGGCTCATCGAAGGAGAATCGCGATGTCGAGGCGTGCGGTCGCGGCCACTCTGCTCTCCGCCATCCTGGTTGCCGGGTGCGGCGCGACAGCCACCCCGCCTCCCGCGTCGCCTGTGGTCGGCGCCACGCAGGCGCTCGAGCCCGCGACCGTGGCGCCGATCACTCCGACCCCCGCACCGAGCGCCCCGCTCGTCCAGACCGTCGTGGACGCGCCCACGGTCATCGACGTCCCGACCGAGGTGGTGAGCACGAGCACGGTGACCCCGGCCGGTGCGTCGATCGCGGCAGACGGCGTGACGGTCACGGTCCCGGCCGGCGGCGTGGCGAACGACACGGAGGTCGTCATCGCGCGCCTCGGCGCGCCGTTCGGCATGAACGTCTTCGCGCCGATCGGCTCCACCGACCCGTCCGCGCTCGCGATCGGGAAGTCGTTCGACTTCGGCCCATCGGGGACGGCCTTCGAGCAGCCGGCCGTCATCACGCTCCCGTACGACCCGGCGAACGTCCCCGACGGGACCGACCCGGCGCGGATCACCGCCGCGTACTGGACCGGGACGCACTGGGCGGTCGCCGGCGGGAACGTGGACCCCGACGCACACACCGTGACGGTCGCGGTCTCTGCGTTCGAGGGCGAGATCTTCACGACGATCGCGATCGCCACCGGCGTCGGGATCCTCATCAACCAGGGGATCAAGTGGTACTACGGCGCCGAGGGCGTGAAGAGCGACGCGATCAGCGAGAAGAACGCGCCGAAGTGGGTGACGCCCGACGACCCGAACGTCCGGACCACGGCGGGGACCGCGAACGTCGACGGGATCCCCCTCAACGACCCGGCGAAGGTCGCCGACTACCTGAAGAGGAATGCCGACAAGAAGCCCGCGCCGGTGACGCTCACGGGCCCGGACGGGCAGCCGACCACGCTGGGGAACAAGTACTCCCAGGCGCCGGGCAAGGGCTGGCAGAAGCCGGCGGACTACCTGACGAAGGGGAACCTCGAGGGCGACTGCACGGACGTCACCAACGCGATGGTCTCGATGTTCCGCGCGCTCGGCTATCCGGCGAAGGGCGTCTTCGGCTACGTCGTGGACAAGGACTCGCCGCACGCGTGGGCCGAGGTCGTCATCGGCGGGAAGCCGTACCTCGTCGACGAGGAGGGCAAGCTGCAGCCGCTCGACCAGGCGATGACAAGCATGCACCTCATCCGCCCCGACCCCGACGACCCGCGCGCGTCCATGTGGGACGAGACGGGCCAGGCGCCGTACAAGGCGGAATGGTGGAACGAAGAGATCGACGTCAACGGGTCGTGGGCCGGGACCTTCACGGTCACCGACGTCACGATGACCGATGAGGCTCGAACGGACGCCACGAAGCTCGCGGCGGACGAGGGGTGTGACCTCGGTGAGGCGCTGAAGCAGCTGATCGGGAAGGCGATCCCGATGACGATGGACATCTCCGTCGACAAGAGCGGGAAGGGCTCCGCGATCGTCTTCGTCGACTACTCGGTGATCAAGGACGCGAAGGGCGAGCCCCTCTCGAGCAAGCCCTCCGAGGAGAACGTGACCTACGTCGGGAACCGGCTCACCCTGATGACCGAGGGTGGGTCCGGAGGGATGACCGGCATGGCGTCGCGCTCGGGCAGCACGCTGACGATCCGGGGGACCACCTCGCTCTTCGAGTCGGGGATGACCATGACCGGGGTCTGGACCGTGAGCCGGAACGAGTAGCGGGGACGCGACGATGCACCCGGTCCTCGCGACGCTCCAGGTCGGCGACGCCACGATCACGGTCGGCGCCTACGCGACGTTCGTCGTCCTCGCGGCCGTGGTCGCGGTCGCGCTCGGCATCGGGGGCGCGCGGGCGGCCGGCGTGAGCCCCGCGGCCGCAGCCGCGGGGCTCACAATCGCGGTGGTCGCCGGGATCGTCGCCGCCCGCCTGCTCGACGTCGCGCTGCACCTGCCGTGGTACGCCGCCGACCCAGTGCGGTCCGCCACGCCGGCGCCGCGCGGGTTCGTGCTGTACGGCGGCTTCCTCGGCGGGATCGGCGCGGTACTCCTCCTCTCCCGTGCGTGGCGTATCCCGCTCGCGGTCCTCGCCGACCGCTGGATCCCTGCCGTCGTGGCGGGGATCGTCCTCCTCCGGGTGGGCTGCTTCCTCAACGGGTGCTGTGCGGGGATCGTCACGGATCTCCCGTGGGGCGTCGTCTTCCCGGTGCGACCGTCCGCGGCGGACGCGCAGGCGCTCGGCGGTCTCGGCTTCCTCGCTGTCGCGGAGCAGCCGGCCGCGGTCCATCCCACGGAGATCTACGAGATCGTCGCGGCGCTCGCGTGCGGTGCCATCGCATGGTTCGTGGCCCGGCGTGGCGCGGCGGCCGGCATCCCGGCGCTCGCATTCGCGGGGACGTTCCTCGCGTTCCGCGCCGCGAACCAGCTCGTCCGTGCCCCGTCCGCCGACCCGTCGATCCCGCCCGAGTGGGTCCCGGCGATCTACGCGGTCGCGGCGGCCTGTGCAGGGCTGCTGCTCGTGCGGACGCTGCGCGCGCGGCGGCCGAGCGCGGCCCCGACTCCGGCCCGCGCCCTCAGCGCCTCGTCGTGAAGAGCCAGGTCGCGGGCACGAGGCGGTTCCCCGCGTAGTCGGCGATCGTCGCCGCGACCGCGATCTGGTACCGCCTGCCCTTCGCGAGCGGCACCCGCGGTCGGAGCGTCGCGGTCCGCGTGGCGGCGTCGTACGTGACCGAGGCCGCGACGACCTTGCGCGTGGCGGCGTCGCGCAGCACGAGCGACTTCGCCGCGACGCCTGTCACGGGCTCGCTGAACCGGACGACGACCTTCGTGGCAACGGAGACGCCGGTCGCGTTCGGTCGTGGCGCCCGCGCCGTGATCGCGGGCCGGATCCGGTCCGGCGAGCCGACGACCACCGCCCGTGCCTTCGACGCGTCGGGGGTGAAGCCGGACCCGCCGAGATAGCCGTCCATCGCGACGGGGTCGACCGGGACGATCATCCCGGCGGTGTACGCGAGGGGCAGCCCGGCGGCGTAGGTCCCGGGCGCGCGGAGCGCGACCGTCCACGGCCCGGGCGAAGGGAGCGCGAGCGAGAACGACCCGTCGCGCTGCTGGGTCCGCGTCCAGAGGCAGGTCCCGCCGGACCTGCAGGCGAGGACGACGCCACCTCGGACGGCCGACCCGCCCGCGGTGGCGATGCCGTCGATGCGCGACGCGGCGCGCGGGAGGGCGACGTCCACCCGGCTCACGCTCGACGTCGCGACGCTCACCGGCGCGGCGGCCGCGCGGCTCGGCACGTACCCGCCGTCGCCGCGATAGCCCCCGACGTGCGAGGACGTCCCGGGCAGGGCGAACGAGACGACGTACGACCCGGGGCCGACGCCGTCGAGCGTGTATGCGCCGTCCTCGTCGGTCCACGCCGACGGGCTGTAGATGCAGGCCGCGTCGGCACAGGCCTGGACCAGCACCTCGCCGGTCGCAGCGGCGCCGGCGCCCTCGAGGGTGACGGTGCCGCGGATCGACCGGCCGTAGGGGAGCGCGATGACGACTCCGCTCGAGCCCGCGGCGATGCGGCGGGCGCCCGCCGCCGTGAGAGCGAGGCCGGAGGTCGCGACGTAGCCACTTGCGAGGCCGTGCCCGGCCGGAGCCTGGGCGCCGATCGTGTACGAGCCCGCGGCGAGCCCACCGACCGAGAACGTGCCGTCGGCGCCGCTGTACGCGCCGGTGCACGCGAGGCCCGGCGCGACGTCCGCGGCGCATGCCTCCACGAACGCGTCGCGGATCGGGAAGCCGCTCGGCGACGTGACCGAGCCGGCGATGATGCTCCCGGCCGGGAGCGCGAGGTCCACGCCGGACCGGTCCGCCGCCACGGTGACGACCGCCGCCTTCGCTCGGGCCGCGACGTATCCCGATGCCCCGAGGTAGCCGCCGGCGGCGGCCGTGCCGGCCGACGCCGGCGG
>JAKAJU010000010.1 GCA_021813655.1 Chloroflexota bacterium | reverse complement strand
GCGCGGTGGGCGGCAGCGCGGCCTCGGCGGCGCCCGCCGCGGGCGCCTTGTGGGCGACCGGCCGACGGACCTGGTCGAACCCGGTCGCGATGACCGTGATCGCGACCTCGTCGCCGAGGCGCTCGTCGAAGCTCGTCCCGAAGATGATGTTCGCCTCGGGATCCGCGGCCGAGCGGATCTCCTCGGCCGCCTCGGTGACCTCGAAGAGTCCGAGGTTGGCCGATCCGGAGACGTTGAAGAGGATCCCCTGGGCGCCGGTGATGCTCACCTCGAGGAGCGGGCTCGAGATGGCCTGGCGGGCGGCCTCGACCGCCCGGTTCTCGCCGCTCGCCCGGCCGATCCCCATGAGAGCGGACCCGGCGTCCTTCATGATCGTGCGGACGTCCGCGAAGTCGAGGTTGATCAGGCCCGGCATCGTGATGATGTCCGAGATGCCCTGGACGCCCTGCCGGAGGATGTCGTCCACGACCTTGAACGCGTCGAGGATCGTCGTGTTCTTGGTCACGACGTCCTTCAGCCGGTCGTTCGGGATGACGATGAGGGTGTCGACCTTCTGGCGGAGCTGGTCGGCCGCCTTCTCCGCGACGATCTTCCGCTTGGCGCCCTCGAAGCTGAACGGCTTCGTCACGACGCCGATCGTCAGGGCCCCGAGGCCCTTGCTGATCTCGGCGATGACCGGGGCCGCGCCCGAGCCTGTCCCGCCGCCGAGGCCGGCGGTGATGAACACCATGTCGGAGTCCCGCAGGGCCTCCTCGAGCTTCTCGGCGTCCTCCTCGGCGGCCCGCTGGCCGATCGAGGAGTCGCCACCGGCGCCGAGTCCGCGCGTGATCTTGTCGCCGATGCGGATCTTGTGGGGGGCGTCCGACTGGAGCAGGGCCTGCGCGTCCGTGTTCACACCGATGAACTCGACGCCCATCATCTCGGACCGGATCATCCGGTTGACGGCGTTGTTCCCCCCGCCGCCGATCCCGACGACGCGGATGAGTGCGAAGTTCTCCGAGTCAGAGCGGATCGGCATCGTGGTCCTCCGGTGCCCGCGCGGGCGGCAAGCCGTCGTTCGACCGATCCCGGGAAGCGCGAGCACCAGCGCGGCTCGAGATCGCGGAGCGTGCAGTACGGCGCCCGGAAAGCACCGAGCGTCCGGCGAGTATACCCCCGAGCGTCGCGCGCTCGGCAAGGGCCGGCCGGGGGATCCGACGCCCAGAACGGTGCGCGTCGCCAGCGAGCACGCGCATCAGGCCCAGCGGCGAGGCCCGGCGGCCGTGTGCGCCGACCGCGGTGCCTACGGGAAGATGCTGCGGAGAGCGTCGCGGATGCGCCCGAGGCTACCCATCGACGGCGCCGACTCGTATCGCCCGGAGTCGCCGACCGCGAGCGACTTCGCACCCCACTGGAGCAAGCCGATCGAGGTGCTGAACGCCGGCGTGAGGAGGTGGTCCACGAGGCCGCCGACGTTCGTCGGGGCCGCGACGCGGACCGGCATCTGGAGGACGTCGCGGCCGAGCTCGGTGATCCCGGAGAGCTGCGCTGCGCCACCGGTGAGGACGACGCCCGCAGGCGAGAGGCCGTGGCCGGCGATCGCGAGCTCGCCGCGGATCATCTCGAAGGTCTCGCGCATCCGCGCCTCGATGATCTCGCACATCTCGAGGCGGCTGACGTCCCGACCGGCGTCCTCGCCGATCATCGTGACGTTGACGAGCTCCTCCGCGTCCACCGCGAGGAGGTCGCATGTGCCGTAGCGGACCTTGAGGTCCTCCGCGGTCTGCAGGTCCACCTTCATCCCGATCGCCACGTCGTTGGTCACGTTGTTCCCGCCGACCGGGATCACGGCGGTGTGGAACGGCGACCCGTCGGTGTAGAGAGCGATGTCGGTCGTCCCCGCGCCGATGTCCGCGACGGCGACGCCGAGCTCCTTCTCCGTGTCGGAGAGGACGGCCTCGGCCGATGCGAGCGGATCCGCGACGAGCTCGTCGATGCGGACCCCGGCGGCCTGGACGCACTTCGACAGGTTCTGGACCGCGGTCGCGGAGGCGGTGACGATGTGCGTCTCCACCTCGAGACGGATGGCGCTCATCCCGAGCGGGTCCTTCACGCCCTCCTGCCCGTCCACGACGAAGCCCCGCGGGAGGACGTGGAGGACGTCGCGGTTGGACGGGATCGTCACGGCCCGGGCGACCTCGATCGCCCGACTGATGTCCTCGCGCGTGATCTCGCGATTCGCGCCTGAGACGGCGATCTGGCCCTTCGAGTTCATCCCCTCGATGTGCTGGCCGCCGACGCCGACGAAGGCGCGGTCGATCTTCCAGCCGGACAGGCGCTCAGCGTGCTCGACCGCTGTCGCGATCGAGTGGACGGTCTGGTCGATGTTGACGACGACGCCCTTCTTCAGGCCGGTCGCCGCGACCGGCCCCTTCCCGATGATCGTGAGCGCGCCGTCACGGCTCACCTCGCCGATGAGCGCCACGATCTTCGTGGTTCCGACGTCGATCCCGACGAGGACCGCTTCTCTTTCCACGCTTCTCTCTCCGCCTCCCTCCCGGGTGCGACCCGGGCGGGTACGCAGCCGCGACCGGCCCCACCGGGTCGGTCCTATCAGCCTAGAGGAAATGCCGCCGGATGAGGGCGACGTTCTGGAATATCCGGAGCCCGAACGCGATGAGTGCGACGAGATAGAGGTCGAGACCCAGCCGGTCGCCGACGAACGTCAGGAGCACGGCGATGAGAGCGTTCACGACGAACCCGCTGACGAAGATCCGCTCGTCGTACACGCCGTCGAGCTCGGCGCGGATGGCGCCGAGGACCGAGTCGAGCGCCGCGAGGATCGCCACGGCCGTGTACCGCGCGAACTCGACGCCCACGTTCACCTGCAGCGCGAGCCCCAGGAGGACGCCCACGAGGAGACCCACGATCGGAACGAGCAAGGTCCTCATGCCCCCTCGCTGCTCATCGGGGTAAGGCTACTCGACCCGTTCATCGCAGGGAGTAGGTCCCGGCCTCGCCCGATGCGAGGATCGCCCGCTTGAGGCGACTCTCGCGACCCGCGAGAAGGCTGCGAAGGAGCCGGACCTGCGCCGGCACGAGGTCAGGTGGCCGCACGGTCCCCGTGTAGATGCCGAAGACGGCGGTCCAGCCTGCCGGAACGGACAGCGACCACCCGGTCGCATCGTCGACGGAGACGGTGATCCTCGTCGCCTTGCTCCCGATGTCGGCGGGGGCGAGCGACGCGAGACGGGTCGCGACATCGAGGTCGACGGGGTCGAGGAACGAGCCCGGGGCGAGTGTCCCCGACCCGGCCCGCGCGTCGGTGACGACCGGGAGACCGGCCATGGCGCCGGCGACCGGCGGTGTCGCGTCGCCCGCCGCGGCGTCGGCGAGGATCCGTCCCTCGCGATCCACGAGGTAGCGGTGCGCACCGGTCGCCCACACGAGGATCGGCTCGCGCTCCACGACGGAGACCTCGACCGCATCGGGGAGCGACGCGCGGACCGTCGCGGACGCGACGGCGGGGAGCGTGGCGACGCGGGCAGCGAGCGGGGCGGTCTCGAGCGTGACGACGTTCACGACCGACCCGTCGCTGCCGTCGGCCGCGGGGGTCGGGAGCGCCAGGGCCGCGAGGACCGCGGCCTCCCCGGTGAGCGCCGCGCCGTGCGCCGTCACCGTGCGGACGCCGAACGCCGACGAAGCGGTCAGCCCGTAGATCGCCAGGCCCGACGCGAGCATCGTGAGCGCGGCGAGCGCGCGGCGCGGCGCGAACCGCCGGCGCGCGGAGGCGCGCCGGACCGTGGGCGCCGGACGGGATCGGGCATGGCCGCGCCGGGCGTCGGCGCGGGGGCGACGGGCGATCATCGGGGCAGATCGGCGGGCGTGAGTCGGGGCGCGGTCGTCGCGGCCGCGCGCTCGATCGCGAGGCTGACGATCCGGTCGCACAGGGCGGGCATCGAGAGACCGGCGGCAGCGCACATGTGCGGGAAGAGGCTGATCTCGGTGAACCCGGGGATCGTGTTGATCTCGGAGAGGTAGATCGCCTCGCCGTCGAGCAGGAAGTCCACGCGGGCGAACCCGTCGGCGCCCGCCACCCGGTACGCGGCCAGCGCGAGCTCCCGGACGCGCGCGGCCATCTGCGCCGGCAGGTCGGCCGCCGGAACGGTGCGGGCGTCGTCGGTGAGGTACTTCGCCGCGTAGTCGTAGAACTCGCGCCCGGGGACGACCTCGCCGGGCCCGTACGCCTCGATCGCGTCCGGGCCGTTCCCGACGACGGAGACCTCGAGCTCGCGCGGGTGGTCGAGGCAGCGCTCGACGATCGCGACCGTGTCGTACGCGAGCGCCTCCGCGAGGGCGGCAGGGCGCTCCGCGGGCGTGTGGGCGATCGTCATGCCGACGGACGACCCGAGGCGCGCGGGCTTCATGATCAGGCGCTCGCTTCCCCACGCGTCGGTCATCGCCGCCAGGTCGGCGAGGACGGCGTCGGGCCGCGTGCGCCATCGCGCTGCGTCCACGCGCGTCCACGGGACCACGGGGAGCCCCATCTCGTCCGCGAGCCTCTTGAAGACCGTCTTGTCCATCCCGATCGCCGACGCGGCGACGTCGGACCCGGTGTACGCGACGCCGGCGAGGTCGAGCATCCCCTGGATCAAACCGTCCTCGCCGCCGGGTCCGTGGAGGGCGATGAAGGCGACGACGGCGGGCTCGGCCGCGGCGAGGATCCCCGCGGCGACCGGCGCCGTGAACGGACCGGCGGCGGCGAGCGCGCGCGGGTCGTCGTAGTCGGACGCCGGCCGCCCGGAGCGGGCGTGATCGGCGGGCAGCCACCACCAGGACCCGTCGAGGTCGACGAGAACGGGCTGGACGCGCCGGCCCGCGGCGCGGAGGGCGTCGACGATCGCCGTCCCCGATCGGACGGAGACGTCGTGCTCGGCGGAGGTGCCGCCGAGGATGACGGCGACGGGCGCGTCGTGGCGCGGGACGGTCATGCGTCGGCCCCCTCGGCGACCCACGGCACGGGCCAGTCACCGATGAACTCCACTTCGGCCTCGAGGTCCACGTCGAAGAGATCGTGGACGGTCGTCGCGACGAGGTCCGCGAGCATCCGGACGTCCGTGGCGGTCCCCTTCCTGTCGTTGAGGATCCAGTTCGCGTGGCGCTCCGAGACGACGGCTCCCCCGATGCGCCGCCCCTTGAGGCCGGCGGCGTCGATGAGGCGTCCCGCCGAGTCGCCGGCCGGGTTCCGGAAGACGCTGCCGGCGCTCGGGATCCCGAGCGGCTGGTGAGCCCGGCGCCACGCCTTGATCTCCTCGAGACGAGCCCGGATCGCCGCGGGGTCGTCCGCCGCGAGCCCGAACGCTGCCGTCACGGCCACCTCGGGCGGCGTGCCGGGCGGCGCGTGCTTCAGGCGGCTGTCACGGTAGCCGAACGCGAGCTCGGACGCCGGGAGCCTGACCTCCGTGCCGTCGGCGCGAACGACATCGGCCCATTCGAGGATCGCGGCGATCTCGCCATCGTGGGCGCCGGCGTTCGCCCAGACGGCGCCGCCGATCGACCCGGGGATCGCGAGCGCGAACTCGAGACCCGTCAGGCCCGCCTCCTGGGCGCGCGTCGCGATCCGCGCCATCTGCACACCCGCCTCGGCGACGATCCGCTCCCCGGCCACCTCGAGCCCGTCGGCACGGTCGAGGATGACGAGCCCGCGGACGCCCGCGTCCGCGACGACGACGTCGCTCCCGCGCCCGAGGACCAGGTGGGGGATCCCGCGCGACCGCGCGAACCGCAGGGCAGCCCGCAGCTCGAAGGCGTTGTGGACAGTGACGAGCAGGTCGGCTGGACCGCCCACCCGCATCGTGGTGTGCCGCGCGAGCGTCACGTCACGGTCGGCACGGACGCCGACGCGACGCTGGAGATCGGCGGCGACGCGCGAGGCGTCGAACGGCTCGGTCATACCGCGCCCCGGGCGGCGCCGAACGGCCCGGCCACTGCCGCGCCCCGGGCGGCGCCGAGGAGCGAGCTCATTCCGCGCCCCGGGCGGCGAGCGCTTCGATCGCCGCGACGTCTGGCAGCGGCCGCCGCTCGGCGAGGGCCATGACGAGCTCCGCGACCGCGGCCGCGGCGCCCGGCCGACCGAGCGCGCGGGCGGCGGCGGACATGTCGAGGTGGCGTCGCGGGTCGTCGAGGATCGCGGTCGCAGCGACGAGCGCGTCCGCGTCGAAGTCCTCGTCGCCGACGAGGACCGCCGCCCCGGCGTCGACAAGCTCGGAGGCGTTCGCGCGCTGGTGGCCCGCGGCGTGCGGGTACGGAACGACCACCATCGGGACGCCGAACGCGGCCACTTCGGCGAGCGTCGAGGAGCCTGCCCTGCCCACGACGAGGTCGGCTGCCGCGAGGGCGGCGGTCATCTCGTCGCGGAGGAACGGGTACGGGCGGTAGCGTTCACGACGCTGCGGCGGAAGGGCCTCGCGCGCGGCGAGCGCTCCGGCGTACCCTTCCTCGCCCGTGACGTGGACGACGGAGACCTTCTCGACGAGGCGTGGGAGCGCGCCGGCGACCGCGGCGCTGAACCGGGCGACAGCCTGGGAGCCGCCGAAGACGAGGACGACCCGTGTCCCGGCGGGGAGGTCGAGCCGCTCCCGCGCCGCCTCGCGGTCGACGGTCGCAGGGTCGCGGATCGGCGTCCCCGTGACGTAGACGGGGCCATCGGTGCGGAGCCGCTCGGCGGTCGCCGCGAACGAGACCGCGAGTACCGTCGCGAGACGCGCGGTGGCCCGGACGCTCCGCCCGGGCATCACGTTGCCCTCCCACATGAGCGTCGGGATCCGCATCGCCGCAGCGGCGGTGAGCACGGGGATCGCGAGGTACCCGCCGGTGGTGAAGATCGCGGCGGGGCGAAGGCGGGCGAGGAGGGCGGCCGCCTGCGGCGTGGACACCGCGAGGCGCGCCGGGTCGAGCACCAGGTGGATCGACGCGTCGGTGGACCGCAGCGATCGCAGGGCGAGCAGATCGAGCGGGATCCCCGAGGGCGGGACGAGCCGCGCCTCGAGGCCCCGCCGGCCGCCGACCCAGCGCAGGTCAGGCGGCGGAACGCGGGTCGTCAGCGACCGCGCGACGGCGAGGGCCGGGTAGATGTGCCCGCCGGTGCCGCCGGCCGCGATGAGGACCAGCATCGCCCACCATCCCGGGTGCTTCCGCCTCCCGCGAGATCGAGAGGAGGATGCCGACGGCGACGAAGCTCACCACGAGCGACGAGCCGCCGGCGCTGACGAACGGGAGCGTGATCCCCGTCACGGGGATGAGCGAGACCACGACCCCGATGTTGATGAACGCCTGGACGCAGATCCAGGTCGTGATGCCCGCCGCCATGAGGGCGCCGAACGTGTCGGGCGCCGCGAGCGCGATCCGGACCCCACGGTACGCGATGACGACGAAGAGGCCGATGACGACCACGGCGCCGATGAGACCGAACTCCTCGCCCACGACGGCGAACACATAGTCGTTCCACGCGTTCGGCAGGAAGAGCCCACCCGCCTGCCGGCTCTCGCCGAGGCCGGCACCCATGACGCCGCCGAGCCCCAGGGCGAGGAGCCCCTGGATGGTGTGGAATCCCGTCCCGAGGGGGTCCCGCCAGGGGTCGAGGAACGTCGTGATCCGGTCGAGCTGGTAGGCGTTGTGCAAGAGCGACCAGAGCGCGACGAGGACGCCGAGCCCGCCGATCGCCATGAAGTGCCACACGGTCGCGCCCGCGGCGAAGAACATGACGAACCCGGTGATCCCGATGACGGCGCTCGTCCCGAGGTCCGGCTCGCGGATGACGAGGAAGACGACCGGGGCGAAGATCACGAGGAACGGCAGGGTCCCGCGCCGGAACGAGCGCACCTCGGTCCCCCGCCGCGCGAACCAGTGCGCGAGGTAGACGACCATGGCGAGCTTCGCGAACTCGGCCGGGTGGACGGCGGGCAGGGGGCCGATCTGGAGCCATCGCGCGGACCCGCCGACCCGGATGCCGAGGCTCGGGATGAGGACGATCACCAGGAGCGCGATCGCGACGGCGTACATCGGGACCGAGACCAGCCGCAGCCAGCGGTAGTCGATCCGCGATGCGAGGACCATCGCCCCGAGCCCGATCGTCGCCCAGATGATCTGCGGGCCCACGATCCGGAGCGTGTCGTCGTACGACGCGTACGCCCGCATCGCGGACGACGAGTAGACCATGAGGATACCGACCGCCACGAGGGCCACGATCGCGACGAGCACGACGTAGTCGGGCTGGTGGGCGTCGCGGCGGAGGCGCGTCCTCGTCGCGACGACCG
>JAKAJU010000020.1 GCA_021813655.1 Chloroflexota bacterium | reverse complement strand
CCCCGAGCAGGGCCGCGCCCGCGCCGCCGCACGCCCCCAGGAGGGCGGCCCGCTCGACGGCCCGGGAGACTCTCCTTCGCGACATCCAGATCCGCGTACGGAGCGACGCATCCCGCGCCTCGGCGTCGCTGTCGACCGCGTCCAGCTCGGAGCTCCGCGGTCGCGTCGAGGACATGGTCGACCGGATCGTCGGACCCGGCGGCTACGCCGTCACCCGGGACGAGCGGCTGCGCCTCATCGAGGACATGCTCGCGGAGATCGAGGGCCTAGGGCCGATCGAGACGTTCCTCAAGGACGAGACGATCACCGAGGTGATGGTCAACGGTCCGGGCCAGGTCTACATCGAGCGCGCGGGCAAGATCGTCCTCACCGATGCGGTCTTCCTCAACGACGAGCACGTGCTTCAGATCATCGACCGCATCGTCAGCCCGCTGGGCAGGCGGATCGACCAGTCGAGCCCACGGGTCGACGCCCGCCTGCCGGACGGCTCGCGGGTCAACGTGATCATCGAGCCGCTCTCGCTGATCGGACCCGTGATCACCATCCGGAAGTTCGCGGCCCACCCGTTCACGGTGGACGATCTCATCGGTTTCGGCACCGCGACGGCCGAGATGTTCGACTTCCTCAAGGTGTGCGTCGAGGCCCGGCTGAACATCTTCGTCTCGGGCGGGACCGGGTCGGGGAAGACGACGACGCTGAACGTCCTCTCGTCGTTCATCCCGGAGGACGAGCGTATCGTCACGATCGAGGATGCGGCGGAGCTCCAGCTGCGTCAGGAGCACGTCGTCACGCTCGAGAGCCGCCCGGCGAACCTCGAGGGCCAGGGCGAGATCACGATCCGCGACCTGCTGCGCAACGCGCTCCACATGCGGCCCGACCGGATCATCGTCGGCGAGTGCCGCGGGGGCGAGGCGCTCGACATGATCCAGGCGATGACGGTCGGACACGAAGGTTCGCTCTCGACCGGACACGCGAACAGCCCCGCCGACATGCTGCGTCGCCTCGAGACCATGGTCCTCATGGCCGGCGTCGACCTGCCGCTGCGGTCGATCCGCGAGCAGATCGCCTCGGCGGTGGACCTGATCGTCCACACCGCGCGGCTCAAGGACGGCTCACGCAAGGTCGTGGCCATCACGGAGGTGTACGGGATCGCCGACGACCAGATCCTGTTGCAGGACGTCTTCGTGTTCCAGCAGACCGGGGTCCGCGACGGCCGTGTCGTCGGCCAGCTCAAGCCCACGGGGATCCGCCCGACCTTCATGGGCCGATTCAAGGCGAGCGGGATCCAGCTGCCGCCGGGGGAGTTCGGCATTCCCGCCTTCGACCCGTCGCATCCCGGCCAGGTCCGGGCCGGCAAGTCGCGCTGGGCCAGCGAGGCGGCCTCCCAGGACGGCAAGCTCGCGCCGGTCACGGTCAGCCACGGGAGGGTGGCGAAGGCCGGCGGCATGGTCTACATCTCCGCGATGGGGCCGGTGGACCCGGAGACCGAGCGGGTCGTCCCGGGCGGGGTCAGGGCCCAGGCCCGTCAGTGCATCCGCAATGTCCAGGCGCACCTCGAGGCCGAGGGCAGCGGGCTCGACCGGATCGTCTGGTCGAGCTGGGCGCTGCGCGAGCCGACCGACTTCGACGCGTTCGACGAGGAGTGGGCGCGCTGGTTCCCCGGCGATCCGCCCCCGGGTGAGGCGACGCTCCTTACCCCCACCCACCGTCGAGCCGGGTTCCGTGTCGCGATCGGGGTCATCGCGGAGGCGGGCGCCCCCCCGGCCGCCGCGGCCGCATCGGCGACTCCGGCCGCCTCCGTCGCGTCGGACGAGCCCGGCTGATCCACGACCCCCGGCGCCGCCGTCAGTTGCCCTGGATGCACCCTCCCAGCGTGTAGCCGGAGTTGGCGAGGTACGCCGCGTTGCTCCAGTTCCCCTGGATCTTCCACTGGGAGCCGTTCGTCAGCGTCACCATCCCGCTGAACGTCCAGGCGCACTTGTCCGCGTTCTCTGCGCCGGAGCTGTCGTACCAGCCGCCGCTCCGCGGATCGGTCACCGCCTCGCTCAGCTCGTGCCCGCTCACGTTCGCGAGCGCCGACAGCCCCTGGCTGTGGAGGCCGCTCGTGTCGCCGGGGTCGCAGCCGGGATCGCCGTTGAGGTCGAAGAAGAAGCCGAACTGGACCGGGACGCCGTTGATCGTGCCGTAGCTGTGCCACGCGCAGTAGCCGGCGTTCCCGCGCTTGATGTCCGTGTACACGGGGTAGTAGCCGTTCGGGACGGGGTTGGCGATGTCACGCGCCACGACCTTGAGCACGTCGCTCGTCCTCGGTGCGTGCCTCGGCGTCGACGAGGGGTCGATGACGTTCCCGTTGTACGCGACAGCGGAGGTCACCTGGCCGTTCGTCCCCGTGTACTCCGTGTTCGTGCCCATGTAGTTGCTGGCGCCGAAGCCGGAGTAGAGGACCGCGAGGCCCGAGAACTTGTCCGACTGGTAGGCCGTCGAGGCCCAGCTGGGGCCCCAGTAGATGGCCGTGACCGCCGAGCTCGTCATGATCTGGCCGCTGTGCCAGACGAGGAGCGGGTTCGAGGCTGGCCCGCCGCTGCCGGGCCTGGCGTCCCTGGCGAGCACGAGGCCATGCGGATCGCCGGCGACGAGCTGCGGAGGTCCTGCCGCGAACGCGCTCGCGGTCACGCTTGACAGCACGAGCGCGGCGAACGCCGCCGCACAGACGAGACGCCTCATCCCTGTTCCCCCATCGGTCCGACGACGCCCGCGCGACGTCAGACGCAGGGGGCGATCGACAGCGTTGTCGTCATCGCCCATGGGACGCGTGCGACCGGCAGGACCACGGCATCTAGCGCCGTCCGCGTGGTCCTGTCAATCACCATTGCAGCGACCGGTCCCGACGGGTCGGCGAGCGGCGTCACGTGGGCGGCGTCAACGGACGGCGGCGGCCCGCATGCGCTTCACCGACTTCAGCCGGTGATGGTCCTCGCGCTCGTGCTGCTCGAGAACGAACGCGATGGCTCGGGCCTCCTCGTCGAGGTCCGGGATCACCCGGGTCCGCAGCGCATTGACCCGGCTGCCTGTCCGTCGGATCTCGCGAGCGAGCCGTCGCACGCGGCTCTCCATGCTCGCGAGCCGCACCGCGAGAGTGAGCTCCTCCTCGAACCGCTCCGCCGCGAGCTCGAGCGCCGGACCGGACGCCTCGGGAGCCCGATCGCGCTCGACCGGCGTCCTGACGAGGCTGCGCGGTTCGATGACCGGGACCGGGACCCCCATGACGTTCGTCACCGCGAGGTCCACCGACACCTCGCCGTGGGCCGCGCTCGCCGCAGCGGCGACGGTCTCCTGGCCCAGGTCCACGCGCGCTCCTTCGAGTGCGAGCCTCGCCACGGCAGCCGCGGCCTCCACGTCCTCCTGGGCCGCGAAGACGATCCGCACCTCGCGGTGGAGCTCCCGCAGCAGCGCCTCCCGCTTCTGCTCGAGCAGCTCCTCCCCGAGCCGGGCGACGTCGAGCTGGCCACGCGTGGCGAGCAGCTGCATCCGCGTCCGCGGCCGTCTCATGGCCGGGTCTCCGGGTACCGGGCGTCGAGGACCTCCTGCGGCAGCCGTCGCAGCTCGCTGCGCGGCAGTGTCCGCAGGACGGCCCATGCCGCGTCGAAGCTCTCGTCGAGGGTCCGGCGGGCCGGGCCCTGGCCCACGAACGCGTCCTCGAAGGCGTCCGCGAAGGCGAGGATGCGATGCTCAGCGGGGGAGAGCGCTGCCTCGCCCACGACCGTCACGAGGCGGCGGAGCTCGCGGCCGCGCGCGTAGGACGCATACAGCTGGTCGGCGACCACCCGGTGCTCCTCCCGTGTGCGCCCCGCACCGATCCCGGCGTTCATCACGCGCGAGAGGCACAGCAGGACGTCGATCGGCGGCTCCACGCCGCGACCGTGAAGGTCGCGGGCGAGGACGATCTGCCCCTCGGTGATGTAGCCGGTGAGGTCCGGGATCGGATGCGTGATGTCGTCGTCAGGCATCGACACGACCGGCACCACGGTCAACGACCCCCGCCTGCCTCGCAGCCTGCCGGCCCGTTCGAAGAGCGTCGCGAGATCCGTGTAGAGGTAGCCGGGATAGCCGCGCCGGCCCGGGATCTCCTCACGGGCCGTCGAGAGCTCGCGCAGCGCCTCCCCGTAGGCGAGGACATCGGTCATCACCGCGAGGACGTCGAGCCCCAGGTCGAAGGCGAGGTGCTCGCCGAGCGTGAGCGCGCATCGCGGGGCCAGGAGTCGCTCGATCGCGGGGTCGTCCGCGAGGTTGAGGAAGACCGCGATCCGCTCGATCGACGCTGATGACGCGAACGCGTCGCGGAACTCGTCGGCCTCGCGCCGGGTCACGCCCATGGCGCAGAAGACCGTGACGAACCGCTCGTCCCCGATGAGGCGGCTGCCGACCGCGATCCGCGCCGCGAGGTCGTTCGCGGGAAGGCCCGCCCCGGTGAAGATCGGGAGCTTCTGGCCTCGGACGAGGCTCGCGAGCATGTCGATCGCGGTGATGCCCGTCTCGATGAAGTCCACCGGGTTGTCGCGCGCCGCAGGGTTCATCGGCGCGCCGGCTACGTCGGCGAGCTCGTCCGCGATGATCGGCGGCCCGTCGTCGATCGGACGGCCACGCCCGTCGAGGGCTCGACCGAGCATCGACACCGAGACGCCGAGCCGGAACGGCTCCCCCGAGGGTTCGATCGTCGTCGCCCCGGCCTCGAGCACGAACGTCCCCTCGTACACCTGGATGACGGCGAGGTCCTCCGTCACCTCCAGCACCCGTCCGTGACGACGATCCGCGGGCCCGACGACCTCGACCTCCTCGCCGAGCGCCATGTCGGCGACGCGCCGCACCACGATGATCGGCCCGGCGATCCGCTCGACGCCGGTGAGACGGACGGATGACAGCCTCATGGCTCGGCTCCCGGTCCGGTCGACTCCGTCGTGTCGACCGCCGTCGCCGCTGTGAGCTGGCCGACGCGCCGCTCGAGATCCGCGAGACGCACGACAACGTCCTCGCCCGTCCACGTCTTCGCGCGCGCCAGCTCCTCGAGGACCGGCGCGGCGAGCGCCGCCTCGAGCGTCGCCCCGCCCTCGATCGCGCGGCCCAGGCCCCCCTCGGCCGCGAGGACGGCGCGGAGGAGGGCGACCTGGACGCGCGGCGGTCGCGAGGCATCTCGCGGGTCGAACGCGTGCTGCTGCAGGAAGGCCTCGCGCACGAGTCGCGCGACCTCGAGCACGACCTTGTCGCCGTCGGGGATCGCGTCCGCGCCCACGAGGGCGACCACATCGAGCAGTACCCGCTCCCGGGCGAGCAGCTCGATCGCTGTCGCACGGAGCGTCGCCCAGTCGCGGTCGACGTTCGCCGCGTACCAGGGCCCGAGGGCATCGAGGTAGAGGCTGTACGACTGGGTCCAGCCGATCGCCGGGAAGTGGCGGGCATGGGCGAGATCCGTCTGGAGCGCCCACAGGGTCCCGCCGAGCCGGAGGCTCGCCTGGGTCACGGGCTCGCTGAAGTCCCCGCCGGGCGGCGAGACCGCCGCGACCAGGGTCACCGACCCCGTCCTCTCCGGTCCCCCGACGGCCACCGCGCGGCCCGCGCGCTCGTAGAAGGCGGCCAGCCGGCTCCCCAGGTACGCCGGGTAGCCTTCCTCGCCGGGAAGCTCCTCGAGCCGCCCGCCGATCTCGCGCAGCGCCTCGGCCCACCGGCTCGTGGAATCGGCCAGCAGCGCGACGCGCAGGCCCTGGTCGCGGAAGTACTCAGCGATCGTCATCCCGACCTGGACCGACGCCTCCCGGGCGGCGACCGGCATGTTGGAGGTGTTCGCGATCAGGACGGTCCGCGCAAGGAGCGGCCCCCCCGTGCGCGGATCGGCGAGGGCCGGGAACGTCGCGAGGAGCTCGGCCATCTCGTTGCCGCGCTCTCCGCACCCCACGTACACCACGACGTCCGCGTCCGACCACCGCGCGAGGGCCTGCTCGACGACCGTCTTCCCGGTCCCGAAGCCACCGGGGATCACCGCCGTGCCTCCCTCCGCGACGGGGAAGAGCATGTCGAGCACCCGCTGGCCGGTCACGAGCGGGCGCTCGACCGCGAGCCGGCGGACGACGGGCCGCGGGCGCCGGACCGGCCATGCATGCGCGAGCCGGACGGGCACGGTCGAGCCGTCGTCGAGCGCGAGGAGCCCGACCTGCGTCTCGACGGTCGCGTCCGCCGGAGCGATGTCCCGGACGGTCCCCGGGCCCACGTCCGGCGGGACGAGGATCCGGTGGCGGATCGGGCCGTCACGCACCTCCCCGAGGACGTCCCCCGGCCCCACGCGGTCGCCGGGCGAGTGGGACGGGACGAACGCCCACCGTCGGTCGAGGTCGAGGCCCACGGGTCGATCCACGTCGATCGCGGAGGCGTCACCCGCGCGACCGGCGGCCAGGTGAACCGCGCCCGCGGCGGCGAGGCGATCGAGCGGCCGTTCGAGCCCGTCGAACGTCGCGCCCAGGTGTCCGGGCCCGAGCCAGGCGACGAGCGGTCGCCCCGTCGCGGTCACCGGATCGCCGATCCGCAGCCCCGCCGTCTCCTCGTACACCTGGATGGTCGCGACGTCGGCCTCGAGCCTGATGACCTCCCCGAGCAGCCCGCGTTCGCCGACGAGGACGACCTCCCCGATCGCGGGGGCGAGCCCGGCGGCCCGGACGACCGAGCCGGCGGCTCGCACGACGCGACCCTTCCCGGGCGGGGCGATCGCGGTCGTCATCGCCCCGCCTCCTCCGCGGCGGCGCGCGGCGCGCGGGTCCCTGCGAGCTCCACGCGGTAGCCGATCGCGCGCTGCAGCATCTCGCCGAGGAGCTGGCGACGCGTCGTGACGTCCATGACCGCTCCCGCGGGGATCACCTGGACGATCGGACGCGGGAGGCGCTCCAGGCTGCCGCGCAGCCGCACCTCGAGGCTGCTCCACAGGTCCGCCGTCACGAGTAGAAGCCCGACGTCCCCCTCGTCCGCGAGCGAGCGGACGGCCCTCGCAGCGTCCGGCCCGGGTCGGGCGACGTGCGTGGCGGGGCCCGCGAGCCGGAAGCCGTCCGCGAGTGCAGCGGAGGTGAGCACGACGAGTCGGGCCATCAGGCAGCTCCTGCGAGTCGGGCGAGCA
This sequence comes from Chloroflexota bacterium, assembly GCA_021813655.1. Lineage (GTDB taxonomy): Bacteria > Chloroflexota > Limnocylindria > Limnocylindrales > CSP1-4 > CAIYQJ01. The sequence continues at coordinate 1,336 of JAKAJU010000020.1, read as the reverse complement.
GCCGGTCCGACCAGCCCACGACCACCCGGGCAAGCGCGGCACGGATCCGCATCGCCTCGAGCTCGACCGCGGCGACATATCCGGCGACGGGCCCGATCCCGAGCGGGTCGCGACGCGCCGCGCGTACGAGCGCCTCGAGGCGCGCCGCGGTCGCCGCGCGCCCGACGAAGGTCGCCGACGCCGCCCCGACCGTTCGCAGCTCGGCGAGTGCGGCGCCCCGGGCGTGGCGCTCATCCGCGAGCATGTGCCGGACCTCCGCGGCGGCCGCTCCGCGTCCGATGGCCCGGACGTCACGTGCGCCATCGGCGGCGGCCACGACCAGGGCCTCGACATCCGCCTCGGCCGCGCCCGCACGGATCGCCGCCGCGGCCACGCGTGCGTCGGGAATCGACAGGATCCCGAGGCCGCCCGCGACGACCACCGCCTCCGCGGGCGAGGACGACCGCGCGAGCCGCCCGAGGTCCGCCGCGGAGAGGAGCGCCCCGCGCACGATCGTGGCCCCGATCGTTTCCGGGCTCTCACCGGCCCGGCGTCGTCGCAGGAGCGCGAGCAGCCGCGCGTGGTCGAGCGGAAGCACGAGCGCCTCGACGAGACGGACCGCGTCATCGTGCGCGTAGAAGCGAGGCAGGGCCGCGAGGCGGGCCGCGACGTGGCGCTCGACGGCGGCCTCCACCGCCCCGGCCGGATCCGCGCCGAGCGAGGCGACCTCGTGAACGACGTCGCGCCAGTCCTCGGCTCGCTCGAGGAGCCCGAGCAGCTCGGCGCCGCCGCCCGCTTCCTCCAGTCGGCGGACCTCGGCGGGCGACAGGAGGCGGCTCCGGAGAGCGGCCACGCGAGCGTTGCCGTACTCGATCATCGCGGCGCCACGGCGACGGGTCCGACCGCCGCCGCCTCCGGCATCTCCGCCTCCGGCGTCTCCGCCTCGCGGAGGATCGCGTCGACGGGTCCGGCCGCCGCCTCCGGCGTCTCCGCCTCCGGGGTCTCCGCCTCGCGGACGATCGCGGCGACATCCGGCAGGAGGGACGCTCGTGCCCGTGCCAGCCGGACGCGGATCGTCGCGTCCACGTGGAGCCGACCATCGGCCGATCGGCCGCGCACCCCCGGTGGCATCGTCTCGTCCGCCACGACGGCGATCCCTTGCTCCTCGAGCATGGGTCGAAGGTCGTCGAGGTGCCGCGCGTCGCAGGCCCTGACCCGGACCTCGCCGGGACCCGTGAGAGACGCCGTCTCCGCCGCGAGTCGCTCGATCGCCCCGGCCCAGCGGCCGGGATCGGCTCCCCCGGAGATCCTCGTCACACGCAGCTCGGCGAGCGCGAAGGCCGCCTCGACGCGCGCC
>JAKAJU010000112.1 GCA_021813655.1 Chloroflexota bacterium | reverse complement strand
TTCCGATCTGTGGCCCGGATCGCGCGCGAGGTGGGGAGGCCGTGCGTCGCGATCGGCGGAGCCGTGGAGCCCGAGGGCGCGGCGGCGCTCGCGGCGCTGGGTGTCGTGGCCGTCGCGGCGGTGACGCAGCCCACCACCGTGGACGCCGCGATGGGCGCGGGCGCCGGACCCGTGGCCGCCGCCGCCGAGCGCGTCGCGCGACTCCTGGCGGTCGGGGCCCGACTCGCCGGGGCCGCACGGTGAGCCCGGGCGCCGCGAGGGCCGCGAAGCCGGCCGCGAAGCCGGCCGCGAAGACGGCCACGAAGACGGCGCCGGCCCGGGCGACCGCCCGCCGGCGAGCCGCACCGGATCCCGCCCGCGCGTGGAGCCGGAAGCTCGCCCGGAGCCGTCCGGGTCTCGTCGAGGACGTCCTCGATCGCCTCGTCGTCTTCCACGGCCGACCCGTGTGGGAGCGCCGTCTCGACGCGACGAGCGAGCTCGTCCTCACGATCCTCTCGCAGAACACGGCGGACCTGAACTCCGAGCGCGCCTTCCAGGCCCTGCGGGCGGCCCACCCCTCCGATGCCGGACCCGTCGAGGTCCACCGGGTCACAGGCCCTGACGGCGTGGAGCGCGCGCCCCACGGCTGGGGCGGCGTCGGGATGGACCCCGGTCGACCGCCCGACTGGATGGCAGTCGAATCGGCCCCCCTCCCGGAGCTGGTCGAGACGATCCGCTCCGGCGGGCTGGCGGAGCAGAAGGCGCCGCGGATCCAGGCAGCGCTGCGGACGATCCGCGAGGAGCGCGGCGACCACCGGCTCGACTTCCTCGTGGACCTCCCCGCACGCGAGGCACGGGACTGGCTGACCCGGATCCCGGGGATCGGCCCCAAGACCGCGTCGGTCGTCCTCCTCTTCTGCTTCGGCACGCCCCTCATGCCGGTGGACACGCACGTCGAGCGCGTCTCGAAGCGCGTGGGTCTCATCCCGGCGGACGCGACCCTCGAGCTCGCCCACGAAGCGTGGCTGCACCTCATGCCGGAGGGCCGCGCGTACGAGGCGCACGTGAACCTCATCACCCACGGCCGGGTCGTGTGCGACGCCCGTCGGCCGAAGTGCGGGATCTGCCCGCTCGCGGATCGCTGCCGATTCGTGGATCGCCGGGCACCGTAGCGGTCGACCGGCCCCCGACGATGCGGCGCCGGGGCCCGGTTCGACCTCTGCTGACTCCTATACTCGCGGCATGAGTCCGGCGGCCGGGGACTTCTTCCCGACCATCCTCGTCGTCGACGACGACACGCGCCTCCTCGTCCTCCTCGCGGACGAGCTGCGCGCCGACGGCTACACGGTCGTCACGGCGCGCGACGGCCCGGAGGCGTTGCGGCGCCTGGACGCGGGCTGGCCGGACCTCGTGATCATCGACCTGATGATGCCGGGCATGGACGGGCTCACCCTCGCTCGCGAGATCAAGATGCGAGCGGACCTCCCGATCGTGGTGCTCTCCGCGATCGACGCCGGCGACAGCAAGGCGACACTGCTCACCGAGGTCGCCGAGGACTACGTCACCAAGCCCTACCACTACCCGGAGCTCCGGGCGCGCGTCGAGCGCATCCTGCGGCGCCTCGGCGACCGCGTCCCGCGCAGGAGCCTCGTGCTCGGGCCCGACCTGGTCCTCGACCTGCACCAGCGCTCGGCCATCGTCGCCGGCGAGCGGGTCTCGCTGACCCCGACCGAGAACCGCCTCCTCTACGCCCTCGCCGCGAACATCGGCCAGGTCGTGGCCACGGAGACACTGCTCGACCGCGGGTGGGCCGCCACCGACGACGCCGACAAGACGTACGTGTGGGTGACGATGCGGCGGCTCCGCCAGAAGATCGAGGTGGATCCCAACAAGCCCGTCCACCTGCTCACCGTCCGCGGGATCGGATACCGACTCATCGAGACGTCGGCCCCGGAGTCGGGTCGCGAACCCGCTGCCGTACCCGGCGGCCCCGGGTGAGCCGCCTCGCGACCGGCGGGACCGCGTGAGCGACCTCGATCCGCCCCCGCCGATCGGGGGCAACGTCTCGCTCCGGACACGTCTGACCGTCGCCGTCCTCGTCGCCGCGCTGGTCCCGATCGGGACGGCCGCGATCCTCCTCGTCGCCATCGGCGGCTGGCGGTCGGACCCGGCCGGTGCCCGGGACCTCGTCCTCGCGATCGTCCTGGCCGGCGCGGTCGCCGTGGTCGTGGCGCTCGGCATCTCGATGTACATCCTCGGTGCCGTCACCCGGCCGATGCGCCGGATCGCGGAAGCGGTGGAGCGGACGTCGAGTGGCGACCCGGTACCGATCCCGGTGACGGGCGAGGACGAGCTCACGCGCCTCGCCGAGATCCAGAACCGGCTCGCCGCGGACATCGCGCGGCGCGGCCGGGAGCTCGCGCACGTCCGGGCGGCCGCGGCCGCCGCGTCTCCCGAGGCCGGCGTCGAGCCCCTGCTCTGGTCGGCTCGCGAGAAGGTCGCGGAGGCGTTCGGGCTCATCGACGCCCACGTCCTCCGCGTGGAGCCGGCCACCGTCCCCGCTCCCGAGCGGATCCCCGGCGAGCCCATCCCGATCCGGGCCGAACTGCGGGCCGGCGAGGACCGGCTCGGGCTCATCGTGGGCCGGCTGCCCGCCACGCGGACGTGGGAGCGCTCCGACCAGGACCTGCTCGAGCTCTATGGCGTGGTCGTCGGCGTCGCCCTGCGCAACGCGGATCTCTTCGCCCGGGTGGACGAGCAGAACCGCGCGCTCCTGTCGGCCGACGAGGCGAAGGACGACTTCCTCCGGGGCGTCTCGCACAACCTCCAGACGCCGCTCGCGCGGATCCGCGCGTACGCCGAGAGGATCTCGCTCGAGACCGGCGACCCGCGAGCGCGCGTCGTCGCGGAGCAGAGCGAGCGCCTCTCGCGGATGGTCCGCCAGCTCCTGACGGTCACGCGGGTGGACGCCGGGACGCTCCGGCCGCGACTCGAGGTGCTCGCCCTCGGTCCGCGCGTCCGTCGCGCCTGGGACGCGCTCGCGACGGACGCCGTCGAGCTCGACGTCACCGACGAGAGCGCGGGCTGGCTCGCGATCGCGGACGGCGGCCAGGTGGACCAGGTGCTGTGGGCACTCCTCGACAACGCCGTGAAGTACGGTGGCGGCACGCCGGTCGCGGTGACGATCGCGCCCGGGGAGGTGGGCGAGCTGCGCCTCACGGTCGCGGACCACGGGCCAGGCGTGGACCCGGCAGACCGCGTGCGGCTCTTCGGGCGGTTCGAGCGTGGGAGCGCGGCAGCGGGCGGCGGCGCGCGGTCGCGCGAGTCCGACGAGGGCAGCGGCCTCGGCCTCTACGTCTCGCGGGCGCTCTGCCTCGCGATGGGCGGCGACCTCGTCCTCGAGCCCGACGAGCCGGGCCGGGGCGCGGCGTTCACCGTCATCCTGCCGGCGGAGGTCGCCGAGGAGAGCTGAGGGTCGAGGGCGCGGGCCTGGCGAGACGGATGGCCGCGCACTGACGCCGGATGGGCTCGGGCCGCGTACGAGCCGACGCGTCGCATCGACGCGCACATGCGGGCACCCCGCCGTTTCCTTCTACCACCGGGATCCTGTCGGCTGGCTGGCACTGCAAAGTGACCTGTAAGGGTCGGGTGAAAGGATGCGCCTGACACATCACCTTACGAGGACGAGGGGGAGCCCACCGATGCCGTTCCGGCGCAGGAGCACGACGAACCGACGCCAGCGCGGGCAGTCGACCGTCGAGCTCGCGCTGATGCTCCTCCCGCTGCTCATGCTCTCCCTGCTCGCGGTCGACGGGGGAGGGCTCTTCCTGGCGTGGATCGGCATGAACGGCGTGTCGCGCGAGGCGGCGAACTTCGCGGCCGTGCATCCGACAGCGTGGGGGACGCCTGGCGACGCGACCGCGCAGGCGCGATACGCGTCGATCATCCGCAATGGCGCAGCCGCAGACCGCTGCGCGCTCGCAGACCCGGCGGCGACCCCGGTCCCCATGTTCCCGACCGGCACCACCGTCGGGGCCGCAGGCACAGTGAACCTGGCTGTCGCGCAGACTCGCTGCCGCTACACGTTCATCACGCCGCTCATCAACCAGATGTCCGGAGGCGGCATCTGGCTCACGACGACCACCTCCATCCCGATCCGAGCCGGAACCATCGCGGGTGTGCCGGTCTCGTCGTCCATCCCGATCCCATCCTCCACACCGACGCCGGTGCCGACCACGACCCCCACCCCTTCGACCTCGCCGACGCCTTCGCCCACTCCGGCCTGCGATCCGGTCCCGGAGTTCGTGAACAAGGTGCTGCGCGGCAACGCTGCGGCCGTCTGGGCTGCCGCTCGGTTCACCGGATCGGTCTCGTTCAGTCCGGACAACATCAACGCGTTCCCGACAACAAGCCTCGTCGGTGGACAGTCGCTGGTCGCGGGCGCCGTGGTGCCGTGCACGTCGAACATCACGCTGACGAAGAACTGACATGCGACGACCCTTGTTCCCATACACCCGACATGCGCCCGTCGACGCCCGGCGGCGCAGACGCGAGAGCGGGGCGACGCTCGTCGAGTTCGCGTATGCGTTCGCGCTCGTCTTCCTGCCACTCGCGTTCTCCGTATTCACACTCGGACGCGCGGTGTTCGCGTGGAACGGCCTGAGCAACGCGGCCTTCGAGGGAGCACGGACGGCGGCCGTGAATCAGAGCGAGTCGGCGATCGACGAGCGCGTCATGTCGCAGGCGGTCTCCCTTGGGATCGATCCTGTGAACGTGAGCGTCACCTTCGCGGACGCGGACGGGATGGGCCGGATCTGCACCGGCGGCACATCGGTCGCACTCGGTTGCACCGCGACCGTGACGGCGAGCCACGCGCTGCCGATCCCGATCGTGGGGACCATCACGATCTCCGGGACCGCAAGCGCGCCCGTCGAGCGGACGTGTCCGGACCCGAACTCCAACCCGGTACTCACCAACGGGAGCTGTCTGCGATGAGCGTGCCTGTGTTCGTCCGGCAGGTCCGTGGTCAGCGCGCCGAGCGCGGGCAGCTTCTTGTCATCTTCGCGCTGTTCCTCGTCGCCCTCGTCGCTGGGCTCGGCCTCGTATTCGACGCTGGGCAGGCCTGGGGCGAGCAGCGCCGCGCACAGAACACGGCTGACTCCATGGCCTATGCCGGCGCGCTCGAGCTCGCCAAGCGTCTCGCGGGCGTGCAGCCCGAACCCACCGATGCGAACGTCTGCAGCGCGATCCTCGCGGCGGCGGCAGGGAACGTGGACGGCGCTCCGAACGTCACCTACGTTCCATGCAACGGGTCGAATGACCCGCAGGCGAGCTACGTGAACTCGAACGGCACCGTGGTCCTCGGTGCTGTCGGATCAGGCTCGATCCCGACGGGCGCGGCGGGTGTCCGAGTCTGGTCCAGTCGGACGGTCCATCCGTTCGTGACGGGCCGACTCCTGCCCTTCGACATCTCGGCGACGGCCGATGCGACAGCGATCGCCGGCTACGTCGACAACCCCGGCGCGGGCTCCCTGCTCCCGCTCGCCGTGCCGGTCAACTTCACGTTCTGCGACGGCCAGAACGACCCGCATAGCAGTGAACTCACCTGGCCGGTGGGCAGCGACGTGGTCGTCCCTCTGTGCCGCGCCGACCCGACCGGTCAAGCGACGGGAGGCAACGTCGGATGGATCGACTGGACGCCGCCGGGAGGGGGTACGCCCGAGATCATCGACTCGATCCTCAACCCGGACAACCCGGGCTTCAGGGTCCCGAGCTGGCTCTGGGCCGTCCAGTCGGGGAACGCCAACAACGGCGGCATCGAGGACGCACTCAGGTCGCTCATCGGCCAGACGGTCCTCGTGCCCAAGTTCGACGCGGTCTGCGCCGTGACGCCCTCCGGCACGCAGACGCAGCTGACGGACTGCCCCGCTGGCAGCCTCGACAAGGGCCGCGGGAATCAGTGGTATCACCTCCATTCGATCGCGGCGTTCACAATCTCAGGCGTCTACCTGCAGGGCAACAACGCGCCGATCTGCGGCGGCAATGGGTCGACCGGCTGTCTGACAGGACAGTTCACCGGCTACGTCTACACGGGCACGGTCGACGCGGGCCCGGGCTTCGATCCCGACCACCCACCGCTCCCGGGCGCCGTTGTCGGCGTCCAGCTCATCAAGTAGCCCCTCGCATTCCCCCACCGACGACCCGGCGCCGAGCCCCCACCCGGCGCCGGGTCGCGCTTTCCGGGGTCGGCCACGCGGACGGGCGCGGCCCCCGATGGCCCGTCCGAGCCGTGACATGGGCACCCGGTACCCCGCGGGCGGGCCGCCCGGGTGGGCCGCGGCACGGTGGTAGGCTCGGCGCACGATGGCGACGAGGGGAAGGCGGGTGCGACCGATGGCCGACGGGCGTGGACGCGCGAAGGGCGCGGGGCCGGCGGAGGCGCCGGCAGCGCCTGAGTCGGACGCTGGCGCCGGCACGGGCACCGGCACGGGCGCGGGAGCGGGAGCAGGCGCGGGAGCGGTCGCAGGCGCGGGCTCCGTGCCGGCCGAGGGTGGGGTGACGGGGACGACGATCCCGCGCGGGACCCAGACGCTCCGGACCGTCGCCATCGAGCGCCGCCTCAACGCGACGCCCGACCGCGTCATCCGCTGCTGGACGGATCCCGACGAGCTGATGCGATGGTTCCCCGTCCGCGTCGACGGATCGCTCGCGGTCGGTGCCCGGACGACGCTCGTCTGGCCGCGGGAGCAGGTCTGGTGGGAGGTCACCGGCCTCATGACCCCGACCAGGTTCACGTTCCGCTGGCCCTGGGATGCGGACGAGACGCTCGTGACGAACGTCACCGTCTCCCTCGAGGCGGAGGGCTCCGGAACGCGGATCCTCCTCACGGACGGGCCGTTCCCCATCGACCGGCCCGGCGGCCTCGACGCGTGGGCGGAGGCACTCGAGGGGTGGGGCGAGGCGCTCACCCTCCTGCGCGGCTACGTCGACTTCTCGGTGGACCTCCGCGACCGTCCGTGACGCACAAGGAGGTCCCGCGCCGCAGGGGGCGTGCACGGCGCGGGACCTCCGCCCGGCGCGTCGCCGGGCCGGCTCCGACCTCGGTCAGTCGAGGCCGAGGTCGCGGCGGAGCTCGGCGCGGGCCAGGCGCACGAGAAGGTCGTCCGACGTCTCGGCGAGGGCGTCGGCCAGCTCGTGGACGAACTTGTCGGCCACCTCTTCCTCGGTGCGGGCGACCGCCAGCGCCATCGCATGATGGAGCTGTGCCTTGTCCTCCGGTCCGATCTCGTCGTGCTCCGCCCTGCCCACGATGTCGACCGCAAGGCGGTGGAGCTCGGCCGACAGCCTGTCGCGGCCGTGGACGAGATCGAGTCGGCGCTCGAGGCGGACCTCGAGGGCCTCATGAGTAGGATGGCTTGCGATCATCGATGGCAGCCCTCCGTCTCGGAGGGTCATCGTGCACCGCGTCCTCTCGGCCCGCAAGGGCCGCAGGTCGCTCCGGTGGCTACAGGCGTCGCCGATCGCCTCAGCAGTGCAGGAACCCCTCGCCGTCCCCGCCGGGCGCCGCGGGTGCGCTCTGGAAGGCGTCGCGGATCGTCGCCCGCATCCGGCTCACGTCGGCCGCCATCACGACCTCGCCGTAGTCGGGCGGGGTGAACGCGAACCGGGCGATCCGCCGCATGTCCACGTGCTGCGCGAGCGCGAGGAGCGACGGCAGCTGCGCCGACGGGATGTTCGTCCAGAGCGACTCCTTCGCGACCTTCACGAGGTCGGGAAGCCGCGGGAGCATCGAGCACGGGTTCATCTGCCTGCGCAGCGCCACGAGCACCATCTGCTGGCGGCTCATCCGCCCGTAGTCGGAGTCCTGGTGGCGGCTGCGCGCGAACGCGAGCGCCATCGACCCGGACAGCGTCTGCAGGCCGGGCTCGATGTCGAGGACCATCGTCCCGGAGCCGTCCTCCTTCGGGTAGTTCCGGTCGTGGATGCGGTACGGGACGTCGATCCGCAGGCCGCCGAGCGCGTCCACGAGCTTGACGAAGCCGTTGAGGTCGGCAGCCGCGACCCCGTCGATCGTCCGCCCGGTGAGGTAGCCGTACAGCTCCGCGAGGGCGCGGTAGCCGCGGGTCATCTCGGAGCCGGCGAACAGGTCGGGATGGCTCTGCGCCCAGCGGTAGTAGCCGCTGAGCATCTCGGGGAAGCAGTGACACCCGAACGCGTTCGCGACGCGCGGCGGAAGCGGGACGTTCACCAGGTTGCGCGGGAAGCCGAAGATCGCGGCCCGGCCGGAGGCGACGTCCACGCTCACGAGCATCATCGAGTCGGTCCGCAGCCCCTCGCGCCCGGGACCCGCGTCGCCCCCGAGGATGAGCACGTCGAGCCGGCCGTCGCGCGCCCAGTAGGGCACGCCGCCCGGGGTCGGCGAAGGACCGCCCGACGACAGCGCCACGGCGGCGGGCGACCCGACCGCAGGCAGGCCCCCGCCGGCGGAGGACGCAGCGCCTGCGGCGCCGGTCGCGTTTCCCCATCCGGTGGCGGGTCCGGCGGTCGTGCCGGGTCCGGCGGTCGTGCCGGGTCGG
>JAKAJU010000027.1 GCA_021813655.1 Chloroflexota bacterium | reverse complement strand
CCAGCCCGCAGCGACGCCGGCGCCCGTGGAGCGGACCGCGCCTCGCCCCGTCCCGGTGTCCCCGCCGGTCGAGCCCGCGCCGGTCGCCGCGTCCGCGACGGGTCTGGAGGGGGCACCGGCCGCGCGCCCTGCTCCGGCTCCCGCGCCGTCGCCGTTCCGCTCGATCTCCGGCGACCTCGACGTCGACCAGGTCGGGTCGCTCGTGGCCGAGCCTTCCGGGTCCGGTGCCACCCCGGCCTCGGGGACGGATGCGGTGCGTGACGTCGATGCCGCGGCCGCGCCGGCGCCGACGCGCATCTCGGGTCGCCGCTCCGCGCGTCGGTGACCGAGTTGGGTCCCGCCGAGCCCGGGGCGCCGGGTTCCCCGGGATCGCCCGCGGACCCGGCGGCGTGGCGCGAGGCGTCGTTCGCGGCGCCCCCGCGTCGCCCGATCTTCGAGCTCGAGGGCCGCGCCGCACCCGGCCTCTACGGCGCGGGCTGGCTGTTGACCGCGGTCGGGTGCGCCTCCATCTTCGTCGCGTTCGCCGCGACGGGAGGAGGCCCCGGGACCTTCCTGCTCGGGGTCGGCGGTCTTGGCGCCCTCACGCTCGGGCTCGTCGCCGCCGCCGGGGCGCAGGGCCTGCAACGGAAGGCCGACGGGATCGCAGGCTACGCCGGCCCATCGCCCTTCATCGTCCTCGCGGCGGCGCTCACGGGCTCGCTGCTCGTCAGCGCGCTCCTCTCTGCGACGGGACTCTTCGGCGGCGGTACGCCGCTGGCCCTCCTCGTGGGCGTCCTCATCTCCGGGGCGTTCTATCTCGGGCTCATCGGCCTTCTCGTCGTCGGCACCGGCGCCCTCACCTGGGCCGAGATGGGGTTTCGCCGACCGACGGCGCCCGCGCTCGCGGGGGATCTGGGCGCCGGGTTCGTCCTCGGGGTCGTCGCGCTCTTCGCGACCGCCTTCGTCGCGGCGATCCTCGTCACTCTCCTCGGCGTCGAGCCCGTCGGCCCCGTCCCGGTGCCGACGTCGATCGCCGACGAGGTCGTTGACCTGCTCGCTGCGGCGATCGTCGCGCCCATCGTCGAGGAGGTCTTCTTCCGCGGCTTCGCGACGACCGCGTGGGCGCGCCGGATCGGCCCGAGCCGAGCGATCCTCCGCGGAGCGCTCTTCTTCGCGCTCGTCCACGTCCTCACGATCGGCGGCGCTGACGCGTCGCAGGCGCTCCGGATCGCGATGATCGCGTTCGTCGCGCGGATCCCCGTCGCCTTCCTGCTGGGCTGGGTCTTCGTCCGGCGCGACTCGCTCTGGGCGTCGATCGCGCTGCACGCGACGTTCAACGGCGTCGCCCTCGTGCTCGCGGACCTCGCGGGCCGGACCGTCACCGGCGGCTAGCGCTCGCCTCGACGGCTCGGCGCCCGCGGCTCGGCGGCTCCGCGTCCGCGGCTCGGCGGCTCCGCGCCTGTCTCGCCGGCCTCGCCCGGGACCGGTCGATCACCCACGGGTGACGGCCCGATGAGCGTCGCGGCGTAGTCTCCGTCGTGTCCTCGGTCCGGATGGCGGCGGGAAACGGCGGGCCTCCGTCGTCCGGGCCGGGGGCGCCACGCGGAGGTGAACCCATGGAGATGGCGCGACGAGGAACGGGCGCCCACGAGACGACGTCCGGGCGTCCGATCGTCGCACTGCCGGCCCCGGAGCGGCCACGCGAGCGGCTCGCGGCGCTCGGAGCCGGCGGTCTGCTGTCAGCCGAGCTCATCGCCCTCATCTGGGGATCGGGCACCCGCGGGACAAGCGCCCTCGACCTCGCGGCGGACGCACTCGTCCGGCACGACGGCCTCGCCGGGCTCGCCGCCGCAAGCCCACTCGAGCTCGAGGCGCTCCCGGGCGTGGGGGTCGCGCGTGCCGCGCAGCTCACGGCCGCATTCGAGCTTGGACGCCGGCTGGCGGCGGACTGGCCGGTCGGCAGGTGGACGATCCGCGCCCCGGCCGATGTCGCCGACAGGCTCATCCCGCAGATGGGCCGCCTCGAGCGCGAGGAGCTCCGTGTCGTCCTTCTCACGGCGAAGAACTCGGTGATGAAGGTCGTGACCGTCTACGTCGGGAACGTGAGCGCCTCGCTCGTCAGGGTGGGCGAGCTCTTCCGCGACGCGGTCCGGGTGAACGCCGCCGGCGTCGTCCTCGTCCACAACCATCCGAGCGGCGACCCCGCGCCCTCGCCGGACGACCTCCACCTCACGGCCGAGGCGCTCGCCGCGGGTCGCCTCCTCGACATCGACGTGCTCGACCACGTCGTCATCGGCCACGACGCGTTCGTCAGCCTGCGCGACCGGGGCGTCGCGTTCGACCGGCCGGCGGGCGCACGAGCGCGGGCGGCCGGCGCGTGAGGCGCTCCGCGCCGTCGCGGATCGACCGGGTCCGCTCCGCCGATGCGGCAGTCGCAGCGCGGGCGCGGGCGCGTCCATCCAAAGGCGGGTAGCCGCCACGGTTCGACGCTCGTAGCCTGCCTGCCTATGACGTCAGCGACCGGGATCGACGTTCACGCCGCCTGGAAGAGCCGGCTGCTGGCCGGGGTCGTCGGGCCCGCCGACGTACGCCCGTGCGATCGCCGCACGGTTCGGCAGGCCGGTCTTCTCCAGGATCCGGTGGACATGCTCCTTGACCGTCGACGTCCGGACCCCGAGGCGAGCCGCGATCTCCTTGTTCGCATAGCCCGCCGCGACCGGCCCGCGACCTCGAACTCGCGCGGCGTGAGGCGCTGCAGCACCGGCGACGGGCGCGGCCCGATCGGGACGCGGACGACGAGCTGGGGCATCCCGAGGGTCTCGGTCGCGGCGTAGTCCACTGTGAGGCTCGTGTCCGCTGGGGTCGCCGCCTGGACGGCCAGGATCTCGCGCGTCGGCACCGACTCGCGCGGCACGCCGGCGTCGCGGATCGCCTCGCGCAGCCGCACGAGGTCGGCAGGATCGAGACGAGGACCGTCGGGATCCATCGGCCGACTCTACCAGTCACCGGAAGGAGGCACGCACATGACACTCGAGGCCGAGCGCGCGCTCATCGAGCGCTACTACCGGGCGATGGAGGCCGGCGCGCCGGACGTGATGGACGGGCTGTTCGCGACCGACGCCGTCTACTCCGAGCCGTTCTCGAAGGCCGGCGAGTCGACCGTCCACCAGGGTCGCGAGGCGATCGTCGGATGGCTGGCGGCGTCGTTCGAAGCGGGCAACAAGGGCGTGACGATCACCCTGGACCGCATCGACGTCGATGGAGGCGACGTCGTCGCGGAGTGGACGTGTGTCGGTCCGATGCTCCCCGGGCCGATGAAGGGCTACGACCGCTATCAGGTCCACGATGGCCGGATCCGCCGCCTCGACACCCGCCTCGGACCAGTCCGGTGACCTGATCGACGCTCCTGGGCGCGCCCGGATCGCGGCCCGCGCGGATCGCGATCCGGGCGCGCTTCCGCCGCCCCGGAGAACCACGGGTATACTCCTCGCGCGTCCGCCGCCCTCGTCGCGTGTCCATCGTGCGGACCTCGCCCCAGCCACCGCCCAGACCCGCGGCACCGGGCGCGCTCCAGGAGCCCCGCCACGAGCCTCCTCGACATCATCCTCGGCACCTTCTCCCGCGACATCGGGATCGATCTCGGGACCGCGAACACGCTCGTCCACGTGCGCGACCGCGGCATCGTCATCAGCGAGCCGAGCGTCGTCGCGATCGAGGCCAAGACGAAGCGCGTCCTCGCGATCGGCGCGGAGGCGAAGCGCATGGTGGGCCGGACGCCGGCGGACATCATCGCCGTGCGCCCGCTGCGCGACGGGGTCATCAGCGACTTCGACGTCACCGAGCAGATGATCAAGTACTTCGTCCATCGGGTGCACGACCGGATCGGCCTGATCCCGCGACCGCGGATGCTGCTGGGGATCCCGTCGGGCGTCACCGAGGTGGAGAAGCGGGCCGTCCGCGACGCGGCCCTCAACGCCGGCGCCCGCTGGGCGCGTCTCATCGAGGAGCCGATGGCGGCGGCGATCGGCGCGGGGCTCCCGGTGAGCGAGCCGTCGGGCAGCCTCATCGTGGACATCGGCGGCGGAACGACCGAGGTCGCTGTCATCAGCCTCGGCGGCATCGTCGTGAGCCGGAGCATCCGGATCGGCGGCGACGAGATGGACCAGGACATCGTCGCGTTCGCCCGGCGCGAGTACAACCTCCTCCTCGGCGAGCGGACGGCCGAGGACATCAAGATCGCGGTCGGCTCGGGGTATCCGGGCGAGTGGGACGGCCAGCGCGTCCTGCTCCGCGGGCGGGACCTTCTCACCGGCCTGCCGCGTGGCGTCGAGGTGGGGTCCGAGCAGATCCGCGAGGCGATCGAGCCGTCGGTGCAGCAGATCGTCGACACGATCAAGGACACGATCGAGGAGACGCCGCCGGAGCTGGTCGCCGACATCATGGACCAGGGGATCGTCCTCGCCGGCGGCGGGGCCCTTCTGGCAGGCCTGGACCAGCGGATCGCCGAGGCGACGCAGATGCCGGTGCACGTCGCGGACGACCCGCTCACGTGCGTGGCTCGTGGGACGGGCGTCGTCCTCCAGGAGCTCGACATGATGCAGCGCGTGCTCGTCGCGGACACGTACTCCAGACCGCCGCGGTGAGGATCACCGCGTGACGATCGGCGCGACGGCCGCTCGGCGGATCCGGCGGCGCTGGGCCGCATTCGGGGTGCTGGTCGCGGTGAGCATGGCGCTCATGGCCCTCTCGTCGAACCCGCTCGCCATCGAGTTCCAGAAGGGGATCGCCTTCGCCCTCTCGCCGGTGCAGGGCGCGGTCTCGGGCGTCGCGGCGGGCATCGGCGGGGCCGTCGACACGGTCGTCCAGATCGACGCGCTCCACCGCCGCAACGAGGCGTTGCGCGCCGAGAACGATCGGCTCGCCGCGGAGAACGCCAGCCTCGAGGCGGCGAGGCGCGACAACGAGGAGCTGAGCGCCCTGCTCCAGCTCAAGAGCACGCTCCACTACAAGACGGTGGCGGCGCCGGTCATCGGTCGGGATTCGTCGGAGTTCCGGCGGGTGGTGACGCTCGGCCGCGGCTCGTCGGACGGGATCGCCCTCGGTGACGTCGTCATCGGCGAGGGCGGGGCTCTCGTGGGCCGCGTCGCGCGCGTCGGCCCGGACTTCGCCCAGGTCCTCCTCATCACCGACACGAGCTCGACCGTGGTCGGCGAGGTCACGGCATCGAAGGCGACCGGGGAGGTCGTGGGCCAGCTCGGCGGCGCCCTCGTCATGCAGAACGTGGACTCCACGGCCCGCATCCAGATCGGCGACAAGGTCATCACGGCGGGGATCTCCCTGGCCGACGGGATCCGATCCCCCTACCCGCGCGGCCTCGTCGTCGGGACGGTCCTCGACGTCGCCCGCGACCCAAACGCGGTCGTCCAGACGGCCTACCTGGACCCGCTCCTCGACCTCGACAGGGTGACGAACGTGCTCGTCATCACCGACTACTCCGGCGGCATCCAGGGGACCGAGCCGGTCCCGAGCCCGGGCGAGTCGCCGGCCGCCACGGGAGAGCTCCCGCCGCCCGCGTCGATCGCCCCCTGAGGGTGGCTCGAACGTACCCCCGGGGACCCGACTTGCGACGGGATGGCATCATGACGGCGACCGCCTAGACTGCGGTCACGCCGGTATGTGCCCACCGGTCCGTCCGTCTCCGTGCTCCCGGGAGAGCCAGAGCAGGTGCGAAGGACCGCATACCAGACCTTTCTCTCCGCCTTCGTGGTCGCGGCGCTCGTGCTCGTCACGCCCGCGGGCGTCCCCGCACGCGCCGCGCACGCGGCGTCGGACGAGGCGAAGGTCGTCATCGTCGTGGGACCCACCGGGTCCGCCACGGCCGACTACATCGCCGACGCGCGCAAAGCCGCCGCGGCCGCGCGCACGTGGACGTCGAACGTCGTCGAGATCTACTCGCCGGTCGCGACGTGGGAGGCCGTCTCCGCCGCGCTCCAGGGCGCATCGATCGTCGTGTACATGGGCCACGGCAACGGCTTCCCGAACCCGCGCGCGAAGTCGCTCGACGGCTCGACCATGGACGGCATGGGTCTCGATCCGCCGCCCGGGAACGCGAAGTCCGGTTCGACGAGGTACTACGGCGAGGACCTCATCGCCGCCTCCATCCGGCTCGCCCCGAGCGCCCTCGTCTTCCTCGGCCACCTCTGCTACGCGGCCGGCAGCTCCGAGCCGGGCGATCCCGATCCCAGCCCCGCGGTCGCGCGCGGGCGCGCCGATGGCTTCGCCGCCGGCTGGATGAAGGCCGGCGCCGGGGCCGTCGTCGCCGACGCGTGGTACGGCTCAGCCGCGGTCCTCATCGATGGGCTGTTCTCCTCGGCCGCGCCGGTCGAGGACCTGTGGCGTGCCCTCCCGAGCGCCAACGGCGCCGAGGACGCACAGCCGAGCACGCGGACCCCCGGCGCGATTCTCCGGCTCGATCCGGCCGGCACGAAGTACTGGCGCTCGATCGCCTCGATGCCGGGCCTCACGGCGGCCGACATCGTGGGCGGCCGTGCCGGCGACACCGGGACCGCCCCCGTGACGCTCCAGATTCCCGGCGCGGCCGAGGTCGGCGCCGCGGGGGCCCCCGTGTACGCGTCGGCCACCGCGGCCGCCGACGCGCCGGCGATCGTCCTCCCGCCCGGGACGCGGGTCTGCGTGATCCGCGATGCGGGGACGCCGAAGAGCGGCCCGCTCGCGGGCCGCGCCACGGTGGAGATCCGATCGCTCGACGGCAGCGCGACGGGCGTCGTGCCCGCAGACGCGCTCCTGCCGCGCGACAGCCGACCGCCCGCCGCGTACCAGGTGGCCGGCGCGGTGGCGGGCATCTCGCCCAACGGCGACGGCGTGGACGACGCGCTCGCGCTCGCCGGGCGGCTCACGGAGCCGTCGACGTGGAACGCCACGATCGGCGCGCCGGGTGGGCCGACGCTCCTGGCCTCCGGCGGCGCGGGCGATGCGTTCGCCGTCTCGTGGGACGGCACCGTGGGCGGCGTCCCGGTCCCCGACGGGTCCTACACGGTCGCCGTCCGCGCGACCGACGCGTGGGGCAACGCAGCCACGGTCCTCTCGCTCACGGTCCGGGTCGACCGCACGCCGCCGACGCTGGTGGCCACGATCCCGGCGACCCCGACGACGATCTCGCCCGACGGGGACGGCGTCTCCGACACGCTCCGGACCGCCTACAGGGCGAGCGAGGCCGGCACGCTGGCGATCTCCGTCCGCGACGCGATCGGCACGGTCGTCGACGCGAGCGAGGTCCCGAATCCCGCCGGGTCGAGCGCGATCATCTGGGACGGCCGCGGCCCGAACGGCGCTCCGCTCCCCGACGGGACGTACACGTACCAGGTCGCCCCGCGAGACGCCGCCGGCAACGTCGGCTCGTCGATCACGCGGACCGTCGTCATCTCCACGACGATCGGCTGGGTCCGATCCACCGCGACGGTCATCGACCCCACGACGCCCTCGGCGGTCGTCCGCGACGTCGCCCTGTCCTTCACGCTCGCGCACGCCGCCACCGTGACGTGGTCGATGGCCGATGCGCGCGGCCGATCGATCCGCTTCTTCGCGAAGGCCCAGCCGATGGCGCCCGGTCCCCTGGCCGTGACGTGGGACGGGCGCGACGACGCCGGTGCGCTCGTTCCGGCCGGGACGTACACGATGGTCCTCCGCGCCGAGGACGGCGTGACGCACGCGGTCGCCCGGACCACCGTGGGCGTGGGCCCGTTCCGCGTCGTCACGAGCCCGGCGATCCCGGTCCACGGCAAGGTGGCGACGTTCACGGTGACGACCGCGCTGCCGCTTGACGGCGCTCCGAGCGTCCGGATCACCCTTCCGGGGGCCGGCACGATCGCGGTTCCGGTCACGCGCGTCGACGGCGCGACGTGGCGCGGGAAGCTCAAGCTCGCCGCGGGGGCCCGGGCCGGGACGGCGACGCTCGTCGTGGCCGCGACCGACGCGACCGGCGCAGCCGTCTCGTCCACCTCCCGCGTCGTCGTGAAGTAGCCGTCGCCGGACCGCTCCGCCGACCTGCGCTATGGTTGGCCGGCCAGAGGCCGGTCGGACGATCCCGTCCAGGCGGCACGGCCCGGCCGGCGGACCATCGCGGCGCGGTCCGGACCCTACGAACGATCCCCGCCACGGAGACGCACGCTGACGCCCGCGCTCGCCCTCGCACGCATCCCGCGACCCGCCCGACGCCTCGTGGCCGCGGTGGCCGCGTTCGTGCTCGTGGCCGCGGTCGCGGCGCCCGTCGCGGGCACCGCGCCCACTGCCGGTCGCGAGCCGGCCGTCCGCACGGCTCCGGGCCTGGACCCCGCCCCTGGCGGCGTGCCCGTCGCGACGCCCGCCGAAGGCACCCTTCCCGCCGGTCCCCACCAGGTCGACCCGGGGCCGAGCATCGCCTACGAGGAGACCGTCGCGCACGCCGGGCGGACCTACCGGTTCGCGCCGGGCGCGGCGGTCTCGGTCCCGTTCCGGTCGCGGCCGTCGGCCGGCGCCTCGCCCCGCGGGGCGGCCGGCTCATCGCTCCGCGGGGCGGCCGGCTCATCGCT
>JAKAJU010000150.1 GCA_021813655.1 Chloroflexota bacterium | reverse complement strand
GGGGCTTCGCCGACGCCTGGCTCGGCCACCGCGCCGCCGGCCGCGCCGCCGGCCGCGTCGGCCACCGAGGCATCCAGTGTCGAGATCGTCCCGCCGTCACCAGTCATCGCACTTGACAGGTTATCACACCTACGCTCGTCTTCAAGCACCACCACAACATGATCACTGGTTAGTGCAGGGGTCCGCCGGCGAGGCCGCCGGACGATCGAGGGGCCCGGTCGGAAGGGAGCAGTGAGGTGCAGCAAGGCTTTGGGATCCTGTTGCTCGCAGACGAGATCGAGCGCGCGCGGCGTCGTCAGGCCGAGGCGGCCGGGCTGCCCAGCTACTGGCGATCGGAGCTCGCAGCCGCACGGCGCGCGCCGCGGGAGCGTGACCACTCCATCTCGCTGCGGGTGCCGCGGTTCGTCATCACCATCCGCCTTCGCTCGGCGTCGCCGCAGCCGTCGCCGGCCGAATGATCCGATACCACCGGGAGGACGAGCGATGATCGCACGAGTGTGGCGGGGTGCCACGGTCCCCGCGGACGGCGACCGCTATGCGGCCTACCTCGAGGAGACGGGCGTGGCGGGCTGCCGCTCCACCCCGGGGAACCGTGGCGTGACGGTGCTCCGTCGCCGCTCCGGCGACCGCGAGGAGTTCACCTTCATCTCGTACTGGGAGGACGACGCGGCGGTGCGTCGCTTCGCCGGACCCGAACCGGACGTGGCGGTCTTCTACCCGGAGGACGATGCGTTCCTCGTCGAACGCGAGACGCGCGTCACCCACTGGCTCGTGGAGGCCAGGGACGCGTCCGAGCAGGCGGCGGCCTGACGACCCCGGTCTCGGGCGACACCCGCCGCTCGCCACGCCTCCGTCATGCGGCGCCCGACCCGGGCGCCGCATGACGATCCCCAGGGTGCGACGGCCAGCGCAGGCTCCTCGCGGCAGTTCCCCGCCGCGAGCCCCGTCGGTCAGTTGAGGCCCGAGTACGCGTGCAGGCCGCTGAACCAGAGATTGCCGCTGTAGGTCACGAGCACCATCGCGAACCCGACGACGAGGATGAGGGCCGCGGGCCGGCCGCTCCATCCGCGCAGGTTCCGGGCGTGCAGGTAGACGGCGTAGACGAGCCACGTGACGAGCGCGGCGGTCTCCTTCGGATCCCAGCCCCACCAGCTGCTCCAGGCGATCGAGGCCCACCAGCTCCCCAGCACGATCATCGTCGCGAAGATCGGGAAGCCGACGACGACCGAGCGGTAGGCCACCTCGTCGAGCGTCCGGTGGGACGGGAGCCAGGCGAACCGGTCGTCGCGACCCTGGACGAGGTATCCGACGCCGGCGGCGAAGCTCATCGCGAAGATCCCGTACGCGATCATCGCGAAGCCGACGTGGATCGTGAGGAGCGGCGGGTTCTGGAGGGCGGGCACGAGCGCCTCGACCTGCGACGGCAGCGAGAATGCGTACAGCGCGAGGGCGAGCGCGATCCCGAGCGGGATGGCCCCGAGCGAGCGGATCGGGTACCGCGCGGCGAGGACGACGTACCCGAGCGCGATCCCGAATGCGAACGCGACGGTGAACTCGTAGAGGTTGCCCCAGGGCCCGCGACCGACAACGGCTCCACGGAGGACGAGCGCGAGCCCGAGCGCCGCGGCCGCCCCGACGGCGAGGCCCCACGCGACCGAGGCGATCGCCGTTCGGTCGCGCTCCGATCCGTCCGTGGCGCTCGTCTCGCGCTCCACGAAGCTGCCGGTGACCACGCCGGCGAACGCCGGTGCGGGAGAGGGCACGAGCGCGACGATCCCGCGGCCCGCGGCGAGGAGGACGGCATGCGCGACGTGCGCCGCGAACGCGAGCGCGAGGAGGATCGTGCCGACGACGCTGAGGTAGAACGCGGCGGAGGCCATGGGACGCGGCTCCGGTAGTCGGGGCGGGGGGTGGGGCTGTCAGGCCGCGGCAGCACCGCCGGTGGGCGGCCCGGGCGGGGGAGCGGTCACGAGCGGGGCCTGGATCTTCAGCACGAGGCCGCAGTTGCCGCACGTGGAGATCTCGGCGCTGCGCTCGACGTGGCAGAGCGGGCAGGCGACCGTCAGGGGGACCCCGTCGTCGCCGCGAACGGAGCCGGCGGGGTAGACGAGAGCCTTCGACGCGTCGAACGGGTAGCCCGCCGGGAAGAGGGCCGTGCCGTCGGCGAGGAGCGCGGCCGGGCGCGGGCCCAGCACGTACCGCACGCGTGCGCGCGGCTTCCGGACCCCGTAGGCGAGCCACGCGAGGACCGTCGCCGCGACGAACAGGCCGACGACCGGGGCGAGGGCGAGTGGGATGAGGTTGACGAGCGCGCCCCAGTCGGGCGAGACGATCTTCGACACGAAGTCGATGACCTGCGCCCAAGCCTGCCCGATCGGCGATGCCGCGTCCACGGCGCGCATCCTAGCATCGGCGGCCGCAGGCTGGCGGTCGGCGGTCCCGATGCTCCGTCGCGGCCGTCCCGATGCTCCATCGCGGCCGCCCCGATGCGCTGTCGCGGCGCTGGGATCAGGCCTGGCCGCGGCCTCGCTTCGGGTTCCCGCGCTTCCGCGTCGCCCCGCGCCCGGGCTTCCACGGTCGGCGATCCGGATCCTCGACCTCGTCCTGGCCGGGCGCCGCACCCGAGATCGGTCGAGAAGGCCGCGAATGGCCGACGGCAGGGGCGGCGGCGTGCTGCCGGGCGAATCGCTCGATCAGCTGGCGCGACCGGATCGAGGCCGCCCCGAGTGCGCGCACCCGCGCGCCGAGGTCGATGTCGTCCGTGGCGACGAGCGTCCCATCGGGTGACCCGGCGACGATCCGGACGATGAGGTCGTCCGCCGACTCGTCGCGGCTCCAGCGGACCCCGAGCCGACGCGAGCGCTCGGGGATGATCGCGCCCCCGTCGCGCGCCCCGTCGAAGACGACGAGGATGCGGGTCCGCGGGCCGACGACGGTCCACAGGCGACCGAGAAGCGCCTGCGCGGGCAGGTCGCCGCCGGCGCGGCGCATGGCACCGAGCACGTTGCGGCCGTCGACGACAAGCAGGGACGCTTCGAGGAACGGGTCAGGGTGCGGCACGGCGGCAGTGTACGCGCCGCCCGGTCGGAGGGCCCCGCTCCCTGCCGTCCGGCGGCCCCCGGGCCCTTGCCGCTGGCCCGCCCTCCCGTCCCCCCGGAGCCACGCCGCGGCCGCCTCCTCGGTTCGGCTAGGATCGAGGCCATGCTCCTCCTCGTCGATCTCGACGGCACCGTCTGGCGCGGCGATGCGCCCGTCCCCGGCGTGGCCGAGCTCCTCGTCGAGCGCGAGGCGCAGGGCGACGTCATCACGTACGTGACGAACAACTCGACCCGCCACCGCGCCGACTACCTCGCGAGGCTCGCGGCCGTGGGGGCTCCCGCGTCGCTCGAGCGGATCGTGACGTCCGCACGCGCGACGGCCCTTCACATCGCCGGCCTGCGGCCCCGCGTCGAGCGGGTCCTCGCCGTCGGGTCGCCCGGCCTCGTGCGCGAGCTCAGGGAGGTGGGCCTGTCGGTCATGTCGGCCGGCGAGGCCGCGGAGGCCGCGGCCTCGGGCGTCCCGGCGGCAGTGGCCGCGGGCAACCCCCAGGCAGTCGTGGTCGGGCTGGACCGCCACGTCGACTACGGGCGCCTCGCCATCGCGTCCACCTGCGTCCGCTCGGGCGCCCTGTTCGTCGCGACCAATCGCGACTCCGTCTTCCCCACAGAGCACGGGCTCGCTCCCGGCGCGGGCGCGATCGTGGCGGCGATCGAGGTCGCGTCGGGGGTGGCCCCGATCGCCATCGGCAAGCCCGGGCCGCTCCTCCTCCGCGTCGCGGCAGATTCCGTGGGGGTCCCGCTCGAAGGTGCCGTCGTCATCGGCGACAGCATCCACACGGATATCCCCGCGGCACGTGCGGCCGGCATCGCGTCGATCCTCCTGCTCACGGGCGTCACCCGCCCCGAGCACCTCGACGGCCTCGCGCCCGGCGAGCAGCCGACGATCGTCGCCCGCGACGCCGAGGAGCTGCGGGCGGCGCTCGAGGGCCTCACGGCCTGACGTCGTCCCGGGCTCGGCCCCGGACAGCTCAGTCGGGGGCCAGCTCCGGGATCCCCGCCGCCCACGCGTCGAACGCCGTGCGGAGGGGCCGCAGATCCGCCTCGTCGGCGAACGCGACGTCGAGCGCGCGCCGGTCGATCGCCCACAGCTCCGCCGGCGTCAGGCCGATCCCGGTGACGGCGCGCACGTACTCGTCGTGCAGGCGCACGTCGGCGACCGTCGGGTCGTCCGTCGAGAGGGTCACCCGGACGCCCGCACGGTGGAGCCGTGCGAGCGGATGCGCCGACACGGCGGGGACGATCCCCGCCTGTACGTTGCTCGTCGGCGTGAGGTCCAGGACGACTCTGCGCGCCCGCAGCTCGGCGACGAGGTCCGGGTCGCCGGCGGCCCCGGGTCCGTGCGCGATGCGTTCCGGATCGAGCGTCAGCGCCCGCCACACCTGGGCGGCACCGCCCCACTCGCCGGCGTGCAGCGTGATCCGCAGACCGCCGGCGCGGGCGGCCGCGAACGCTGCCCGGTGGAGGGTCGCGTCGGGGAAGCGCTCCTCCCGCCCGGCGAGGTCGAAACCGGTCAGGCCACGATCGCGGAACCGCGCGGCGACCTCGGCGAGCGCGACGTTCGCGGCGGGCTCGTCCGAGCGCATCGCCGTGCAGATGAGCCGCACGACGACCGCGGTCGCAGCCGCCCCTGCCTCGGCGCCTGCGCAGACGGCCGCGATGCCATCTGCGAGGGCCAGGCCGCGCGCGGTGTGGAGCGCGGGCGCCCAGCGGATCTCCGCGTAGCGGACGCCGCTCGCGGCCTCGAGGGCCACGAGCTCCCGCGTCACCCTCTCCAGCGCGTCGGCGTCCTGCAGGAGCGCGACCGGGAGGTCGAACGCGTCGATGAGCTGGTCCTGGTCGCGGCACGGCATCGGCGCCACGAGCGCGGCGGCCATCCCGGCGAAGTCGCGCGGCGCGTCGACGCCCCGGCTGCGGGCGAGCTCGAGCGCGGTCGCGGGCAGGAGCGCGCCGTCGAGATGGAGATGGAGCTCCGCCTTCGGCATCGCCTCGACCAGCCGAACCAGCGCGGCGCGCGAGAGGGCGCCCGGAACCGTGCCGGCCTCGGCCTCCGGCACCTTCCCGTCCGCCCGCGCGGACGGGACATCCACTCGCCTCTTCGGAGCCCCGGCGGTACGCGCGTCCGCCGTCCGTCCCCCGTCGTCTCCCGTCCGTCCGTCCATGACCCCGATGCTACGATGCCGGCGCATCCGTCCGTCCCCGGATCCCGAACCTGCATCGGATGGCCGCCGGCGACGGGCGGCCGCCGGCGGAGGGTGAAGCGATGTCGACAATCCTCGTGACCGGAGCCAGCGGCTTCGTCGGATCCCACGTCGTGCCCGAGCTCGTCGGCGCGGGCCATCGCGTCGTCGCTCTCGTCCGCGACGACCGGGCAGCCGCCCGCGTCACCGCGCGCCTCGATGTCGACCAGGTCCGCTCGGTCACGTTCCGCACCGGCGATCCCGTCGCCGGGGTCGGGCTCGCGGATGCCCTCCTCGGCGTGGACGCGGTCGTCCACCTCGTCGCGATCGCACGCGACCGGGACGGCGGCAAGTCGCTCAGGAAGGTCAACCTCGGCGGGACGGAGGCGATGCTGCGCGCCGCGGAGGCGGCCGGGGTGCGGCGCTTCGTCCATGTCGGGGCGATGGGCGTGACGGACGATCCGGACCTCCACTACGCGTCGTCCAAGGCGCGCGCCGAGGCCGCGGTCCGGGCCAGCGCGCTCGACTGGACGGTTCTCAAGCCGTCCCTCCTCTGGGGGCCGCGCGACGGCTTCTTCAACATCGTCGCGGACCTCGTGCGCACGTCCCCGCTCGTCGTGCCGGTCCCGGGGTCGGGGCGGAGCCGCTTCCAGCCGTTCGCCGTCGCCGACCTCGCGATCTGCGTCCGGATGTCCGTCGACGACCCGCGGACGATCGGGCGGTCCATCGAGCTCGGCGGGCCTCGCTACTGGACCTACCGCGAGATCACCCGGGAGGTCCTCGCCGGGATGCGGAAGAAGCGCCGGATCGTGCCGATGCCGCTCCCGATCATCGGGGCGGTCGCCGGGGCGGCCGAGCTCGTCCACCTCCCGTTCCCGGTCGCGACCGACCAGCTCCGCCAGCTCCGGCTCGACAACGTCGGTCCGCTCGACGGCTGCTACGCGGCGTTCGGCTTCGTCCCGC
Source organism: Chloroflexota bacterium (assembly GCA_021813655.1). Classification (GTDB taxonomy): domain Bacteria; phylum Chloroflexota; class Limnocylindria; order Limnocylindrales; family CSP1-4; genus CAIYQJ01. The sequence goes on along the minus strand of JAKAJU010000150.1, from coordinate 2,534 downwards.
GGGCGATGGAGGGCCAGCTCTGGTACCTGCGGACGAAGAAGCGCGATCAGGATCCGGCGACGGCCGGGGGCGGGCGGCCGGCCGGGAAGCCGGCGCCGTAGGGACGCGACGATGGATCGACTGGCGCGGCTGCGGACACCCGTCCTCGCGATCGCGTGGCTCGCCGTCGCGGCGCTGTTCGCCCTGGGCGGCGCGGGGATCGTGGCCGGCGCAGACCATCCGCCGGGGTCGGGCGGCCGGCCGGAGCTCACCGCCGCCGGGGACGCGGCCGTCGCGGCGGAGCTCGACGCGGCGTCGACCGCGCTCGCGGACGTCGCCGCGCACACGACCGAGCTGGGCGACGCCGGCCGCGGTGCCCTCGCGTCGCTCGTCGCGGCCGACACCGCGGGCCTCGCGAACGAGGTCGCGGCGGGCGAGACTGCGCTCGACGCGATCGATGCGTCGGTGGCGGAGCTGCGGGCGAGGCTCGAGGCCGTGCCTCTCGGCGCGCCGGACGCCGCGATCCGCCACTCGCCGGCGGCGATCGCGCGGTACGACCGGCTTGTCACCGCGCTCCCGGCGACCGTGGGGCTCCGCGCCGCCTGGGAGAGCCTCGTCGTCGGGAGCGAGCCCGCCGTGGAGCTGGCGGGGCACCTGGCGGCGCATGACGCCAGGGCGGGCGAGGCCGTCCTCGCCGGCAGCAAGGGGCGCTATGCCGACGCGCTGACCGGGCTCGACGCCGCCGCGAAGGAGCTCGACATCGCCGTGACGATCCGCGACCGGCTCGCGAAGAGCGCGGACGTCTCGACCCTCGACGGCTGGATCTCCCGCAGCCGCGCGATCGACGCGGCGCTCGGCCACCTGTACACGCTCCTCGAGACCTCCCGTGGCCGCGTGACGCCCGACGTGCAGACGGCGCTCGCCGCGGTGGACGCAGCGCGGGCGTCGCTCCCGCCCGACACGCGGGCCCTCGTCGTCATCCTCGCGGACATCGCGCGCGGCGGCCTGAACCAGGCGGTCATCGCGATCGAGGAGGCGCGCGGGCGGCTCGCCGCCGCCGCGGCCGGTTCGGTACAGTAGCGGCGACCCCGATCCCGCCTGCGCAGCACGGCCGCGTCGCCCCCTCGCCATACGGCTCGCCGGCCCGACCGACCACCTCGCGCCGCACCGACGGCGCACGCCGGAGGACGCTCCACATGCGGATCCGCATCGCCACCGACCAGCCCTGGGACGCCGCCGCCGACGTCCTCGCGGTGCCCGTGCCCGACGATCCCGACTGGTCCGGCCCGCTCGGCGAGATCGACCGTCGCGCGGCCGGCGAGCTGCGTTCGCTCACCGAGTTCGGCGAGCTGCGCACGAAGCGGTACGAGGCCGCCCTCGCGCCCGGCGGGGAGCTGCCTGCGCGCCGCCTCCTCGCGATCGGCGCTGGCGATCCCGCGGCCCTGGACCGCGAGACGGTCGTCCACCTGGGCCAGGCGATCGAGCGCCGGTTGGCGGGGCGCGCCGTGCGGACCCTCGCGATCGCCCTCGAGCCGCTCGCGTCCCACCTCGATGGCGGCGCGGCTGCGGTCGCCGAGCTCCTCGCGCGCGGCGTGGAGGAGGGCTCGTTCGAGCCGACCGCGATCTACCGCGAGGACGTCACGGACGCACCGCCGTCCCTCGACGAGCTCGTCCTTGTCGCGCCCGGGGCGGACGCGACGAGCGTGGCCGCGGCTGCCGACCGCGGCCGGATCCTCGGGGAGGGCGCCAACGTGGCGCGCCGGCTCGCGAACCGCTCCGCGAACGACGTGAGCCCCCAGGTCCTCGCCGAGGAGGCGCGTGCGCTCGCGGAGGCGAACGGCCTCTCGATCGACGTCATCGAGCCCGAGCGCGCCGAGGAGCTCGGGATGGGGATGTTCCTCGCGGTGGGGCGGGGGAGCGCGAACCCCCCGCGGATGATCGTCCTGCGGTCGGGCCCCGAGGGTGCGACGGACGCGCAGGGCAGGCTCCTCGCGATGGTCGGCAAGGGCGTCTGCTTCGACTCCGGCGGGATCAGCATCAAGGGTGCCGACCGCATGGAAGAGATGAAGATGGACAAGACGGGCGCGTGCACCGTCATCGCCGCGATCGCGACGGTGGCGAAGCTCGCCCCCGGGACGCCGCTCCTCGCCATCGCGCCGGCCGTCGAGAACATGCCCGGGCCCCATTCGGCCCGGCCCGGCGACGTCGTCCGGGCGCTCAACGGCAAGACCGTGGACATCATCAACACGGACGCGGAGGGCCGGCTCATCCTCGGCGACGCGCTCACGTACGCCGAGCGCCTCGGCGCCACGCACCTCGTGGACGTCGCGACCCTCACGGCCGCCGTCGGTCGAATGCTCGGCGATCTCGTGACCGGTGCTTTCGCGGCGCCCCAGACGTGGTACGACGCGATCGCCGCCGCCGCGGCGCGCGCCGGCGAGCGCTACTGGCAGATCCCGCTCGTGGACGACTACCTCGCGGACATGAAGAGCTGGTACGCGGACCTCACCAACTCGGGCTCGCCTGAGGGGAGCCTCGTGAAGAGCGGCCTCTTC
>JAKAJU010000169.1 GCA_021813655.1 Chloroflexota bacterium | reverse complement strand
CGGCCCCGCGCATCGCGGCCCGCACGACGCGTGGCGGGCGCGGTCCGTCCCGGATGGCCGGCCGCGCGAGGGGTCGCCGGCCGTCACTCCGAGCGGGCGCCCTCCCCGACGACCGCCGGCTTCGCCTGCCAGGGCCACCGACCCTCGATCTCGACCGTGAGGGTGAAGCTCAGGATCGTCCGTACGAGGACGATCACCCCGAGGACGGTGACGTTCTCCAGGGTCGGCTGGACGGCGACCGTCCGGATGATGTCGGCGGCGACGAGGATCTCGAGACCGAGGAGGATGGCCCGCGCGAGTCCGACGCGGAACGCCGCGTAGGCGCCCGTGCGATCGCCGCGCGCGAGCGTCGGCGTGATGAAGAAGAGCGCGAGGAGGAAGCCCGCCGCGATCGTCACGACGCCGGCGAGGTCGAGCAGCCGCCCGATCCCCTCGGCGATGGTCACGACGGTCTCGCTCATCGACGCGTCTCCTCCCGCCGACCTCGTGCCCCGATGGCACGAGGGTAGCGCCGCCCCACCCCCGCCGTGCGTCGGTGGCGCGCCGTGAGCGCGTCCGCGCGCCGAGCGGCGCGCCGCGACCTCCTGTGCGACGATGGCGCGGCCGATACCCGAGCCACAATCCGGCACGCACCGTGCGACGCCGTCCGATCCGAGGAGACACCGATGACCGACACCGATCCGCGCGACCCGGCTGCCTCGGACGCCGAGGCCGGGCCGGCGCAGGATGCGGTGGCCCGGACCGCGTGGGCCGCAGAGACGACCCCCGGGGCCGCGGGAGACGCTGCTGTCCAGGCCGTGGCCGGTGACGCACCCGCCCAGGTCCCCACCCCGCCTCCCGGGGCGATCGCGGCATCGACGGCCGGTGCCGAGGCGCCCGACGCGACGGAGACGGAGGCCGCCGAACCCGGGGCGGTGGGAGCAGTGGCGGGAGCAGCCGCGCCCGCGGGCGAGGCGCAGACCCAGCCCCGGGTGTCTCGCGGCCGCCTGATCCGCGCAGGCGGCTACCTGCTCGCGGCGGTCGCGGGAGGGATCATCGTCCTCGCGGTCCTCGCCGCCACCGGACGGGTCGGGGATGGGGCCGCCGGAGCGACCGCCGCGGCGAGCCTCGCGCCGTCACCCGTCGCGACCACGGGGTCGGGCGCAGCCGGGGGCGCTGCGCCGGTCCTCGGCGACGCGGGCGCGCCGATCCTCGTCGAGGTCTGGGCCGACTACCAGTGCCCGTACTGCGGCGTCATGAGCCACGCCATCGAGCCGACGATCGAGCGCGAGCTCGTCGCGACGGGGCGCGTCAGGCTCGTCTATCGCGACTTCGCGTTCCTCGGCGAGGAGTCGGCGCAGGCCGCGGCCGCGGCGCGGTGCGCCGGCCAGCAGGGAGCCTACTGGCGATACCACGACCTGCTCTTCGCGTCACAGCAGGGCGAGAATCGGGGGGCCTTCTCCGCGCAGAACCTCGTGCAGCTCGCCGGCTTCGGGGGCCTCGACACGAAGACGTTCGCCGCATGCATGAACGCGGGCGAGACACGCGCAGCCGCGCTCGCCGAGACCGAGGCCGGCCGGAAGCTCGGCGTCGAGTCCACCCCGACGCTCAACATCGTCGGGCCGAACGGCCAGACGCTCATCCGGGGCCTCACCGGGTTCGCCGCCATCGAGACGGCGATCGAGCAGGTGACGAACGGGACCGTCCCGAGCCCCACGCCGGAGCCGGCCGCCTCGGGTCTCACATCGCCGTCCGTCACGCCGGCCGCGGGCGGGACGACTCCCGCGCCGAGCCCGTCGGCTGCGACCGCGTCAACCGTGCCCTGACGGCGCGGTCCGGGCCCGACGCCCGCGATCCGCGGAACCGGAGAGCGGGGCGGTTCGTCTGACCGCCATGACACACACCGCCCTCGCCGCTCTCGCGGCGCTCGCCCTCACGCTCGTCTCGTGCTCATCGGGCAGCTTCCCGCCCGCGTCGTCCCCCGGACCCGGCGGATCGCCGGGGTTCGACGGGTCGGCGGCCCCGACATCGAGCGTCGGATCGATCGCGCACCCGACGGGCGCGAACGAGCTCGTGCTCCGCGAGGACATCGACGGCGGCCTCGTCGCCCCGGGCTGGATCCTCTCGCACATTCCCCAGGTGAGCATCTACGGCGACGGGCGCGTCATCACGCAGGGCGCGCAGATCGCGATCTATCCGGGCCCGGCGCTGCCGAGCCTCGTCGTGGCACGCGTCTCGGAGGCGGGGCTCCAGAGGATCCTCGCCGCCGCCGCCGGGGCCGGGCTCCTGGGCAAGGACGCGTCGTATCCGTACCCGGGGATCATGGACGCGGGCACGACGACCTTCACCATGAACGCCGGCGGCGCGACGCATACCGTCTCGGCCTACGCCCTCGGGCTCGGCGAGGACCCGTCGGTCCTCCCGCCGGCCGAGGCTGCAGCCCGCGCGGACCTCGCCGCGTTCTCCGCGAAGCTCGGCGATCTGCCCGGCTGGCTCGGGAGTGACGTCGTTTCGGTCGAGACCCCGTATGACTTCGATGCGATCCGCATCTACGCGCAGGAGGCGCAGCCCGTCGTGCCGGAACCCGGACTGTCGCCGACGGTCGTGGACTGGCCGCTCGCGACGCCCCTGGCGTCGTTCGGGACGCCGTTCCGTCCGACGATGGAGCCGCCGATGCGCTGCGGCGTTCTGACCGGCGACGACCTCGCGACCCTGCGTCGGGCGCTCGAGGGCGCGAACCAGCTGACCTACTGGCGGAGCGCCGGGGCGACGTATGCGCTCACGCTGCGCCCGCTCCTCCCCGACGAATCCGGCTGCCCGGCCGGCTGACCCGCGCCGACCTCGGCGGACCGTGCCGTCCGGCCCACGTCGGAGGCGCCGCACTCCCCTAGGATGCGAGCGTGACGACGGGTCGGACGGTCGGCCGCTCCCGCCCCGTGCCGCCGGGCGCGGCGCCGTGGCGGTTGCTGCGCGTCTGGCTCCTCGTCGTCGCCATGGCCTTCGCCGTCGGCACCGCCGGGTACATCGTCGTCGGCGGCTGGTCGCTGTCGGACGCGTTCTACATGACGGCGATCACGCTCACGACGACCGGGTTCCGCGAGGTGCGCGAGCTCGACGAGCCCCTCCGGCTGTGGACCACGGTCGTCGCGATCGCCGGGGTCGGGATCATCTTCGGGACGGTCGGCATCATCACGGAGGAGCTCGTCCGCGACGCGACGAGCGGACGACGGGAGGCGAAACGGGTGGCGGACGAGCTCTCGGGCATGCGCGACCACTTCATCCTCTGCGGCTACGGCCGGGTCGGGTCGACCGTCGCGCGCGAGATGGTCCACGAAGGGCACCGCGTCGTGGTCATCGACGGCAACGAGCCATCCCTCGAGCACGCCCGGCGCGACGGGCTCCTCGTCGTGGAGGGCGACGCCACCGACGACGCGACGCTGCTGACGGCGGGGATCGGGAGAGCGCGCGGGCTCATCGCGACCATGGACTCGGACGCGAACAACGTGTACGTGATCCTCTCCGCTCGCGCGCTCAACCCACGTCTCTTCATCGTCGGCCGCGCGAGCGCCGCGGAGGCCGAGGAGAAGCTCCGGCGCGCCGGGGCGGATCGCGTCGTCTCTCCGTACACGATGGCCGGTCGCCGCCTCGCCGAGCTCGCGAGCCGGCCGCGCGTGGTGGACTTCCTCGACCAGGCCCTCTCGCATGGCCAGCTCGCGTTCTCGCTCGAGGAGCTCACCGTCGCCGCCGGCTCGCCTCTCGCCGATCGCGACGTCGCGGCGCTTCGTCGCGACGGCATCTTCGTCCTCGCCATCGTCCGGGGCGAGGCGGACTACGAGGCGAACCCGCCCGACGGCCGCGTGATCCGGCCCGGCGAGGTCGCGATCATCTCCGGCCCGCACGAAGAGCTGCGCCGGCTCGCCGGGAGGGCGTGAAGGCGCCCGGCGCGCCTCGGCGGGCGACGATCCCGCCCCTCGACGCCGATCCGCCCTATGCCGTCGGGTCGCTGAAGCGGCGCGTCCCGCCCATGCGCGTCCAGGCCCATGCCTGTGCGGTGCCGAGCGCCTGGCGCAGGTGCATCCGGTCGTGGTGGACCCACTCGGCGACCAGCTCGTCCACCCGCAGGGGACCGACGGCGGGGTGACGGCCGACCCTCGCGAGGTCGGCGGGCGCGAGGCCGCGCACGAGCGCGATCCCGTCGAGGCGCACCGCGCGGAGCTCGGCGACGAGCACGACCGGGTCCGCGGCGCGGTCGTCGCGGGCGGCGGCGACCGCGGCCTGGTCCCAGGCGAGGAGGCGCGGCTCGTCCGTGGCGAGGATCTCGCGGATGCGGCCCGCGAAGCCGCGCCGCTCAGCCTCGATCAGGTGACCCACGACCTCGACGACCGACCACGCGTCGGGTTCCGGACGCCATCGGGCGCCGTCGCGCCCGAGTGCGCGGATCTCGGCTGCGAGCGCGTCGGGGAGACGACGCCGAGCAGGGCGGCGGCGCGGTCGGTCCCGAGGGAGCCGGGCCCGTCGCTCACGACCCGGCCAACCTGGTGGCGGCCGGAAGCGGCCTGCCCCCCTCGGCAAGCCAGCACGCGGACGCGTGACCGGCCCCGACATCGAACAGGGGCGGCTCGTCGGTGCGACACCTGTCGAATGCGAGCGGGCACCGCGGATGGAAGCGGCAGCCCGGCGGCACGTGCGCCGCGTCCGGCGTCTCGCCCGCGAGGATCTCCCTGCGCGCACGGACCCCCGGGGCCGGCGGCTCCGGCGACGGCGAGACGCTCACGAGAGCACGGGTGTACGGGTTCCGCGGGTCGCCGATGACCGCAGGCGCCGGCCCCACCTCCACGATCCGGCCGAGGTACATGACCGCGATCCGGTCCGCGAGGACCCACGCGAGCGAGAGGTCGTGGGTGATGAAGAGGTAGGCCAGGCCGCGCGCCCGTCGGAGCTCGAGCATGAGCTGGAGGATCTCGGTCCGGATCGAGACGTCGAGCATCGACACCGGCTCGTCCGCCACGACGAGGTCGGGGTCGAGCACGAGGGCGCCCGCGATGACGACGCGCTGCCGCTGACCACCGGACAGCTCGTGCGGATACCGGAAGGCGAAGTCGGCGGCCGGGCGCAGTCCCGCCGAGTGGATCGCCTCGAGGACGATCCGCTCGCGTTCCACTGCCGACGGGACAGTCCTGTTGACGACCATGGGTTCGGCGACGAAATCGTGGACGGTCTGCTTCGGGTTCAGCGTCTCGTACGGATCCTGGAAGATGAGCTGGATCCTGCGCCGGTACGCGCGGAGGGCGTCCCCGCCCCAGACCTTCGTCACGTCCGCCCCGTCGAGGAGCAGACGCCCGGCCGTCGGACGCGTCAGCTTCACCACGACTCTGCCGGTCGTCGTCTTGCCGGAGCCCGACTCGCCGACGAGCCCCACGACCTCGCCCGGCCCCACGGTGAGGTCGATCCCGTCGACGGCGCGGACGACGGCTGCCGGCCGGCGTCGGACGAGGTCGGCGAGTCCGCCCCGCACCGGGAAGTGGACCGCGATCCCCTCGAGGCGGATGAGGTCGGTCATGCGACAGAGCCCGTCCCCGGGTCCGCCACCGCGCCGACGACCTCGACGATCGGCACCGGGACCACGGTCCCCTCCCCGCCGGGTGGATAGAGGTGGCACGCGACCCGGACGCCGTGGACGGTCACCTCGGGAGGCTCCTCGGTGCGGCAGACGTCCATCGCGAGCGGGCATCGCGGGTGGAAGCGACAGCCCTCGGGCGGCGTGCGAAGGTCGGGCGGGCTGCCGGGGATCGTGCCGAGGGTTCGAACGTCCGCCCGGATGTTCGGGAACGCGCGGAGGAGGAGCTGCGTGTATGGGTGTCGCGGGCGGCGGAAGACGGTGTCGACCGGTCCCTCCTCGGCGACCTTCCCCGCGTACATGATGAGGACCCGGTCGCACGTCTCGGCGATCACCGACAGGTCGTGCGTGATGAGGATGAGGCTGAGTCCGAGCTCGCGGCGGAGACGCTCGAGGAGCTCGAGGATCTGCGCCTGGACCATGACGTCGAGCGCGGTCGTCGGCTCGTCGCCGATGACGATCGCCGGGTCGCACGCGAGCGCCATGGCGATCATCGCGCGCTGCCGCATCCCCCCGGAGAGCTCGTGCGGGTAGGCACGTCCGCGCGCCTTGGGGATCCCGACGAGCTCGAGGAGCTCGCCTGCCCGCTTCCTCGCCTCCGCGGCGTCCTGCCCGAGACGTTCCACGAGTGGCTCGGCGACCTGGTCCCCCACGCGCCGGACCGGGTTCAGGGCGTTCATCGCGCCCTGGAAGATGATCGAGATCTCCCGCCACCGGTACCGGCGGAGCTGGTTCTCGGTCTTGAGGCGGAGGTCGATCCCGAAGAGCCTGACGCTCCCGTCCACGACGCGTGCGTTCGCCGGCAGGAGCCGGAGGAGGGAGAGAGCCGTCGTCGTCTTCCCGCATCCGGACTCCCCGGCGATCCCGAGGGCCTCGCCGTCGTTGAGCGTGAAGCTCACGCCGTCCACGGCCCTGACCTCGGCGCCGCCGTCCATCGCGAAGTACGTCCGCAGCCCCTCGACGACGAGCAGCGGCGCGTCCGGGTCGGCCTGCTTCGGGAGCGGCCACTGCCGCCGGCCGCGGCCCCGCGGCACGGTCGCGCCGCCCACCGCCGGCGCGATACCCGCGGCAGCCTGCGCATCGGCCTCGAATCCCGCCTCGACGCGCGCGAGCGTATCGGCTCCGCCGACCGGGACGGTCACCTCGGGAGCTGTCGCATCGCGGATCGCGTCTGAGCGGTCGGCCTCGGCGGCCTGGCTCTCCTCGACCGCGCGGGTGATCCGTCGCGGGTCGATGTTCCCCGTCACCGCCGGCCTCGGAGCTTCGGATTGAGGACGTCGTCGAGCGCGCTCCCGACGAGCGTGAAGGCGAGGACGACGAGGACGATGCAGGCCGCCGGCGGGACGATGTACCACCACGCCCCGAGCCCGGGCGCCCCGGCCGTCTGCGCCGAGTTGAGGATCTGGCCCCACGACGGCTGGAAGGGATCGCCGAGGCCGATGAACGCGAGGGTCGTCTCGGTGAGGATCGCGCCCGCGAAGACGAGGACGGTGTTCGCGACGATGAGCGCGACGACGTTCGGGAGGATATGGCGCCGCATGATGTGCGCGGACGACGCCCCGATGACGCGGGCCCGGTCGATGAACATCCGCTCCTTCACGGTCAGGGCCTGCGACCGGATGATCCGTGCCGTCGACGCCCAGCTCGTGACCCCGATGACGATGACGATCGCGAGGAGCGTCACGCGGATCCCGAAGAGCTCGGCGTCCGTCCCGACGATCTCGAGCACGATCGGGGCGAGGATGAGCGCGAGGACGAACGTCGGGATGACGAGGAAGAAGTCGGTGATCCGCATGAGGACCGTGTCGAGACGCCCGCCGACGTAGCCGGAGACGATCCCGAGCACCGCGCCGATCACGACCGTGATGACGGTCGCGAGGAGGCCGATGATCATGCTCACGCGGGTCCCGTGGACCGTGAGGTTCAGGATCGACCGGCCCAGCTCGTCCGTCCCCATCGGGTAGGCGAGGCTCGGGGGCTGGAGGCTGGTGCCCGTGGCCGTGGTCGCGGTCTGGAGCGGCCCGACGAAGAGCGACGGCGCGATCGCGAGCGCTGCGAAGACCACGAGGATGGCGAGGCCGATGAGGCCGTCGGGTCGCCGGCGGTACCGGCTCCAGCCGTCGCGGTAGCCGCGGACGCGGAGCCGCCAGCGCTCCGCACGGAGCTGCGCAGGGGTGAGGGTGGCCGTGCTCATCGACGTGCCGTCACGTCCGCACGCGAGGGTCGAGGAAGCCGTACACGATGTCGGCGCCGAAGTTGGCGACGACGACCGCGACCGACAGCAGGAGGAACACCCCCTGGAGGACCGGGTAGTCGCGCGCGTTGAGCGCATCCACGGTGAGGGTCCCGAGGCCCGGCCAGTTGAACACGACCTCCACCGTGATCGCCCCGGCGACGACGTACCCGAGGTTGATCGCGATGAGGGTGACGGTCGGGAGAAGCGCGTTCGGGAGCGCGTGCGCGGACAGGACACGGGTCTCGGTCAGGCCCTTCGCCCGGGCCGTCCCCACGTAGTCCTCGGCGAGCGTGTCCACGATCGACGAGCGCATGAGGATGGAGTACTGGCCGATCAGCCCGAGGGCGACCGTCGCGAGCGGGAGGACGAGGTGCCGGGCGAAGTCGAGCGCGCGGTCGATCGGGGTGAGGTTCTGGCCGCCGCCGATCGTGAACATCCCCGAGGTCGGGAACCACCCGAGCGTCGTGGCGAAGATGACGAGGAGGAACATGCCGATGAGGAAGTACGGCATCGAGTAGAGGATCAGGGAGACCCCGTTGCCGACATAGTCGACCGGCCCCCCTCTCCTCCACCCGGAATAGGCGCCGAGGCCGAGGCCCACCACGATCGCGATGAGCTCCCCGAGCCCGAAGAGGATGACCGTGGGCCAGATGCGGCTCCCGATGACGCTCACGACCGACTGGCCGCGGAACTTCAGCGAGTACCCGAGGTCCCCCTGGAGCGTGGACGTGACGTAGCTGACGAGCTGGTCCGGGATGAGCGGCTTGTCCAGGCCCCACCGCTCGCGCGCGGCCTGGAGGACCTCGGGGGTGATGTTCGGGTTCCGGAAGAGGATCCGCTCCGGCGAGCCCGGCATGAGCCGGAACATGAGGAAGTTGAGCACCAGGATGAAGGCGATCGTGATGACCGCCTGGATCGCCCGGCGCCCGAGGTAGCGCCCGCCCACCTCAGCGGCCCCGCATCATCGACGCGGGGTCGCCATGCACACCGTCACT
>JAKAJU010000067.1 GCA_021813655.1 Chloroflexota bacterium | reverse complement strand
GAGCACGCGCCGCCGCCGACGATCCGGGCGCGGGGTCGCCGCGGTAGACTCGCCGCCGGGCGAGTGGCGGAATGGCAGACGCGCCGGCCTTAGGAGCCGGTGTCCCGTGAGGGACGTGTCGGTTCGACCCCGACCTCGCCTACCAGGTCGACCGCCGCCGGTCCGCGGCCGGAGCGGTGCCCCGCTGCTATCATCGCCCGGCGATGAACGTCACCACCGCCCCCGCACCCCACAGCTCTGTCCTTCTCGAGGTGGAGGTCCCCGCCGACCGGCTCGACCGCGAGGTCGCCGAGTCGGTCCGCCGCCTCTCCCGCCGCACGCGCGTCCCGGGATTCCGGCCCGGCCGCGCTCCCCGCGCCATGCTCGAGCGCGTCCTCGGCGACGGCGTGGTCCTCGACGACGCCGTCGAACGGCTCGTCGAGTCCGCGTACCGCGAGGCGATCATCGAGACATCCACCGTCCCCCTCGCCCGCGGCTCGATCGAGGTCGTCCAGGCGGAGGAGGGGAAGCCCGTCCGGTTCAAGGCGACCGTCCCGGTCCCGCCCGAGGTCGAGCTCGGGGACTACCGCGACTTCAGGTTCGCGCCCGAGATCGACACGGTCGACGCCGAGAAGGTCGACCGGGTCCTCGAGGAGCTGCGCGACCAGCAGGCGCGCCTCGACCCGGTGGAGGACCGCCCTGTCCGGAAGGGCGACTACGCGATCATCAGCTTCGTCGGGACCCGCGACGGGGTTCCCTTCGAGGGTGGGTCCTCGGAGCGCGCACCCCTGATCATCGGGGACGGACGATTCGTCCCGGGCTTCGAGGACGCGCTCATCGGGGCCACGATCGGCGAGCCCCGCGAGTTCGACGTGACATTCCCGGCCGACTACCCGGAGCCCGAGCTGGCCGGTCAGCAGGCCCACTTCTCGGCGACGGTGAAGGAGGTCCGCGAGAAGGTGGCGCCTGACGCGGACGACGAGTTCGCCCGATCCGTCGGCGACTACGCCGACCTCGCGACGCTCCGCGCCGAGATCGGGCGGCGTCTCGAGCGCAACGCCCTGGATCGCGCCCGGCACCGGTTCGCCGATCGGATCATCGAGTACGCCGTCGCGAACGCGACCGTCGACCCGCCCGAGGTCCTCGTGGACGAGGAGGTCGAGGTCATGCACGACGAGCTGAAGAGCGCGCTCGCGCGGCAGGGGATCTCCGAGGAGGCCTACCTCTCAGCCACGGGGAAGGCCGACGAGGCACTGCACGCGGAGATGCGACCCGATGCGGAGCGCCGCGTGAAGACGCTCCTCGTCCTCTCGCGCGTGGCCGATGCCGAGGGTGTGGACGTTCCGGCCGAGCGGATCGAGGCCGAGGTCGCGGAGGCGCGCGAGCGCTACGCGGCCAATCCGCGCCTCGCCGAGTACGTCGGCTCGGAGCGGGCGCGCGCGTCGCTGCGCAGCTCCATCCGGCGCTCCCTGGTCGTCGAGAAGCTCATCGACGAGTGGCTCGCCGCGCATCCCGAGCATCCTGCCCTACCGCACGTCGAGGATCCCGGCGAGGCGCCGGGCTCCGAGGCGTGACGGCAGGCGGGGACGGCGCGGCAGGAGGACGGAACATGCTCGTTCCGATGGTCATCGAGTCGTCGAGCCGCGGCGAGCGGGCGTACGACATCTACTCGCGCCTGCTGAAGGAGCGGATCATCTTCCTCGGCGACGCCGTCGAGGACACGATCGCGAACCTCGTCATCGCCCAGCTCCTGTTCCTCGACTCCGAGGACCCGGAGAAGGACATCAGCCTCTACATCAACTCGCCCGGCGGCTCGGTGACGGCGGGCCTCGCGATCTACGACACGATGCAGTACGTCAAGGCACCGGTCTCCACGATCTGCATCGGGATGGCGGCGTCGATGTCGGCCGTCCTCATGGCTGCCGGCACGACCGGCAAGCGCTACGCGCTCCCGCACAGCCGCGTGATGATCCACCAGGGATACGGCGGCTTCCGCGGCAGCCCGCCCGACGCGCTCATCCAGATGCGCGAGTGGGAGCACCTCGTGGGGATGCTCCACGAGATCCTCGCGCGTCACACGGGTCAGCCCGTCGAGAAGGTCGTGAAGGACACCGAGCGCGACTTCTTCATGTCGCCCGAGGAGGCCAAGGAATACGGCATCATCGACGCGGTGTACTACCCGCCGTCGCTGGCCGCCGCCCGGGCGCTCGCCGACGCGCAGGCGCTCGCCGCCCGAGCCGACGCCGAACCCTCGGCCGGGCCGGAGCGCGCGGGCAAGGGCGGCAAGGGCGGCACCAAGCCGGACCAGCCGGCCGGCGACGCCTGACGGCGCGGGGCGGGGGCGGGAGGACGAGATGTCGAACGGGAAGACGCCGAGGGTCCCGTATCGCTGCTCGTTCTGCGGCAAGAGCCAGGAGCAGGTCCGCAAGCTGATCGCCGGCCAGGGCGTGTACATCTGCGACGAGTGCATCAACCTGTGCCAGGAGATCATCGAGGAGGAGATGCTCGAGGCGCCGCGTCCCAAGGCGCCCGCGCCCAAGCTTCCCAAGCCCCGCCAGATCAAGGACTCGCTCGACCAGTACGTCGTCAGCCAGGAGCGGGCGAAGAAGGTCCTCTCGGTCGCGGTCTACAACCACTACAAGCGGGTGAATGCCGGCCACCAGGTGGACGACGTCGAGCTCCAGAAGTCGAACGTCCTCCTCGTCGGGCCCACCGGGTCGGGCAAGACGCTCCTCGCGCAGACGCTCGCTCGCGTCCTCGACGTCCCGTTCTGCATCGCGGACGCCACCAGCCTCACCGAGGCGGGCTACGTCGGGGAGGACGTGGAGAACATCCTGCTGCGCCTGATCCAGGCTGCCGACTTCGACGTTGCCCGCGCGCAGCGCGGGATCATCTACATCGACGAGATCGACAAGATCGCCCGGAAGGCCGACAACCCGTCGATCACGCGGGACGTCTCCGGCGAGGGCGTGCAGCAGGCGCTTCTCAAGATCCTCGAGGGGACCGTCGCGAATGTCCCGCCCCAGGGCGGGCGGAAGCACCCCCACCAGGACTTCATCCAGATCGACACGACGAACATCCTCTTCATCTGCGGCGGGGCGTTCGACGGCCTCGAGCGGATCATCGAGGAGCGGATCGGCCGCAAGACGATCGGGTTCGGGGCGGACGCCGGGCCCGAGAGGGTGGACCGCGACCGCATCTTCGAGCGACTCATGCCCGAGGACCTGCTCAAGTTCGGGCTCATCCCGGAGTTCGTCGGGCGCCTCCCGGTCGTGGTGACGCTCGCGTCGCTGTCCGCCGAGGACCTCGTGCGCGTGCTCGTGGAGCCGCGGAACGCGATCACGCGCCAGTTCGTGAAGTTCCTCTCCCTCGACAAGGTCGAGCTCGTCTTCACGGAGGGAGCGCTGCGCGCGGCCGCGGAGGGTGCTCTCGCGCGCAAGACGGGTGCGCGCGCTCTTCGCACGATCGTCGAGGAGTCGCTGCTCGACGTCATGTACGAGATCCCGGAGAGGGGCGAGATCCGGAAGTGCATCATCACGGAGGAGACGATCCGCGACGGCAGGCCGCCTCTGCTCCTCACGAAGTCGGACGTGGACCGCGGCGTGGACGAGTCCAACTACCCTGGGTGGCTCGCCGCCGAGGGTGAGACGGCCTGAGGTGAGCGGGGAGAGGAAGCTCGCGGCGGCGTACCGCCCGGCCGAGGTCGAGTCGGGCATCTACGACCGCTGGCTCGCGGCCGACGTCTTCGCGCCCGACGGCGCTGGCTCCCGGGCCGACGCCGGCGCGTCGCCGTTCGTCATCATCCAGCCGCCGCCGAACGTCACAGGGTCGCTCCACCTGGGCCATGCCCAGCGATCCACCGTCGAGGACCTGATGATCCGGCACGCCCGGATGCAGGGCCGGCCGGCGCTCTTCCTCCCGGGCCTGGACCACGCGTCGATCGCGGCGCAGGTGGTCCTCGACCGGGTGATCGCGGCGGAGGGCGACACGCGCGCCAGCCTCGGGCGCGAGCGCTATCTCGAGCGGATGGGCCGGTTCGTCGAGGAGACGAAGGGCGTCATCCTCTCGCAGCAGCGTCGGGTGGGTGCCTCGCTCGACTGGGGCCGGCTGCGCTTCACGATGGACGACGGCTCCGCCCGCGCCGTCCGCGAGGCGTTCCTCCGGCTGTACCGCGAAGGGCTCGCCTACCGCTCCGAGACCCTCATCAACTGGTGCCCGGGCTGCCGGACGAGCCTGTCGGACCTCGAGGTCATCGCGACGCCCGAGACGGGCACGCTCTGGACGATCAGGTACCACCTGGTGGACCCTGCCACCGGTGAGCCGGAGGCGGGCGGGATCGAGGTGGCGACGACGCGCCCGGAGACGATCCTCGGCGACACGGGGGTCGCGGTCCACCCGGACGACCTCCGTCACGCCGCGCTCGTGGGCCGCACCGTGCGGATCCCGTTCGTGGAGCGCGACGTCCCCGTGATCGCGGACGCCGTCGTGGACCCCGCGTTCGGGACGGGTGCCGTCAAGATCACGCCCGGCCACGACCATGACGACGCCGCGACCGGAAGACGCCACGATCTGCCGGTCATCGACGTGCTCGAGGACGACGGCCGGATCTCCGCGGCCGGCGCCGCGTACGCGGGCCTCGATCGCTACGAGGCGCGGCAGCGGATCCTCGCCGATCTCGAGGCCCGCGGCGACCTCGTGGGCGCAAAGCCGCACGAGATGGTCATCGGGCGCTGCCAGCGCAGCCACGACGTCGTGGAGCCGCGCCTCAAGACGCAGTGGTTCGTCCGGACGCAGCCGCTCGCCGAGGCGGCTCTCGCCGCGACGCGCGGACGCGACACGGTCATCCTCCCGGAACGATTCGAGAAGGTCTGGGAGCACTGGCTCACGGAGATCCGTGACTGGAACGTGAGCCGGCAGCTGTGGTGGGGCCACCGGATCCCCGCGTGGTACTGCCCCGATGGCCACCTGACCGTCTCCGCGGAGGAGCGCGGCCCGGCCGCCTGCGAGGTGTGCGGCCGTCCCGCGTCAGACCTCGCACAGGACCCGGACATCTTCGACACGTGGTTCAGCTCGGGCCTGTGGCCGTTCTCGACGCTCGGCTGGCCCGACGAGACGCCCGACCTCGCCCGCTACTACCCGGGCACGGTCATGGAGACGGCGTACGACATCATCTTCTTCTGGGTCGCCCGGATGATGATGCTCGGCATCCATCTCATGGGCGAGCCGCCCTTCTCGATCGTCTACCTCTCCGGCCTCGTGCGCGACCCGTACGGCCAGAAGATGTCGAAGACGAAGGGCAACGTCGTCGACCCTCTCGAGGCGATCGACGAGTCCGGGGCCGACGCGCTCCGCTTCGCGCTGGTGCACGGCGCTGCGCCCGGCAACGACCAGCGCTTCAGCGCGGAGAAGCTGGCGAACGCGCGCAACTTCACGAACAAGCTCTGGAACGCGGCTCGCTGGCTCCTGGGAGCCCGGCCGGAGTCGATCCCGGAGGGCTCGGACCGGCGGCGGCCCGACCCCGAGCGGCTCGGTCCCGCCGAGCGGTGGCTTCGGAGCCGCGTCGCGACCACCATCGCCGAGGTGGATCGTGCGCTGGCCGAGTACTCGTTCGCGGACGTGACGCGCCTGCTCTACGACGCGACGTGGAGCGACTACTGCGACTGGGCGATCGAGCTCGCGAAGGTGCGCCTCGCGGACGCCGCGCTGCCGGCCGCCGATCGGGAGGCGACGTGGTGGGCGATGGTCGAGGCGCTCGACACGTACCTCCGCCTGCTGCACCCGATCGTCCCGTTCGTCACGGAGGCGATCTGGGGCGAGCTCCCCCACGCCGATGACGATCCGGACATGCTCATCGTCGCCCGGTGGCCGGCACCCGGCGAGATCGACCCGGTCGCCGAGGCCCCCGTCGCGGCGGCGATCGATCTCGTCCGGTCGATCCGCAACGCGCGGAGCGAGGCCCGGATCGAGCCCGCGGCCTGGCTGCCGGTGCACGTCGCCGTCGGCGACGAGCTCGCGACGGCCTACGACGCGCTCGCGCCCGCGATCGAACGCCTGGCCCGGGCCCGGCCTCTCGTGCGTCGGGCCGCTGCGGCCGAGCTCGACGACGTGCGCGTCCCCGGGTCGCTCGCGGCGATCGCGGGGACGACCGAGGCCGTCGTCCAGCCCGCGACGGACGGGGACGTGGGCGCCGAGCGCGAGCGAACGCGCCTCGAGCGCGAGCTTGCAGAGACAGAGGGACTCCTCGCGAGCGCCCGCGCGCGCCTCGCGAACCCCGCGTTCGTCGAGAAGGCGCCCGGTCCGGTGGTCGACGGCGCCCGCGCGCGCGAGGCCGAGCTCGCCGACCTGGCCGGCCGGCTGCGCGAACGCCTCGGCGGGTAGGTGTCACAGCCAGGACTTGCTACGATCGTGCGCGGACGCGGGAGGGCGCGAGCACGTGGGTCTGTTCAAGAAGAAGAAACCGGTCGAGGCGCCGCCGGAGCCGGAGCCCGAAGTCGTCGACGCGGCCGACTACTCCGTTCGGCTCGCGTATGGTGCGAAGTCGAGCGAGGGCGTCCGCCTCGCTGCGGCGCCCGGTCTCCTCGAGTCCGTGCCCGGGATCATCGCAGGCGTCGCCCTCACCCCGGTCGAGGTCGTGCAGCCGCGGACCGTGGACTTCGCCCAGGCGTCCCCCGACCTCGAGCGACCATCCGAGGCCCTGCAGTGGGTGAGCGCGAACAGCGAGCTCGGGCCGGTCGCGCGGCACGCCGTGCTGGTGCTCGAGACCGTCGAGGCGCTCGACCCTGCCTTCGACACTCTCGCGTGCGGGCTGCTCGCGGGCGAGGTGGACACCGCCGGGTATCCTCGCTTCGACGCCGTCGTCGGCGGCGTGGCCGCGCACTGGGACGAAGCCACCGGGGATCTCATCGCGCGCGGCGTCGTCGGGTGGGGCGGTCGCGGGATCCGGGGAGACACCGATCGGGTGGCGTCGCGGGTCCTCGCGGCGATCGTCACGAGCCTCCGGGCGGCGGCCACCGTCGTCCCGAGGATCACCGAGGAGGCCGTCGTCCCCTCCCGGGCTGGCGGCGGACTCGTCTGTCCGAGCTGTGGCTACAGCGCAGGCCGGGAGCGTGCCTTCTACTGTCCCAAGTGCGGGATGCGACTTCTCCGGGCATGACCCGGAACGGATGACTGAGGATCGATCGAGCGTGCCCATCTACGACTACGTCTGCGAGTCCTGCGGCCACGTGATGGAGGTCTCGCACGGCATCGACGCCATGGGACCCACCGAATGCCCGGAATGCGGAGGACTCCTGGCCAAGGCCTTCGCTGCACCCGCTATCCACTTCCGCGGGAGCGGGTGGGCGAAGAAGGATCGCAGGAGCGTCTCGGGCCCCATCAAGAAGAAGGCGGGATCCGACGCCGGCGGTAGCGCGGAGCAGTCCGGGGGAGCCGGCGCCGCAGAGCAGGCCGGGCGATCCGGAGCTGCGGAGCAGGCCGGAGGGTCCGGCGCCGGAGGGTCCGGCGCCAGGAGCGGCGGTGCCTCGAGCGAGACGTCTGGCGGGGAGTGAGCCGATGCGCAGACCGGCGACCGACTGGGTGACGCTGGAGGAGGCGGCTGGCATCCTCGCGGACGCGAACGTCGTCGTGACCGCCGAGACCATCGGCCGGTGGGCCCGCGCGGGCAGGCTCTCGAGCATCAAGCCCGGCGGCCGGAGGTACGTTCGCCGCGTGGAGGTCCGCGCGATGCTGCGGCCGGCGACGCGCGTCCGGGTCCAGGACGTGCAGCCCGTCCTGTTCGAAGACCTCGCGGACTGAGCCTGTGCCGGGGCGCGACGCTGCCGGCGACGGAGGGCCGGTCGGACGGCTCGTGGCCCGCGTGGAGCGTCGTGTTCGGCCGTGGGTGGAGCGGATCCTCGCGCTCCCGCTCGCGATCCTCGGCATGGACCTCATGGAGCGCTACGGTGCAGCCGGCGGCGGCGTGACGGCCGCGGGACTTGCCTACAGCGTGCTCGTCGCGATCCTGCCCACGCTGCTGCTGCTCGTCTCCCTTCTTGGGTTCCTCATCGCCGACCCGAACGAGCGAGACCGCGTCCTCGAGTTCCTCGCCTCGCAGATCCCGCCGCTCGAGGATCTCATCGCGGAGATGCTCAAGCAGATCTCCGAGGGGGCATGGACGTTCTCGATCATCGGCCTCATCGGCCTCGTCTGGGGGGCGAGCCGGGTCTACGCGGCGCTCGACACGTCGGTCGCGCTCTTCTTCCCGCGTGAGCCGCGACGCGACGTCGTCCGGCAGACGCTCGAGTCGCTCGCCTGCGTCGCCTTCTTCATCGGGAGCGTGCTCGGCGCAGCGGCGCTCCTGCTCTTCGCGTCCGACCTCTCGTTCATCCCATCGGACGGCGCGGATCGCCTGGCCCGCCGGCTCGTGGCGGTGCTCATCATGACCGCGTGGTTCATCGGCACGCTCTTCCTGGCCTACTGGTACGTCCCCGCGCGCCGGGTCAGGTGGCGGGACGCGCTCATCCCGGCGGTCGTGGCGGGCATCGGCGTGAGCGTGATCACCCAGGTCTTCGCGATCGTCGCGCCGATCTTTTTCCGGTCTCTGCGGGTCTACGGCACGTTCGTCGCGCTCTTCGCCGCGCTGATCTGGCTCTCGCTGTGCACGCAGATCGTGCTCCTCGGCGTCGCGTGGCTCGCGCGGCGCGTGAAGTCGCCGCCGGTGCGGCCGGAGGGCGAGGAGGGTCCGTCGGCGAGCGCCAGCCAGGCCGGGGCCTAGACGGCCACCTCTGCCTGTCGCCCGCCACACCGCCGGCAGAAGCGCGCCACGGCCGGCACCTGCAGCCCGCAGTGACGGCAGTGCACGGGTCCCGGCGCGCGACGGGCAGGCGCAGGCGAGCGCCGGCGCGACGCGGGCGCGACGGGTGCAGGAAGCGCCTCCCCCGACGCCGGCACGGGACGCCCGCCCACGGGCGCTGGCGTCGCG